>CAXSHQ010000376.1:0-4457 GCA_964236875.1 uncultured Acidobacteriaceae bacterium | reverse complement strand
TTCTTCGCTCTCGGCTATACGACCTCTGCCGGTAACATACGCCAGCGAGTTTTCCGGTCGGGTTTCGTTTTAGACTGACTTTCACACTGTGAGCTTTGCCCCTAACCGCAAGGCTCGCTTAATTCCTTCTGCTCTCCACGTAATGTAGCCTCGCAAGCGGCTGCCGTGCATGGAGGCTGTTGTTTCCACCGGAGTAACGAGATGGGCCAAACGCTGGCGTTGATCCACACAAGTCCAACGCTGACCCCGTTGTTTACCGACCTCTGCCGGCAAGCCATGCCTGGCGTCACCTGTTCCACATGGTGGACGAGAGCCTCATCAAGGACACCATTCGCGCCGGCGAGCTGCGCCGCGTCACCATGCGGCGGCTGCTCAGCCTCGTTGAGTCCGCCGAGATGGCCGGCGCCGACGCCATCATGATTACCTGCAGCTCCATCGGTGCGGGGGTTGTGGCCGCTCAGCAGCTCTTCGACACGCCCGTAGTCCGCGTCGATGAAGCCATGGCCGAAAAGGCGGTGCGACTCGGCCGCAGGATCGGCGTCATGGCAACTCTGCGCACCACGCTTGACCCCACCGTCGCCCTCTTGCGCCGCAAGGCAGCCGAAGCGGGACGAGAGATCGAGATCGTGACCTCCCTCTGCGACGGCGCTTTCGATGCCGTCTTGTCCGGAGACACCGCAACCCACGACGCCATCCTCACCCGCGCTCTGCTGCAGGACATGCGCGAAACCGATCTTGTTGTGCTCGCACAGGCCAGCATGGCGCGGGTCGTCAAGACGCTCCCGGAGGGTACGCTCGACATGCCCGTCCTCAGCTCCCCCGAGCTGGCCGTAGCGCAAGCGGCGGAAGTTCTCGCAGCCCTGCGCGTCGCCACACGCGCCAGGGACGAACAGCAAAGCCAGCAGCTCGCCGGGGCCGCCACGTGAGAAAGCGCAACGGCGTCCTGACGTTGCTCTGCGTTGTCTCCGCAATCACCTTTCTCGACCGCCTTGCCCTGCCCATCGCGGAGCCCGGCATACGCCGCGAGCTCGACCTTTCTCCCCAGCAGTGGGGTTGGGTGCTCAGCGCCTACGTCCTGGCCAACGCCGCCTTCGAGATCCCCAGCGGCGCCGCCGGAGACCGCCGCGGCCAGCGTCGCGAGCTCACTCGCATCACGCTCTGGTGGTCCACCTTCACGGCGCTTACCGGCGCCTGCCGCAGCTTTGTCCAGATAGCAGGCGCGCGCTTCCTCTTCGGCGTGGGCGCTGCGGGCGCCTACCCCAACGCAGCCGGCGTCATCTCGCGCTGGTTCCCCAAGCGCGAGCACGCCCGCGCGCAGGGCTTTGTCTGGGGTGCCAGCCGTCTGGGCGGCGGGCTCGCGCCGTTGCTGCTCGCGCCCTACGCGCGTCACTTCGGCTGGCGCTCCATGTTCATCGTCCTCGGCGTGCTGGGTATGCTCTGGGCGGCCGCTTGGTGGCGGTGGTTCCGCAACAACCCTGACGAGATGCACACCATCTCTGCTGAAGAGCTCACGGAGATAGGTACCGCGGAGCTCGACCACCCCGGCCACACACCCTGGGCAAGCCTGCTGCGCCTGCCGCAGCTCTGGCTCATCACCGTCGCCTACTTTGCCTACGCCTGGGGCAGCTGGTTCTACTACGGCTGGTTCCCCACCTGGATGGTTCGCGGCGCTGGCTTCTCCCCTGCCCAGATGGGCATCCTGGCCTCATTCCCCTTCTTTATGGGCCTGCTTGGCAACCTCATCGGCGGTACGGTCAGCGAGCGGCTCGTCACCCGCTTCGGCCGCAAGCTCACCTACCGTTGGGTCACGGGCGTCAGCCTCACGTGCACGGCCGTCCTGCTCGCATGCATGGCGAGCGTGCACGGCCATACGGCAATAGCGGTCCTCGCCACACTGGGCTTCGGCATCATGGACCTGATGCTGCCGTCCGCCTGGGCCATGTGCATGAGCCTCGGCGGCCGCTTCGGCGGAACCGCCACCGGCATGATGAACACCGCAGGCAATCTTGGCGGCTGGTGCTGCACGGTTCTGTTCGGCTATGTGGTGGGCCTCACCGGCAACTACAACCTGCCGCTCAAGCTCATAGCCGGCATGGTGCTGCTCGCCGCGGTCCTGTTCGCTCTGGTCGACTGCACCCAGGGTCTGCAGGACGACCTCCGACTCTCCCGCGCCAGCTAGACCTCCGCCTCAGTACATCGCGCTAGCTAATTCAAGGCGTCATCCTGAGCGTAGCGAAGAGCCTGCCCTGAACGAAGTGAATGGGATCTCCGTAGTCTGCTCGCAGAAGCACAACAGCCTCAGGAAGCCACCCGACCAAGTTGTCCAACGCGCCGGTCTCACGCACCCAGCCGCAGCACCCGCCCAAACATATCTTCCTCCCCGATCTGCCCACCCTTGAGCACCAGCTCCAGCCCATCCAG
Source organism: uncultured Acidobacteriaceae bacterium (assembly GCA_964236875.1). Classification (GTDB taxonomy): domain Bacteria; phylum Acidobacteriota; class Terriglobia; order Terriglobales; family Acidobacteriaceae; genus Granulicella. Next base: position 2,036 of record CAXSHQ010000376.1, on the reverse strand, counting down.
CTTGGGCGCCGTGGAGTGCGCCCGGCACAACGGCGCACCTGGCGACACATCGGCCACCCACGTCAGCGCATCGACCTCCCACTGCTGCACCGCGTGTGAGCACGTGTCCCCACCACACAACACCAGGCGGCGCAGATCATACGTCTCCAGCACCGCCGCTATCACCTGCCCCAGAGCCGCGCCCAGCGGCTCGCCGAACACACTCTCCGTCTGCGCTGCCCCCATCGCGGTATAGAGCACCGTGGACCTCCCGGCGCGCAACGCACCAGCCGCCTCGGACGCGAGCCGTTCCCGAGCCGCGTCCCCGGTCTCCGAATCCACCAGCAGCTTCGGATCAACAGCAATCCCGCTGAAGCCGTGCGCCAGAGCCCACCGGATCTGCCCCGCCGTAGCCGCCGAGCAGGAACCGCTGACAACCAGCAGCGGCGACACTTTGGCCGGGCGTGCGACAGACGGCGCCTCCCGCGCGAGAATCCCATCCGCATGCCACGCGTGCACCAAAGCCGCAGTCAACCCGGAGCTCGCAGCAGAGAACAAAGGTGATTCCTGCGCGTGCTGCCACAGCAGTTCCCCCACCCGCCCGTTCATCGCGGCATCGGTCCCGTCGAACAACACAATCCGCTCCGATGGCAGCGCCGGCGCTCCGTTCCCAGCCCACTGCGCCAGGTCCACCAGCCCGACCGCCTCCGCCGTCTGCCCACCCAGGTGCGTGCGCAGGTCGGCTTCCGTCATGGGCGTCACCGGATGCCGCCGCATGGGGTGCCGGTCGATCCGCACCACCTCGCCACCCGGGGCTGCGGCAAAGAGGTTCCCGAAGCACACGTAGCGCCGCAGGTGCGGAGCCGCGACCACCACGGGCACGAACGGCGTCCCCGTGAACACCTCCAGCCCGATATCGATGGCGCAGCCAATCGATCCAACCTCCGGCCCCGAATCGAACGTCGAGCAAACCTTGTATTGGCTCACCGGCGCGCCAAAGGACTTCAGCTGCGCAAACACATCAGGCAGGTTCTCGCGCATCCATGCCGGGCTTCGTGACCGGCTGTCGCCCGCGATCCCAATCGCCTGCACACCCGGAAAGCGCGCCAGCTGCTCCGCGCTCGGCTGTCGCAGAAACAGCACCGCTTCCACGCCGTTGGATGCCAGCTGCTGTAACGCATCCGTGGAGCCCGTGAAGTCATCCCCGTAGAAGCTATAGAGAATCTGTCCGCGCGCCATGGTCCGTGGTTCCTCGCTTGCTCATCCAAGCTGCCTTCAACAGCCGATACTACGACCCAAATTGCTCCAGCGCCGCGCGCAGCTCGCCATGCCTCTCCGCATACTTAAGCAGTGGAACGCCCAGCGTAGCCGCCTCCCACGCCTGCTGCAAGCTGCGCACTCCAGCCGCTGGCCCGTCCGGATGCCCCAGGATGCCCCCACCCGCCGCATAGATCAGGTCCGTGCTCCCCAGCGCCTTGAACGTATCCGGAGCCTGCCGCGCCGACTGCCCTGACGAAAACACCGGCACGATCTCGCACCCCGGATACGGTGCAGGAAACATCGGCGTCAGGCAGGCCCGTGCCGAGGCGACTACGCTCGCATCGTCCTCGCAGAACTTGTTACGCAATCCGTTCACATGCGTGGGATCGATGCCCGCCAGCCGCCAGAGTTTCTGGAACGCCACAAAGCTCATCCCAGCCGCCGGCGACCGCCCCAGCATGCCCCAGCCATTGCGATGCCCATGGATCGCCACCCGCGCATGCCGCCGCACCACCTGCATGGCGGGCAGTCCAATGGAGTTCATGCTCACCATCGCGCACGTGCCGCCGAGGGTATGCAGCAGCTCCAGCCGCTCCAGCATCTGGTCCAGATCGCCCGTAATGTTGGCCGCGTACATCACCCGCTTGCCCGTGCGCTCCGCCCATCCGTCCAGCACACTGAGCACCGCCGCCGCCCGCTCCGCAAACGGACAATGCGGCCCATCCGTCTGCAGCTCATCATCCTTGATGAAGTCCACCCCAGCCTCGGCCAGCACCTGCACCTGCGCCGCCGTAGCC
>CAXSHQ010000375.1:0-4468 GCA_964236875.1 uncultured Acidobacteriaceae bacterium | reverse complement strand
TACTCACGGCACGCCTTCCGCACTTCCACGGGGTCCATCTGCAGCTTGCGGCCGCCGAGCTGCTCGTCCACCTTGATCTCGATAGGCAGCCCATGGCAGTCCCACCCCGGCACATACGGTGCGTCGAACCCGGCCATCGTCTTCGTCTTCACCACGAAGTCCTTGATGCACTTGTTCAGCGCGTGTCCCAGGTGGATGGCGCCGTTCGCATACGGCGGCCCGTCGTGCAGCACATACTTCGGCGCACCCGCCCGCGCCCGGCGAATCTCGCCATACAGCCCAGCCGCTTCCCAGCCCGCGAGCCGCCCAGGCTCGTTCTGTGGCAGGTTCGCCTTCATGGGAAAGTCGGTCTTCGGAAGGTTCAGCGTACCCTTCAGTGCTTTGCCGTCAGCCACATCCACTCCATTGTCTGTGTGGGCGATAGAGCGGCCTGCGCCTGAAGCCTCGCGCCGCTCACTTCGGGCCCAGGCGGGCCCGCGCCCAAACCTTTATTGTAACGGCCCTTCCACAGAGCGAGACCAGCGGGCATCTTCCTGCGTCTAATCCGATGAGCGCACCCGGGGCACACGTGCGTACAATCGTGGTTGGGCCTGGCAGACCTCTGTCATAAGCCCGGCACTGTGCCTGGCTGGCAAATCGTTTCCTATGGCTGACTCCCCGACTCCCGTTCCGTTCAACGCCGCAGGCTCCCCCTCCTTCGCTCCGCACATCAGCGGCGAGATCATCGAGCTGCACCACGACAAGCACCACGCAGCCCGGTGTCTTTTCTTCGCTCGTTTCCAGCATCCGCGACGTCTTCTTCGCGCCCAAGCTGCCGCCGCTTGTTCTCGAGTCCAAGCCCATCGCCGTGCCGGACCGCATGGCCGTCAAGCGCAGCCCCACGTCCACGGCCATTGCGGTCGTCCTGCACGGCGCCATCATCGCGCTGATCGCCTTCATCATCGCTCGCCACGTGGGCATCATCGCGTCGCCCAAGCCGACGGTCGCCCTCACCGACATCTCCGCACCCCCGCCTCCACCTCCGCCCGTAACGATCAAAACCGAGAAGATGGGTGGCGGCGGCGGACAGCATGACATCGCTCCGGTCAGCCAGGGCCGGCTGCCGAAGTTCGCACCCGAGCAGCTCCTCAAGCCCACCCAGGCCCCCAAGATTCAACCCAAGCTCGCCGTGGAGCCCACCGTCAACGTGCAGGACAACCTGAAGATGGCCAACAACAACATGGCTAACATCGGGCTGCCTACCTCCGGTCTGCCCGGCGCTTCGCTCGGAAACGGCAACGGCACGGGCATTGGATCCGGCAACGGCAACGGTATCGGACCAGGCTCCGGCGGGAACATCGGCGGCGGCGTGTTCCACGTCGGCGGCAACGTTCGCCCACCCTCGTTGATTTTCTCCCCCGAGCCTGAGTTCTCCGAAGAAGCCCGCAAGGCGAAGTTCTCCGGCAACGTGCTGGTTTACCTGATCGTGGATGAAAGCGGTAATCCGACCCACATCAAGGTTTCTCGCGGCATTGGCATGGGCCTGGATGAAAAAGCCATTGAGGCCGTCCGCCAGTACAAGTTCAAGCCCGCCATCATGAACGGCAAGCCGGTCAAGGTCGACCTCACCGTCGACGTCAATTTCCAGATTTTCTAGAGAGCGCTCGGGGCCGGCAGCTCCTCGCAGTACCCGCGCTCTTGGAACTCCCGCAGGAACTCCCCGTGGTCGGTGTACCGGATAGCCTGCATCCCCGCGGCTTCCGCGCCACGGACATTGTCCTCGCGGTCGTCGATAAACAACACCGACTCGGAAGGCACACCCAGCCCTTCGGCGGCGTGCCGATAGATCGCCGCCTCCGGCTTCGCGATCCCCAGCCGGTGCGAAAACGTATGGTGCGCGAACTCGCTCATCCAGCCGAGCGCGCCCATCACGCCGGCCTCCATCGCATCCCCTAAGTTTGAGAGAATGCCGGTGCGTACGCCCACGCGCTGCAGCGTCGCCGCCCATTCGATCATCGGTTGGTTCGGCTGCGTCCAGAGCGCCACATCGCACTGCAGCAGCATGCTGAGCTGCGGCTCCATCATCCTGCGCTGGACGTCCCGCGCTACCGCCTCCCAGTAGCCCGGCCCGGTGAGCGCGCCCCTGTCATAATCCAGACGATGCCGCCAGTAGGCTGCCTGAAACGCCGGCTCGTCCGCGCCCAGAATGGCCCGCATCTCCTCCCACGCTACGGGGTCCGGCGGCCCAGTCAGCACCAGGCCATAGTCGAACAGAACTGCCTTGACCTTCGCTCGCGGCGCGGTGATCCTCTCATGCATCGTCATCCCTTCGAGTGTACCGAGAGGGACAGCCACGCCCCCGCGTACCATCAAGCGGAGGATGAACTTCTCCGACCGCACCGCCTGGGATCTCAGCGAAAACTCGCTTACGGCACTCCTGCGCCAGCGCCGCCAAAGCGGCTTAGAGGTCCTCGACCTCACGATGTCCAACCCAGGCGCCTGCGGCCTTGGCCTGCCCGCAGCCACGGTCCTTCAGGCCCTCGGAAGCGGAGCCGCGCTCACCTACTCGCCCGACCCGCTCGGGGCCCGTCCCGCCCGCGAAGCCGTCCAGGAGTACTACCACTCTCACGGGGCGGAACTCCCCCTGGAGCAGCTTTGCCTCACCAGCTCCACCAGCGAGGCCTACAGCTGTCTGTTCCGCCTCCTCTGCAACCAAGGCGACGAGGTCCTCATCGCGCGGCCCAGCTACCCGCTCTTCGACTTCCTCGCGCAGCTCGACGACGTTCGCCTGGTGGAATACCCGCTGCTCTACGACCACGGCTGGCACATCGATCTAGCCGCGCTGGAGCGGGCCATTACGCCGCGCACCCGCGCCGTGATCGTTGTCCATCCCAACAACCCGACCGGCAACTTCGCGTCGCACAGCGAGCAGGCCGCGCTGGACGAGCTCTGCGCCACGCGCAGCCTCGCGCTCCTCGCCGATGAAGTCTTCCTCGACTACAGCCTGCACGGGCCCTCCCAAAGCACCTTCGCCGCCCTGCAGCCGCGAGCCCTCACCTTCGTGCTCAGCGGCCTCAGCAAAGTCTGCGCCCTGCCGCAGATGAAGCTTTCGTGGATCGCCGCCACCGGCCCTGAGCCGCTCGTCACCGCCGCCATGGCCCGGCTTGAAGTGATCGCCGACACGTTCCTTTCCGTCAATTCACCCGCCCAGGCCGCGCTCCCCGGCTGGCTGGCCGCCCGCGAGCCGCTGCAGGGAAGCATCCGCGCCCGCCTTGCCGCCAACCTCCGGCTCCTCGACCGAGCCACGCAAGGCACCCTCGCCACCCGTCTGGAGCTGCAAGCCGGCTGGACGGCCATGCTCCGCGTCCCGCGCACGGCCGATGGCCTGCCGTTCGCCGAAGCCGCCCTCCATCGCGGCGTTCTCGTCCAGCCCGGCGAGTTTTATGGCGCCTCCGCCGGCCACATCGTGTTCAGCCTGCTCACGCCGCCGGACATCCTCGCCCATGGATTGGAAAGTCTTCCACTGCGTTGATACAGCCGCGCGCGTTGCAACCCCGTCCTAGTACGGGGCTGTTCGCGCATGGAGCACATATGTGCTTCGTCAGGGGTTCCCGTTCGGAGGAAGCATGCCAGGCACTGTCGATCCACGCATTGTTGCAATGTCCACCCAGGACAAGATTGGCGAGGCGATGCGCCGTTCCTTGCCGCTCTTGCCCGGCGATGCCCGGCAGGTTGTTCTCAGCATGCTGCAGCCCGCCAGTCTGGCGATCATCGCAGCCACCCTCGTTGGCTGGCTGGCGGCGCACCTGTTCGGCATCGGTGAAATCGTCGATCTGATCCTGCTGGTCGTCGGCGTCGTGACCCTGGGCTTCTCGATCTTCACAGGCGCGCGCGAGATGTTGGATTTCGCCAAGTCTGCCGTGAATGCCAGGAGCGACCAGGACCTCACCGAAGCCTCGCAGCACTTCGCCAAAGCGGTTGTGATTCTCGGTGTCTCGACGGTGCAGGCATTGCTTCTCAAGGGCGCTGCAAAGTCCGTCATCGCTCGCGGCCGGCCGACGATGCGGCCGCGCCTTCGCATGGGGGATCCCCCACCGGCAGGCAATCAGCTTCGCGTCAGCCGCCCCGATGCCCTCCCTGGTGGCAGCCTGGGCGTCACCGACGAATACGGCATCATCGAGATCTCCCGCGACCAGTCGCTCTCCGAGCAGAAGATCACGCTCCTGCACGAACTTGTGCACCGGTTCTTCTCGCCCCGGACCGGGCCGCTCAGAAGGCTGCGGGCAGAGATCAACATCGCCGGGTATGAGCGGTCGGCGCTTTTGCGCTATATCGAAGAGGCCCTCGCTGAGGGGTATGCGCAGATAAAGGTGAATGGCGTCGCAGCGGGATTAAAGGCCTATCGCTTTCCCCTGGATGGCGGTGCGAATGCCTACGTCACCGTTTCTCAAATCGCCGGCGAAGGCCGTGCGATCGGCACGATCACGCT
>CAXSHQ010000374.1:0-4470 GCA_964236875.1 uncultured Acidobacteriaceae bacterium | reverse complement strand
ACCCTCACCGCCGTGCAGATGGTCACGCGCACGCGCCGCATGCACTCCGGCCTGTCGAATGAAATGCTCGGCATGGCGGTCGAGCAGTTTCTTCCCGCCCTCGGCACCGGCCTCGTCCTCATCCTGGTCATGGCCCACTACGTCCCCGCGGCCGTTTGGATGCTTCCCGGCTTGCTGCAGATCGTCTTCGCCCTCGGCGTCTTTGCCTCCTGCCGTTTCCTGCCTCGCCCCATGCAGATCGCGGGTGCCTGGTATCTGCTCACCGGCATGGCCTGCGTGGCTTTCGGGCAAACAAGTCCGCTCTCACCCCTGCTCATGGGCCTTCCCTTCGGCGTGGGACAGATGCTCATTGCCGCGATTCTCTTCTTCGCTCACAAAGGAGATGGCTATGAAGCCTAAGCCGGCGCCCGCCACCGAAGGCCGTTTCGCTTACGAAGGCCTCGACCGGGTCATTCACGAGCGCGCCCGCCTCAGCGTGCTTACCTCGCTGCTCACCCATCCAAAAGGGCTCACCTTCGCCGAGCTCAAGCAGCTCTGCACGCTCACGGATGGAAACCTGAGCCGCCATCTCAGCATCCTCGAGAAAGCCGGACTGGTAGAGATCCTCAAGGGTCACGACCGGAACCGCCCCCAGACCACCTGCCGCATCACTCCCGCCGGCCGTCGCCGCTATCTTGAGTACCTTGGAACGCTCGAACAGGTAGTCCGTGACGCCGCAAAAGGAGCAGACGCAGAAGACGAATCCGTCTCCCGCCTGCTCCGCCACCTCGCACCCACCAAGGCCTAAGACCTGCTCACGATATAAGCGGCCGATTTGGCATTCACTGCGATTTCTTATCGACGCCCACCGGTCTGTGCATAAACTTTGCGATATAAAGTACTCTACACAACGGAGAATGCAAATGAATCAGTATCCGATCTTCCAGCCGAACGCCGTCCTTCCGCGGAGATCCCGCTCCATGGGTGTCAAGCTCATCGTGGTCTGCGGACTGGCTCTCCTCATGAGCATTCCGGCTTTGTTCGTAAATAGCCTCGTGGACGAGCGAACTTCGCGTGCCTCCGCGGTCGTGCAGGATGTGAGCGCTCACATCGGCGGCCAGCAAACGTTTTTCGGTCCCACGCTCGCGATTCCCTACACCATCGCTCCCGAAGCACCGTCGAAGACGGCCACGCGGGGCGTCTACCTTGTCTTTCCGGCACAGGCCGAAGCGACCGTGAAGCTCACCACCGAAGAGCGCCGCCGCTCGCTGTTCAAGGTGCCGGTCTTCCAGGCGGACGCACGCTTCGACGCCACGTTCGACCTCACCGGAGTTCCCATCGATCCGCCGCTTGCTTCGCAGCTTGAATGGAGCAGGGCGGAGATCCTCGTCGGGGTCAGCGACCTGCGCGGCGCTCTCGCCGACGCCACCGTCACGACTGCCAACAAGACCTCAAACCTTGTCGTCACCCAGACCGCCCAGGACGTATCGCTGCCCGATGGCGGCGATTCGCCGCAGAAGTTCAGCTTCCTTGGGGCGAGCATCGCCGGCTTGCACCCCGGCCAGCCCAATCCACAATTCCACGTCACAGCGGCACTCCGCTTCTCCGGCGCTCAGCGTATTGCGGTCCTTCCTTACGGTAAGACCACGCACATCTCCGTGCAGGGCAATTGGCCCAGCCCCGGTTTCGACGGCGCCTTCCTGCCCACCACGCGCACCGTGGAGAAGTCTGGCTTCCGTGCCGAGTGGACGGTGCCCTTCATCGCTCGGGGCGTGCGCTCCGAGGGACCCGATGTCACCATGACCGGCCTTGGCGCCCCCGCCGTCGGTGTGTCCCTCATCGAGGTTGCCGACGCCTATCAGTCCGTCACGCGTTCCCTCAAATACGCTCCGCTCTTTCTCGGTCTGATCTTCCTCTCCTACTTCATCTTTGAGGTCACCACCGGCAAGCGCGTTCACCCCGCGCAGTACCTTCTGGTTGGGGTCGCGCAAATCATCTTCTACCTGCTCCTGCTTTCCCTCTCGGAGCGCGCCGGCTTCGATCTTGGCTTCATCATCGCGGGCGGGGCGACCGTCACACTCCTCGCCACCAATGCCGGTTGGGTCTTCGCCAGTCGTACTCAGGCAGTCCGGGCGGCCGTCGTCTTCACGCTGCTGTACACACTCATTTACCTCCTGCTGCGCCTGGAGGACAACACCTTGCTCGTCGGCGCAGTCGCCAGCTTCCTGGCCGTGGCAGCCGCCATGTACTTCACCCGCCGCATCGATTGGTATAGCTCTCTCGCCGGCAGCGCTACAGCCGAGCAGACTCCGCCCGTCGCTCCTCCACCAGCGGCATAGCCGATTCTTCCGGGTCGAACAGCACGGCACTCTCCGTCGGGTGCCTTACTGTTCTCGTTCTCGCTGCCCTGGGCTTGCCGAGGGACTCCTTCGCCATGAGCGCCACCGCATCTGCAGGAACGCTTCGCTACTCTGGCTGCATGCGTCGTTTCTGGATCGTGCCGCTCGCGGCGTTGCTGGCCGTTCTACCCTTCCTCACTGGCGGCCCCTCCTGCGGGCACGACTTCACCTTCCACATGCAGTCCTGGCTCGGCGCCGCCGACCAGCTTCGCCATGGCGTCCTGCTGCCGCGCTGGAACTTCTTCGCTGCCTACAACGCCGGCGAGCCGCGCTTCGTCTTCTACCCGCCGCTCTCCTGGCTGCTCGGAGCCGCCCTTACGCTGCTGCTGCCGTTCAACCTCGTCCCTACGGCACTCACCTGGATCATCCTCTGCATCGCCGGCTTCAGCATGTTCAAGCTCGCGCGAACCTATGTGCCCGAATCCATCGCGCTGCTCGCCTCCTGCATCTTCCTCGCCAATCCCTTCATGCTCTGGACGATCACCGGCCGCAACGCCTACGCCGAGCTGCTCGCCGCAGCTATCTGCCCATTGCTTCTCGCCGCCATGCTGGACGCGCAGCCCAGTCCCTGGCGCATAGGGCTCCCGCTCGCCCTCATGTGGCTCGCCAACGTTCCCGGTGGAGTGATTGCCACCTACGTCTTCCTCTTCCTCGCCGCCATCCAGCTTTTCCGCCACCTCATCGCTACATCCACCCTGCCCTCGCAGGTACGTTGGCCCTCTCTGGTCCGTGTTGCAGCGGCCTACACTAGCGGCCTTATGTACGGACTCGCGCTCGCCGCCATCTTCCTCCTCCCTGCCATCTACGAGCGCCGCTTCATCCGCATGGCCGACGCCTTCGTCGCTCCCTTGCGTCCCATCGACAACCTCTTCCTGCATCGCACGCTCCTGCCGCAGCGCGACGCTTTCCTCATCCGCACAGCCCACATTGCCACCATCATGGCCGCGATCACCTGCACGGCGTTCCTCCTCGCTTGGTGGCGCTTACGGCGCAACTCTGCTTCGGGCCGCGCTGCCTGGAGCGCCGCCGGCCTGCCTGCCGCCGCGCTTACCACCGCGCTTCTCTTCAGCATTACCTTTTTGGCCAAACCCTTCTGGCGCGCCCTGCCGGAGCTCCTGCTGGTGCAGTTCCCTTGGCGAACGCTCTTCGTGCTCGGCGTGTGCATGGCGCTTGCGCTGGCCCTCGCGCTCCGCCGCCTCTCTCTGCGGCCTCTCCCCGCTGCGGCTGTCGCGCTCGCCATCACCGCCGCGCTCTCGTACAGCGTCATCGGCGCCACACGCGTCCCCTGCACCGCGGATCTCGAGCCACCCTCCCTCCTAGCCGACTTCGTGCGCCACCACACGCCTGAGCCCACCGACGAATATGTGGTCGCCACCGGCAGCGCCGACTTCCTCCGCCCCGACAACCCACCCTTCTGGCTCGCCAGCACGCCCTCCGCCTACGCGCCCGGCACCACGCCCAACCCAGCCGCCGCGAACCCCACCGCCATCGGTCCTGAGATGGAGTGGCCGCTGGTGCCCGAAGAGGCGCAGCTGTCCCCCACCCCTCTGCACTTCAACGTCACGGCCCCAGCTGCGTCGTACCTGGTTGTCAACCTGCAGGACTACCCCAACTGGCGCATCACGAGAAACGGCACGGGACCCCTTCCCCACGTCCCCCGCCCGGACAGCCTCCTCACCGTCGCGCTACCCGCCGGTGCATCCACGCTAAACATCCGCTGGCATCACTCCTGGGATGAATATCTCGGCGGCGCCATTTCACTCCTCGCCCAGCTCGCCCTTCTCGATGCGGGACAGCAGCCCGATCGCACGCAGGGAATGCTCGTCGACGGTATAATGATGGTACATGTCGAACTGCATCTGCGCGACGACGCGGCCGAAATCGGGCACGAAGCGGCCGAACACGCCCGCCTCGTTCATCCAGCGCAGCACGCGCTCGGGATCGCGGCGGCTGGTCAACACCTCGAGGAACAAGGCGTGGGCGCGGGGATCGGCGCGCACCCGGCGGTCGATCAGCCGCGCGGCGCGCCCCGCCTGGCGGATCGCCATCGGATGGATCTCGAGCTCGTGACGGTCTGCGAGCATGAACAGCT
>CAXSHQ010000373.1:0-4477 GCA_964236875.1 uncultured Acidobacteriaceae bacterium | reverse complement strand
CCAGCGTCTACACGCTGCTCGCCGAGCGCGGTGTGATGTCCGCTGCCGAGCTCGCCTCCGAGCTGGGCCGCGAGCTCACTGAATCCGCCGTGGCCCGCGCGCTTTCGGAGCTTTGGCAGCACATGCGCGTCATCCCACTGCTCCAGCAGGGCGAAGGCGCGACGCAGTGGGAGCTCACCACCCGCCGTTTCACCAAGACCATCAAGGCCGGCACCAACGCCGGTCAGCCCACCGCCCTTTCCGCGCTGGTTTCGCTCTATCTTGCGCAGTCGTTACTGGCGGGCGAAGAAGAAGTCGCCGCCTTCCTCTCGCCCGTCGCCGCACGCTCGCGCATCCGCGAAGTGCTCCACGCGCTGGTCGGCGCCCGCGAGCTCAACGAGCTGGTCATCGACGGCAAAACCCTGCTCCACATTCCCGGCGCTCTCCCTGCCTTCCCTGAAATCGAGCAGCCCGAGCCGGCAGCGTCCGCCACGACAACAGCCGAAGGCGAAGCGGCCGCGCCCCAGGAAAGCGAAGAACAAGGCAACATCAAACGCTTCGCCTCCCGAGGCGAGCTCGACAGCAGCGCCTATCGCGGCAAGTCCTCCGTAGGCCCCGGCTTCCGCTCCCGGCCCGCCGGTGGCGGCTTCCGCAAGTCTTCCGGCGACCGCGATACCGAAAGCCGCAGCCCACGCCCGCCGCGTCGTGAAGGCGCCCCACCCAGCGACCGCGAACGCCGCCCCTTCCGCCGCGACGAGGGCGCAAGCGCCCGGCCCACATCTCCCCGCCCTGCATCTTCCCGTCCCGCCCGCAGCGAGTACGCCAAGCCCTGGGACGAAGATCGCAAGTCACGCCGCGAAGCCTCTGGCCCGAGTGAGGCCGGCAGCGAAGCTCCTCCGCCACGCAGCGATGACCGCGGCGGTGATCGCCCCTACCGGCCCAGGCCGTCTGCTGATCGCGGAGATCGGAAGCCCTTCGGCGAGCGCAAGCCATTCGGGGACAGAAAGCCGTTCGGAGATCGTGGCGAGCGTCCAGCACGCAAGCCATTCGGTGACAAGAAGCCCTTTGGCGACCGCCCTGCCCGCAAACCGTTTGGCGCCGGCAGTGGATCGACAGATCGGCCGGCCCGGCCCGCCCGGCCGTATGGGGCAGACCGCCCCGCCCGCGATGGCGAAGACCGTCCCCGCCGCACCTTCTCCGCCTCCTCCGACCGCCCCGCACGGGCTCCCCGCCGCGATGGCGCTGAAGGCGGCAAGCCTTTCCGCCCGCGCACCGAAAGCGGCGACCGTCCGGCTCGCCCGTACCGGCCACGCAGCGAAGGGGAAGGCCGTCCCCCGCGCGACGGCGGCTTCCGGCCCGCGCGTCGTGAGGGCACAGAAGGCCGTGCACCCTTCCGCCCCCGCGCAGAAGGCGCCGAGGGCCGTCCGCCTCGCCGCGAGCCCCGTCCGGCCTTCGGCGCCCGCAAGCCTTTCCCCCGTCCTCGGCGCGAGGAAGGCAGTGAAGGCGCCAAGCGTCCCCGCCGTAACTTCAGTGCCGACCGCGAAAGCGCTCCCCGGCCACCCCGCTCCAGTGATACAGTCCCTTTTGGCGAAAGGAAAGGGCCGCCACGCGCTGGCAAGCCGTTCGGCAAGCCCGGCGGATCGCGGCCCAGCTTCGGCAGCAAACCCGGTGGCCGCCCCGCAGGGAAGTTCCCAGGCAAGTCCGCAGCCAAGTTTGCCGGCAAGCGTCCCTTCAGCAAGAGCCCGTCCAAAGGCGCGGGTGCCCGCCGTTCCGGTCCGCCTCGCGGTGACCGACCGGCTCGCCCTGATTCCAGCGAATAACAAACATCATGAGCACCACGCCAAAGTCCCCACTCCCTGAAGCCACTCCCGCGCGCACCAAACCGGTCATCGCCATCGACGGCCCCGCTGGTGCGGGCAAAAGTACGCTCGCCGCGCACCTGGCACGCCGCTTCGGCTACCTCAATCTCGAAACCGGCGCCATGTATCGCGCGCTGGCGCTCAAGGCCATAGACCGCGATCTCGGCTTCGAGGACGAAGAGGACCTCGTCCTGCTCGCCGCGCACACCCGCATCGCGCTGCAGCCGCAGCGGGAAGGCAACCGCGTCCTGCTCGATGGCGTAGACGTCTCGCGCCGCGTGCGAGACACCGACGTGACCGCCGCCGCTTCCAAAGTGTCCGTCCACCCCCGCCTGCGCGCCTGGATGGTCGCCCAGCAGCGCGCGCTCGGCGCAGCCGGTGGCGTCGTGATGGAAGGCCGCGACATCGGCACTGCCGTCTTCCCTGACGCAGAGGTCAAGATCTTCCTTGACGCCGCACCGGAGGTCCGCGGCAACCGCCGCTACCACCAGTCGGCGCCGGCGCAGCCGCGCATCACCGAAGAAGCCACCATTCAGGAGCTGAAAGCCCGCGACGAGCGCGATCGCAATCGAACCGAGTCGCCCTTGCGTCCGGCCGATGATGCGGTCACCCTGGATTCCACCGCCATGACGCTCGAAGAGGTGCTCGCTGCTGCCGAACGCATCGTTCGCGAACACCTCGCTACTGCCGGTTCGCACTAGCGGGTGTGCAGGCATTACTCTTGGTAATTTTTTGTTAAGAAAAGTTGCCTGCCGTGCTAACATTTGCACATCGTTTGAAACAGATTGGTTTTCTGCAAGGCTCCACGGCCGAAGCCCCGTTTGGATTCAGCGCTTACACCCACAAACAAGGATTTTGCGAGACATGGAACAGGGAACAGTGAAGTGGTTCAACGACGCCAAGGGCTTCGGGTTCATCAGCCGGCAGAACGGTGAAGATGTGTTCGTGCACTATTCGGCCATCAACACCAACGGCTTCAAGAGCCTCCAGGAAGGCCAGGCGGTCCAGTTCAACGTGGTCAAAGGACCGAAGGGCTGGCAGGCGTCCGACGTTCAGCCTCTCTAAGCTTTCCCAGCTTCAGAGATTCGCGAGCTTCGGCAGCAAGCAAGCGCATAACTGCAGGGCCAACAAACGATACGCTTTCCAGCAAAGGGTGGCTCCGGCCGCCCTTTGCTGTTTCTGCCCGCGACGTGATTTCACGCTGAGCGAGGGCCGGTCGTTGCTACCGCAGCAGTGCCTGTCCTCTTGGCCGCAGGAGACCCCTGCATTTCGAACCAGCGAAATTGCCGCCCCGGGAAGCTACGGCTGCGGCTTGATCGGCGGCTGCACAGGCGTGTCCGGCTCCACCTGCAGCCCCGGGATCGGCTTGCCGTCCTCGTCGACCACCTGTGAGCCCGGCAGGATGGTCACGCTCGTTTTCATCTTCCGGTAGTCGCTGAACGTCACATTCGCGTCCCCGTCGAAGCCCTTGAACAGTAGAAAGCGCCCGTCCGCGTGCGCCTGCAGATGCTGCACAAACCAGATCTCGCCGTTTACGTGGTGGGTATACAGGTCGAACCAGCTTCCGGCCTTCACGTTCACCAGCAGCCCACCGGCCACGTGGAAGTTTTCGTTCAGCTTGCCCCGCATCCGCACCACCGCCGCGTCTTCCTCATCCACCCAAAGCTCCCCGGTGAGCTTCTTCATCACCTCTTCACCCAGGTCCGACGCCTTGGCCTTCGGATCGCCTGTGTAGTCCCACTGGATCGTAGGCCGGCCGTTCACATCCACGCGCCGCTCGTTGAAAAACGTCGCCACCTTCAGCAGGTTCGCCACGCTCAATGTGGGACCGTTGGGGCGACGATTGTAGCCTCCCTCCTTGATGGAAGCTATCTCCTTGTTCACGCGGTCCTGCTCTTTCTGCTCCTGGTCCGGTGGCAGCGGCTTACCGTCATGCGCCAGATGCTGCCGCAGCGTCACGTCCTTTACCATCCAGCCCTGGTACTCATCCGTGTGCGTGCCCTTTTTGTTGCCGTGTGAGTCGAACTCGTCGGCCACTACCGTTTGCTTATACGTGTAGCTCTTGCGCAGATCTTCTGACGCAACCGTATGCGCCTTCACCCGGGCAATCATGTCGTCCATCCGGGGCAGCGGCTTGTCGAGAGGCACTACTGCTTTGGCCTCCCCCTGCTCTGTCTGCCCGCTACTCTGCGGCTTCTCCGGCGAGGCCTGCGGCGCAGCGGTCTGCGCGCGTACTGCCAGGCAGAAAAGGGAAAAGGACAGAAGAGCGGGCGCAAGGAAGCGTCGCATGCTCCTTGATCATACGTGCCCGCCGCCGAGTGAGTTCCCGCTGAACGCCGCGCAGCCCGCCGTAACCAAGCTTCTGTGGGCCACACTGCGCAAACAGACTCCACCGATCTCACCCCGCCGGAAAGCCCGCCTGCCCTCTCCGCGCCTGCCACCGCAACCCAGCCCACCGGCGCGTTCAAGCCCCTCCGCATTCCCCTCTTCCGCGACCGCTGGCTGGCCTCCACCGTCTCCTCCATCGGCACCTGGATGCAGGACACCGCGGGCACCTGGCTGATGACGGTGCTCACCACCTCGCCGCTGCTCATCGCCCTCATGCAAACCGCCGCCAGCATGCCCGTGCTGCTGCTCGG
>CAXSHQ010000372.1:0-4483 GCA_964236875.1 uncultured Acidobacteriaceae bacterium | reverse complement strand
TTCGGCAGCTACTACCGCGACTCGTTCGACTACGAGGCGATCGACGTGCTGCAGGGCCCGGCCAGCGCCGAGTTCGGACGCGGCTCCACGGGCGGCGTGGTCAACCAGGAGACCAAGGTACCGGGCCTGCGGGAACACGTTTCCGGCACGCTGCAACTGGGCACGAACCTGATGCGTCGCTTGACGGCCGACTTCAACGAGCCCATCGAGGCGATCCCCGGCGGCACAGCGTTCCGCGTGAACGTGGTCGGCACGCAGAATAACGTGTCGGAGCGCAACGTCGCGAACGTAAGCCGCTACGGCGTAGCGCCGTCCCTCGCCTTCGGCCTCAACGGAAAGACCCGCGGCTTCGTCACCTACCTGCACGAGAGCGAAAACAGCGTTCCCGATTACGGCCTGCCTTACTTCGGAACCGCTCCGGCGCCAGTAAATCGCAGCAATTACTACGGCTACTCGCGCGAAAGCTACCTGAAGACCAACCCCGATATCGTTTCCGGCCGGGTGGAACACGACTTTGCCTATGGCATGACGCTGCGCAACTCGCTGCGCTGGGGCAATTACCCGCGTGACGTACGCATCACCGAGCCGCAGATCAACACCACACCGATCTACAACGTGACCGGAGCGGTGGTGAAGGCCAGCGATGGCGTCAACACCCTGGCTCCGGGTGGAACATACACGGCGACCTGCTCGCCCACGGCTGCCACGGCTTGCTTCAACGCAAGCACTCCTCTCAGCCAGGTTCAGGTCCGGCGCGCACAGATCGCACGCCGGTCTACAGAAGACATCCTCTGGGATCAGGCGAGCTTCCTTGGACACTTCGGCATTGCACACGTCGAGAACAATTTCGTCGTGATCGTGGAAGGGGGTCGCGAGCGCTCCAGCCCGCAGGGCATCACCTATCCGACTACGATCTATGCCTCGGCAGTCAACCCGAACCCGGACGACATCCTTCCGGCGGCGAGCTATGTGGGAGCGAAGACGCACGTCGCCTCGCAAACCTATGGCATTGGTGCCGTGGACACGATGAAGGTCACACAGTGGCTGCTGCTTTCAGGCGGAGTCCGCTTCGATTACTTCAACACGCAGTCCAATACGGACGCCCTGGCAGCGATTCCAGGTGTCGTGACAGCAGCGGCTGCAAGCGCCGCCAATCGCTTGGACAAGGTGCCAACCTACCGCGCCGCTGCTGTGTTCAAGCCGCGCAATGAAGGTTCTGTGTACTTCGACTGGGGCACCAGCTTCAACCCGTCCGCAGAGTCACTTTCGTTGAGCGCCAACAATGCGGCGCAATTGCCGCAGTTCAATGAGACCTACGAGACAGGCGTGAAGTGGTCGTTCCTGCGCGACCGCCTGAACCTGAACGCCGCCTACTTCCGCACCTACAAGAACAATGTGTATGAAACCGATCCCGCGAACACTTTGAACGTGATCCCCGTCGGCGACCAGCGTGTCAACGGCTTGCAGGTTGGCCTGCTCGGCCATATGCCGCGGCACTTCGACGTGATCGCCGGGTATGCCTACCTGAACGGACGCATCGCGGGCAGCGTACAGAACTACTCACCCTTCGCCAGCGTGAGTGCCTTTGTGAACGGGGCAGCCACGGCTTCCACTGTCCGCCTGTACAACCCGGCTGATCCAATCCGCAGCCAAGGACCGTTCTTCCTCACAGCAGTGGGCAATCCTTTCGCGAATGTGCCGAAGAACTCAGCAAACCTGTTCGTCACGCACGATCTGTTCTTGCGGTTTGTCGGCGGCTTCGGTTTCAACCAGGTCAGCGCGCGGCGGGCAAGCTCCACCGCCCCCACGCCGTTCCTGAACGACAACACGCCTACCAGTCTGACGGCCGTCCCCATCGCCTTCAAGGTGATGCCGGGCTACGTGACGTTCAACATGATGCTGCGCCGTCCCATCAGCGACCGCATCGACTTTCAGGCCAACATCGAGAACTTGACCAACAAGTTCTACGTTGACCAGCCGCACCCCAATCACCTGATTCCGGGGGAAGGCATCAACGCACAGTTCGGTATCCTGGCGCACTTCTAAAGCAACCTGTCCGGCGCGGGTGTGGCCACTCACATCGGCGCTGGGCGGAGATCTCCATGCTGCTCGTTATTCCCGAAGTCTTTCCCAAACCGCAGGTGCGCGAACTCCGCGCACGGCTTGATTCCGCCGACTGGATCGACGGCAAGATCACGGCCGGGCACATGTTCGTGCAGACCAAGAACAATTCGCAGCTTCCCGCCGAGCATCCTGCCGCGCAGGAGCTCGGCGACCTGATTCTCGGCGCGCTCGGCCGCCATCCGCTCTTCCGCTCGGCCGCGCTTCCACTGCGTGTGCTTCCTCCCTTGTTCAACCGCTACGAAGGCGGGCAGACCTTCGGCGCGCATGTGGACAACAGCATCGCGACGCACGCGGCCACGGGTGGCCGCATCCGCACCGACCTTTCCTGCACGCTTTTCTTTTCCGAGCCCGACGAGTACGACGGCGGCGAGCTCGTGATTGAAGACACCTACGGCTCCACGTCGGTCAAGCTGCCTGCCGGCGACATGATCCTCTACCCCTCCACCAGCCTGCATCACGTAACACCCGTGACGCGCGGCGCTCGTGTTTCCAGCTTCTTCTGGCTGCAGAGCATGGTCCGCCAGGACGCCCAACGCGCCATCCTCTTCGACATGGACACGGCCATTCAACGCATGGCCACCAATGAAGACGCAGGGAGCCAGCAAAGCAAGGTGCAGCTCACGGGCGTGTACCACAACCTGCTCCGCCAGTGGGCTGAGCTCTAGCCTTCCACCAGCTTCCGGCGCAGTACCGCGCCGGACAACACGCCCGCGCCGCCCTCACGGCGCGGGCTCCACTTTTGGGGCATGAAACGAAAGCACCCGGTGCGCCACCATCCAGGTGTCTGCGCCATCGCTGCACATCATAGGAGCGCAGAGAAAGGCGTTTCTCATGCGCACCATTCAGCTTGCTGAAAACCTCACTGTCCGCACCTTTGCGACTCCACCGGAAGGCTTCGATCCACGCAAGGCAGACGAGCGCCAACTCGCCGTCTATGGACTTCCCAGCCGTCCCGCGGACCCGAAACTGGCCGCGCGTTGGGATAGCCTCATGAGCCGCGGCATTCAGTTCATCGAGCCGCAGTTCCGCGCCATGCCGTACAAGCGCCGCCAGTTGCCGCAGCCCACGCGCGACGAGCACGGTGTGGAGACCACCGGCATCTGGTCCGGCGCGGTCATTCACGCGCCCGCCGGCGATGCGTTCCGCTGGGTCAGCGGCACCTTTACCGTGCCCAACGCCTACCCGCCCGGCGGCGCGCAGGAAAACCGCTGGTATTCGGCATCCGCCTGGGTGGGCATCGATGGCATCGACGGCTCCGGCGACGTTCTTCAGGCAGGTTGCGACTCCGACGTCATGAAGTCAGGCAGCACCGTCTCTCGCCAGCTCAACCCCTGGTGGGAGTGGTTCCCCGCCGGCTCCTTCTGGATCAGCAACCTGACGATCTCCCCCGGCGACACCGTCAACGTACTCATCTGCGTCGATGCGGGCTCCACCACCCACGCAACGGTCTATCTCTACAACGTGACCAGCAACCGCGCGGCACACTGGGCCGTCGTCGCTCCTGCGGGCTCATCGCTCAAGGGGAACTCCGCGGAGTGGGTTGTCGAGCGCCTCGAGATCGACTCGAACACCCCGCTGCTCGCGCAGTACGGCGAAGTCTTCTTTTCGGAAGCCAACGCCGGCACAGTGAAGAACGCCACCATGCAGGGAGGCACCGGCAACACCATCAACATGGTCGACAACGGCAAGGTCATCTCGCAGGGCATCCTCGAAAACGCAACGGTGATCGAGGTCAAGTACACCGGCCCGCTCTCCTGAAAACGTGCGGAACGCTGGACCGTCGGGCTCCCGCTCGTCGGTCCAGCACCCCGTTACATTCGGCACCCGCCGGCCAGGTTGCTCGATACAAGGGTGCATGGGTTGTGAGACACTTTCGCCGTTGGGCGGAGGTTTTTCCAAAGTGACATTTTCCATGTATCCCATTTGGCGTTTCCTCGCCATGTTTGCCCTTGGTGTTTGTACATTGGCCGCTCATGCCGCAACCTACCCCGCCTGGGCAGAAGGCTCGACCTACAAGACAGGCGACATCGTCACCTACAACGGCGGTGTCTACCAGGCGCTCGTCTTCCAGACGGATTGGGTTGGCGCCGGCTGGAACCCAGCCGCGAGCCCCACGCTCTGGAAGACCCTGAGCCCCGCCACAACTCCGCCGCCCACACCGACACCTACGCCGACTCCGGCTCCCGCGCCCCCGGGTTGCGTCACCGCGTGGAGCGCCACCGCCGTGTACACAGGCGGCATGCAGGCAAGCTACAGCGGGCTGGTCTACAAGGCCAACACGGTCATCTGGATCATGACCGATGTCGTGACCGCCGTGACCATGCCGCTGATCTGGCTGGCGTCGTACAACGGGCGCGGG
>CAXSHQ010000371.1:0-4534 GCA_964236875.1 uncultured Acidobacteriaceae bacterium | reverse complement strand
ATGGCTGCAACGTCTTGGCCCATATCTCGGGCAAGATGCGCAAGCACTTCATCCGCATCGTCCCCGGCGACAAGGTAAACGTCGAATTGTCCCCGTACGCTTTGACCAAGGCGCGCATCCCGGTCTATGCCAGCCGCCTCTACTCGATCCCACTCGATACGCTCGCCGCCGAAGCCGTCCGATACAAGGAGCAAGGCTATAACGCGATGAAGCTGCGCTTCGGCTGGGGGCCGCTGGACGGTGCCGCCGGCATGCAGAAAAATCTGGAGCTGGTACGCAATGTGCGCGAGGTCGTCGGCGACGATGTGGACATCATGACCGATGCCTACATGGGCTGGTCGCTGGATTATGCCAAGCGCATGCTGCCGCTGCTCGAGCCGTTTCATCTGCGCTGGCTGGAGGAGCCGGTGATCCCGGACGACACACGCGGGTACAAGGAGCTGAAGAGCTACGGCCGCGTGCCGATCGCAGGCGGTGAGCATGAGTTCACCATCTTCGGCTTCCGCGAGCTGCTGGAGAACAACGCCGTGGACTACATCCAGTTCGATACCAATCGTGTGGGAGGCATCAGCCAGGCACGCAAGATCACGGCGCTGGCCGAGGCTTTCCAGATCCCGGTTGTGCCGCACGCCGGGCAGATGCACAACTACCACGTGGTGATGGCGAGCCTGAACTCACCCATTGCGGAGTTCTTCCCCAAGGTGGATGTCGAAGTGGGCAACGAGCTGTTCTGGTACATCTTCGATGGCGAGCCAGTGCCGAAGAACGGGTACATCGACCTCGATGATGAGCTGCCGGGTCTTGGCTTGACAGTGAATGAGGAGTCGCTCAAGCGGTTCCGGATTATTGAGTGACGTAGACCGAGGCGCGCCGAGAAGGACGAGGAGGAGATGGGTATGGCAACACAGACCGTAGCGCTGCTGGGTACGGGAATCATGGGCAGCGGGATGGCCCGCAACCTGCGCCGGGCCAGCTTTCCGCTGACCGTATACAACCGCACGCGCGACAAGGCCGAGGTGCTGGCTGCGGGGGGCGTGAGCATCGTTGACACTCCCGCGCAGGCAGCCGCAGAGGCAGCGGTGACAATCTCCATGCTGGCGGATGACGACGCGTCGCGGGAAGCATGGCTGGGAGCACAGGGCGCGCTCGCGGCGATGCCGGGCGGCGCCATCGTGGTGGAGTGCGGGACGGTGACTCCAGAGTGGGTGCGGGAGTTGCACCAGGAGGCGCAGGCGCGTGGGCTGCGGATGATGGATGCGCCGGTGACCGGCAGCCGTCCGCAGGCAGCCGCGGGAGAGCTGACGTTCCTGGTGGGGAGCGACGAGGAGACGCTCGAAGCGGTGCGCCCGGTGCTGCAGGCGATGAGCAAGGGCATCCTGCACCTGGGACCGGTGGGCAGCGGCGCCGAACTCAAGCTCATCAACAACTTCCTTTGCGGTGTGCAGGTGGCATCGTTCGCGGAAGCATTGGGTTGGATCGAGCGCAGCGGGCTCGACCGCGTGCAGGCGTTGGAGTTCCTGAAGACGGGGGCGCCGGGGAGCGGCATCTTCAAAGCGATGTCAGAGCGGATGATCGCGCGCACTTATGAGGTGAACTTCAAGCTCCGGCTGCTGGAGAAAGACCTGCGCTACGCCCAGCAGGCGGCTGCCGCGGCCGAGACGACGCTGACCACGGCCGCCTGCTCCGAGAAGCTGTTCGAGCGCGCGAAAGCGGCGGGTTATGGGGAACGCGACATGTCTGCGGTTGTCGAGGTGCTGCGCGCGGAGCACGGGGACTCAGGCAGCGGACCGAAAATCTAGCGGAGGCTTCTCTCATCATGACGCAGCAACCACAGATCGAAGCTTCCATGAACGCCTCTCCGGGCCGCGCGAGATACCGCGGAGTTTTCCCAGTTGCCCCCACCATCTTTCACAGCGACGGCCGTCTGGACCTGGAAGGGCAACGGCGCTGCATCGACTTCATGATCGATGCAGGCTCGGACGGCATGTGCATCCTGGCCAACTTCTCGGAGCAGTTCGTGCTTTCCGATGAAGAGCGGGAGGCGCTGACGACGGAGATCCTGAAGCATGTTCAGGGGCGTGTGCCCGTGATCGTAACGACAACGCATTTCAGCACGCGGGTGTGCGCGGAGCGGAGCCGCCGCGCACAGGATCAGGGAGCAGTGATGGTGATGGTGATGCCTCCGTACCATGGCGCCACCATCCGCGTTGCGCCGGCGGGCATCCGCAGCTTTTTTCAGCAGCTTTCCGACGCCATCTCAATCCCCATCATGATCCAGGACGCGCCTGTCAGCGGGACTCCGCTGCCGGCCGCGTTTCTTGCGGAGTTGGCAAGGGAGATCGAAAACGTAGCGTACTTCAAGATCGAGGTGGCGCAGGCGGCTTCGAAGCTCCGCGAGCTGATCGCGCTAGGGGGCAGCGCGGTCGAGGGGCCGTGGGACGGGGAAGAAGCAATCACGCTGCTGGCGGACCTGGACGCCGGCGCGACGGGGGCCATGACAGGCGCGGGCTATCCAGACCTGATCCGGCCCATCGTCGACGAGTATCTGGCCGGCAACCGTGCGACCGCCAATCAGAACTACGCGCGGTGTCTTCCGTTGATCAACTATGAGAACAGGCAGTGCGGCCTGCTAGCCGCCAAGATCCTGATGAAGGAAGGCGGCGTGATTGATTCGGACGCGGGCCGGCATCCGCTGGCGCCGGTCTCTGCGGAAACGCGTGCAGGCCTGCTGGAGATCGCACGCGAGCTCGGTGCGCGCGTGCTCACCTGGGGCAAGTAGGTTCAGAAGACGAAAGGCCGTAATTCAGGCAAGCCGTACAAACTGCGACACCGAGCTGGAGGAAAGAACGTATGCGCTCTTTGCTTGCTGTAGGGATTCTCACTTTTGGACTTCTGCCCACTTTATGTGGAGCTCAGAATGCGCCGGCTCCCGCCTTTCGCGACACGGGCAAGCCGGTGGAGGACCGCATCACGGACCTGATCGGCCGCCTGACTCTGGAAGAAAAAGCTCAACAGCTGAACCACACCAACAAGGGTCTTGCACGGCTCAACCTCCCCGCGTGGGGTGGCTGGAACCAGACCCTGCATGGCGTCTGGTCGAAACAGCCGACCACCCTGTTCCCGGCGGCCATCGCCATGGGCGCGACCTGGGACCCGGACCTGATCCACACCGTGGCGGACGCCATGAGCGATGAGGCTCGCGCTCTCTACAACGCCAAGGCGGAAGGGCCGCGCACCACGCACGGGCTGGTGTTCCGTTCGCCGGTAATCAACATCAGCCGCGACCCGCGCTGGGGCCGCATTCAGGAAGTGTTCAGCGAAGATCCGTACCTGACCGGGCGCATGGCGGTGGCCTATGTACGCGGCCTGCAGGGTGACGACATCAACCACCTGAAGCTTGCCTCCACGGTGAAGCACTTTGCGGTGAACAACGTGGAGACCGGGCGGCAACATCTTTCCGCTACTGTGGATGAGCGCAACCTGTTCGAGTTCTGGCTGCCGCACTGGCGCGCGGCGATCACCGAAGCGCATGCCCAGTCGGTGATGTCGAGCTACAACGCGATCAACGGCACGCCGGACGCGGTCAACCATTACCTGCTTACGGACATCCTGCGCGGCAAGTGGGGTTTCGATGGCTTTGTGACCGACGATCTCGGCGCGGTGGCGCTGCTGACCGGCACGGGAGGCCGGCGTGGAGAAACCGGCCAGCATTTCTCGGAAGATCCGGTCGTCTCTGCGGCGGCTGCCATCAAGGCCGGCAACGATTCCGATGATCCGGAGTTCGAGACGAACCTGCCTCGGGCCGTGCGTCGTGGGCTGCTCACGGAAGCGGATGTGAACACGGCGTTGCGCCGGGTGCTGCGTGTGGGCTTTCGGCTGGGCGCCTTCGATCCGCCGGAGATGAGCCCCTATGCCAAGATCGGCATGGGCGTCGTGCGGTCGCCGGAACACCTTAAGCTGGCCGACCAGCTGGCGAGCGAGTCCATGACGCTGCTGACGAACCGCATGAACTTTCTTCCTCTGGCGAAGCAAGCCATGCACCACGTGGCGGTGATCGGGCCTGCGGGTGGTGACAACTACGAAACCGGCAACTACTATGGCACGCCGTTCCGCAAGACCAGCGTGGTGCAAGGGCTGCAGGAGCTGCTGGGAGAAGCCGCCAAGGTGGAGTACGAGCAGGGAGTCGATTATGTGGAGGCTGCTGATCCCAAAGCCATCGAGCGCGCGGTCGCGCTGGCGCGGAAGTCGGACGTAGTGGTGCTTTGCCTGGGGACGAATCTGCGGGTGGAAGCGGAAGGGCATGACCGCCGTGATCTGAATCTGCCTGGTGCGCAGGAGCAGTTGCTGGAAGCGGTGTACGCAGCCAACCCGAAGACCGTGCTGGTCCTGATGAACGCGGGCCCGCTGGCAGTGACGTGGGCCAACGACCATCTGCCTGCGATCCTGAGCGCCTGGTATCCGGGCGAGAGCGGCGGCCATGCCATTGCGCGTGCGCTGTTCGGCGTCGATAACCCCAGTGGCAAGCTGCCCTACA
>CAXSHQ010000370.1:2332-4543 GCA_964236875.1 uncultured Acidobacteriaceae bacterium | reverse complement strand
GCAGAGTGGATCGAGGTGGAGATCCAAATTCCTCCGCGGCGCTGCGGAATGACAGCGAGGAGGTAGGCGCCTTCATGGCTGGCGTTTGTGCCTGGGCGGGCGGACTACCGAGAACCTTCGCTGCGCTCAGGATGACGCCGCCGACGAAGAGAGCGGCGGTCACGGCGGCGGTTCGGGAAGGCTGACGCCTGCGAAGGATCATGCTGAAAAGCGAGCCGATGAAGAAGGTTGTCGCTGCGCCGATGAGGGTGGACCAGGGGTAGGCGATGTGCGGGACGGTGAGGGGGCCGAGCGTGACAGGGAATGTTCCCTGCCAGAGCCAGAGGTTGAGGGCGAAGCCGCAGACCATGCCAATGGCGGTGCCGAGCTCGGTGGCGAACCTAGTGAGGGTGCCGAGCAGGAAGACACCGAGCAGGCAGCCGTAGGCGACGGAGGCGATGCTGAGGCCGATTTCGACGACGTGGCCCTTGCCGCCGAGGTGCACGGTGATGATGGCGAGCACGAAGAGAATGATGGCCCAGAGCAGGGTGGAGGATTTGGAGAGGAGGTCGCGCTCACGGGCGTCGGCGTTGGGGCGGAAGTGCATGTAGAAGTCGACGACGGTGGTGGAGCTGAGGGAGTTTAGCGCGGCGCTCAGGTTGGACATGGCGGCGGCCAGGATCGCGGCGACGAGCAGGCCGGCGATGCCGATGGGCATTTCATGGACGATGAAGTGAGGAAAGATGCGGTCTGGGGTGAGGCCGTGGATGGGGCTCGACAGGTCAGCTGGGTTGAAGCCGCTGAAGTTCGGCTTGAAGGTTCCGTAGAAGACCCAGAGACCGGCACCGATGAGCAGGAAGAGCGTGAACTGGACGAGAATCACGGCGCCGGAGCTGAGCAGCGCAAGGCGGGATTCGCGCAGGTTGCGGGCGGCCAGCATGCGCTGGACCATGAGCTGGTCGGTGCCGTGCGATGCCATGGTGAGGAAGGTGCCTCCGAGGATGCCGGCCCAGAACGTGTAGGTGGTGGTGAGATTGAGGGCGAAGTCTAAGATGTGGAACTTGCCCGCGCTTCCGGCGACGTTGTGGATCATGGCCCAGCCGAAGGGGACCTTGGCGATGAGGGTGAAGACGGCGACGATCGTGCCGGCGACGTAGAGGAACATCTGCACGACGTCGGTCCAGATGACGGCGGTGAGGCCGCCTTCGAAGGTGTAGAGCAGGGTGAGCGCGGAGATGATGGCGATGCTCAAGACGTCTCCCGTGCCGATGGCAATGCCGACGACGATGCTGACGGCGAAGACGCGGACACCTTCGGCGGCGGCGCGGGTGAGCAGGAAAAGGCCGGCGGTGGTTTTGTGCAGGCCCTTGCCGAAGCGCCGGTCGATGAGCTGGTAGGCGGTGAGCATGTTACCGGCGAAGTAGCGCGGCAGGAACAGTACAGCCACGACGATGCGACCCAGCATGTAGCCGAAGACCAGTTGCAGGAAGCCGAAGTTGCCGCCGAAGGCGATGCCGGGGACCGAGATGATGGTGAGGGTGGAGGTTTCGGCCGAGACGATGGAAAGGGCGATGGCCCACCAGGGAACGGTGTTGTCGGCGAGGAAGTAGGACTGGAGGGTGGAGGCTTTGGCGCCGCTCCCTTTCTTGCGAAAGCGAAGGCCGAAGAGGGTGATGCCCGCCAGATAGAGCGCGACGATGGCGAGATCGGGGGTGTGGAGGCGCTGGGTCGGCGGGGACTGGAGGAGCACGGCGGCGAGAGGCTGGAGCAAGCGTTGTGTCCTTCCAAGCATCGGTCGATTTGGCATCTGCGGATACCACTCATGGCGACGACGACCGTCATCATGAGTGGGCTACCTATTGCATCCTGCGAACCCACGCACGCCGACGGTACGACTGTCGTCATGAGTGGGCACCCGTTCGTTTCTGCCTGGCAGAAGGTAAAAGCGACGAGTGGCAGCGATGCAGGTTATGATAGCGGCCTTGGCGGTGAGCCGGTTAGGTGCACGCAGGCTTGGCTGTGGGTTTTCTGGAGTTTGGAGACGATGGGGTACTTTCTGGCGTTGGACGGTGGTGGGACGAGCACTCGGTGCTGGGTAGCGGATGACGCACGGGTGCTGGCCGGGATGAGCTGCGGCACAGTGAAGCTGATGGCCGTGGGAAACCAGACGGCGACGGCGCGGCTGACCTCGCTGGTGGAGAAGACGGCGGAGAAGGCCGGGGTGGGGCTGAA
>CAXSHQ010000370.1:0-2295 GCA_964236875.1 uncultured Acidobacteriaceae bacterium | reverse complement strand
GCCGGCGCGGTACGCGGATGGGCGCAGGGGACGCTGGAAGCGCGCGTGGCCGGGGAGATTGTGCTGTGCGGCGATGAGGAGATCGCGCTGGAGGCGGCGTTCCGTGGCGGGCCGGGCATCCTGGTGATCGCGGGGACGGGATCGCACATTGTGGGGCGGTGTTCGGACGGGACGCTGGTGAGCGCGGGCGGCTGGGGCCCAGTGGTAGGGGACGAAGGCAGCGGCGCGTGGATCGGCATGCAGGCGATGCGGTCGGCGTTTCAGGCAAAGGACCGGGGGTGGCGGACGTCCTTGCTCGAAGAAGCCCAGCGGGTTTGGAAGCTGGACAGCCTGGGGCAGTTGATCGCCAAGGTGAACAACCATAGCCGGGCAGACTTTTCCGAGCTGACGGAGTGCGTGGTGGAGTGCGCCCGGGGCGGCGATGCGGTGGCGAACACGGTGCTGGACCGCGCGGGACGGGAGTTGGCCAAGCAGGTGGCGCTGGTGGTGGAGAAAATGCACGCGGTGCGCTGCGCGCGGACGGACATCGCGCGCGTGGCGTTTACGGGCAGCGTGCTGGGCAAGGTGGCGGCGGTGCAGGAGTCGTTTGAGCGAAACCTGGCGGCCATGGCGGCGGAGACGCGCGTGGCTCGGGCGGCGGTGGAGCCGCTGGAAGGGGCGTTGTGGAAGGCTTGGCGGCGGTGAAGAGTGCAGTGGTAAGTGATTAGTGGCTAGTGGTCCGGGCGGTTCTCCGGATGGTGTCGTTCTGCTCGGACGGACTACAGAGATCCTTCGCTGCGCTCAGGATGACGCCCCCTTGGGAGCACAGCTACGCAGGAAGAGAACGGCGTAGCCACTCATGCCAACCGCTGAACTTATTTTTTAACCACTTATCACTTACCACTTACCACTTGCTTAGTTTTCCGATGGCTTCTCGACGTGGTCTACAACAACCGTGTCGACTGGGCCTTTGGTGGGAACGAGCTTGAGGCCTAGCTGCTCGCGGAGGGCGGTGAAGATGGAGCCGGGCTGGTCACCTGTCCCGTCGTCAGAGCCGCTGGCGGCCATCTGTTCGGGCGTCCACTTGAGGTCGATGTCGTATTTGCCGGTGAGGCCGGTCTTATCGATGACGGTGCGGTGCGTGTCGGCGGTTCTGAGCCTTCTTTTCCCCGGTGGCGTCGGTTGCGGCGGCGGGTGAGGGCACCGGCGCAGAGGCGGCGGTCAGCTTGGAGCCGCCCTTATCCACGACGAGATCGTAGGTCGGGAGCGTGCGAACCTCCGTGTGGCTCTTGAGGTGGAAGCGGTCTTCCAGCACCGGTATGATCATGGCGGCGCGCTGCTTGGAGCTGAGCTTCTTGAGCGTGGGAACGTCTTCCGCGGCTACTTTCGCGGTCACGTCATAGCGCGTGCTGCTGGCCCAGTCGGGCAGGCCGGAGATCAGGTCGGAGCGGATGCCGTACGCCTGCGAGAGGAGGTCCTTCAAGGCGAAGTTCTGGGCTTCGTAGCCGTTGGGTGTGGCCCCGAGGCGGATCATCATCGGACCGCCGTCGTTGTGGTGCTCCTTGACCGAAACCACATCGAAGGGCGGAGGCGTCACATTGCTCGCGTTGGGGCTTCCGGAGGTTTCCAGCGGAAAGGGTAACTGGGCGTGAAGGACGGGAGCGCCGGCAAGCAGAGCCGCCGCCAGAGGGATCGAAACACGTAGGGAACGCGGAACCATGGTGTGCCTTTTCTTCTTACGGCGGCAGGAGCCCAGCGCAAGAACCAATTTATTAGTTGGAGCCCGATGAGACTTGGACGGGAGGCTTACAGGAGGGTGAGCTTACGACGTGACAATTTTTCCGCGGAGGTAGGTGGCGGTGAGGTTGCCGTGCTGATCGAAGCGGTTGAGGGTGGCCGGGGAGCCGGGAGCGAGGCGGGTGAGCTCGGGGCGGCCGAGCATGCGGGCGGGGTTGTCAGCGGCGAAGCGGACGGCGTCGGCCAAAGAACAGCCTGTGAACTGTTGGCAGTTCTGCACAGCGCGGTCGAGCGTGAGGAGCGAGCCGGCGAGGGTTTCCTTGCCCTGGGCGAGGTCATCGGTGACGAAGGCGCGACCGTTGGCGACGGTGACCGGGAGGCCGCCGAGCGTGTAGGCGCCGTCGGGCATAGCGGCGGCGGAAAGGCTGTCGGTGACGAGGATGGCGCGGTCGCGACCCTTGCTGCGCATCCAGAGGCGGGCGAGCGGCGGGGCGACGTGGACGCCGTCGCAGATGAGCTCGGCGTAGAGGCGGGGGTCGACGAGGACAGTGCCGAGGATGCCGGGCTCGCGGTGGTCGA
>CAXSHQ010000369.1:4349-4559 GCA_964236875.1 uncultured Acidobacteriaceae bacterium | reverse complement strand
CGGGGTGCCGCGCACGTATGGGGCGGGGAGCGCCGCTGGGACTTCCCCTGCGAGCTCCGACGGGCATCAGTGAGCGGTAGGGGTTGTGCTTGCCGGGCTGCCTGAGGCGCTGGGCGGAGTGATGACGGGGGCGTGGCCGAAGAGGATCTTGACCGTTTCGCCGCGGGTAGCGCGGTAGCCGGGTTCGGGTTTTTGGCCAGTAACGGGACC
>CAXSHQ010000369.1:0-4312 GCA_964236875.1 uncultured Acidobacteriaceae bacterium | reverse complement strand
GCGGGTTGTAGCTGCGGGAGCGCTAGGTGCCGGCGCGGTGGTCGCGGCTGGGGCAGGGCTGACGGCGGCGGGTGGCGGCGGGGGCGGGTTGTAGTCCTGGTAGGTGAGCTTGATGCCGAGGGCGCCGGCGGCGCGTATGGCTCCGGTGTAGCTAAGGCCGACGAATGATGGGAGGACGATGGCGTTAGTGGCGTCGCCGGCCTGAGAGCTGAGCAGGAGGCTGACACGGGGCTGGTCGACGCCGGCATTGGGCGGTGGGGTCTGGGCGAGGACCATGTCGGGGTCGCCGGGGGCGTCGAGGCGGGCGAGGGTGCCGAGGTCAAGCGCATTGCGGCGGAGGCTCATGGCGGCCTGCCGCTGGGGCTGGCCGCTGACGTCGGGGATGGTGACCTGCTGAGGGCCGAGGCTGACGGTGACGCGGACTTTCCAGTGCTTGCGGACACGGGACCCGGCGGCTGGGGCCTGGGAAAGCATGCGGCCTGCGGGAATAGTGGTGGAGTAGAAGCGGTTCTCGATGGTGAGGTCGAGACCCTTGTGGAGAGCAGCGTCGGAGGCTTCGGCGACGGTGAGGCCGGAGAAGTCGGGGATGGTGACTTCACCGCCATGGATGGCGAGACGCAGCGTGATGGCCGCGGAGAACAGCATGAGGGAGATCATGGCGAGCGCGCCGAGCGCCAGGCGGAAGTAGCGTTTCATCGTCTGGGGTAGTGTAGCGGGTGTGGAGTTCCTCGGTTCGTTGCTATCCTCAGGACGAAGTAGGAAGGGGAAGGGAAAGGGGATCCGGCGGCGGAATCGTCCCGAAAGCCTCCTCGATCTTCGCGGTCGAACCAAACGTCTCGGCAAACGTGAGCTCGGTGCTTGCTCTGAGTAGACAAGCACGCAGTACGCCTTCGAAGAGAGAGTAGAAGCCGATCACCTCTGGAGTGAGTTCATCGAAGCTGACGCGCGTTCCATGTACGAAAGCCGACCGGTCGCCATAAAGGGAACTCGCTTGCTTCTTGGTGATTTGCTGGCTGAAGAGCTCAGCAAGCTTCGGTACACGGATCTCAAACTGCTTAACTAACCGTTCATGACTCGTCTGGAGCAGACTTTCAAAAGCTGTCACCAGAGAAGCGTACCGTTGGTCAAGATGATAGCTGTGAAAGGCATGATCGATATGTCTGCGAGCTTGGCGCACGCGGTCAGGCGGGTGAAGACTGTACCGGGGCATGAGCGCTTTTAGGGTGTTGAGTTCGGCCACCGAGAGCCAATCCCGGTAAGTCCAATCGGCAACGACCCAAGCGTGAATACCAAATCCCTGCACTGGCCCGGGCACAATCGTCTTGAGTTCGCCGTCGCGAAAGTACAGCTTCGCCGCATATAACGTTCCGATGGAAGTCGGATGAATTAAACGCGAGAGGAACAGCAGTTGACTGAGCCTACCGTCATCGTCCCACTCGTAAGAGGCATCCTGGGTATTCCCGACCTCACGGCAAAAGGAATACCGGCACCCGAACTGACGCACGGGGCGATGATTAAAGCCAGCCGGGCTGCATGCATCCATTAGCACATCGCATGTGACGCCGTGTGGCAGTGAGCCTACCCACAACCCGGGCTGAATATCGAAGTCCTCTTCGGGCGGGCGATGCCTTTGGAAGTCCTCAATGCTGAATCCGTGTGACCCTGTACAGTGCGCGACTACGTCGAAAATCGCTTCAGTTACCAAGATGGCTCCAGCATAGCCTGCACGCTCCTACGCAAGCGGAGATACCAGCTAAGTCAGCCGGCACTCTTCAAATGTCTTCGGGATATTCTTCAGGTACTTTCCTCGCTTCTGCTCTCAACGGCGGTTGTCGGTGGCGGGCTCGGGGTGGATGAGGACGCGCGCTACCTGCGGATGCTGGCGGCGGAACTCGCTTTCGAACTCGGTGATGACCTCGTGGACGCGAGCCATGCGTAGATCGTCGGGCAGGGTGCAGTGGCAGTTGATCTGCACGACGTTGGCGGCGCCGGCGTGGCCGCGTACGAGCGAGACTTCGTGGATGTCAAGGATTTCGGGGAAGCCGACAGCGAGAGATTGGAGCTGCTGGAGGAGGCTTTCGCTGGGTGGGAGCGGGGCCGGGTGGGCGATGGTGGCGGGCTCGGCTTCGATGTGAGTGAGGATGGAGGCGATGCCGGGGATGTTGTGGCACATCTCGGCTTCCAGGCCGGTGACGAGATCGTGGGCCTGGCGGAGCGGCATGGTCTCGGTCACTTCGAGATGCTGCTCGAGGTGAAGCTCGCCGCCGTACTGCTGGACGCTGACGTCGTGGATGGAAAGGTTGCGCTCGGCGGCGACGGCGCGAACGCGGTCGAAGATGCTTTCGGTGTCGGAGGCGGTGGGGATGGTGTGGATGACGACGTCGGCCTCAGGGAGGCGAGCGCGGACGACGGTGGTGGCGTCGGCGGTGATCTGCTCCGAACGCTGGAAGGTGAGGTTGCGGTCGATGCCGAGGGCCAGGTCGACGAAGTAGCTGGAGCCGGAGCGGCGGACACGGATTCGGTCGACATCGACCACGCCGGGGGTGGCGAGGAGGTCGTGGCGGAGATCGCGGCCGATGGACTCGCGCAGCTCGGGCGGCGTGGCGTCCAGGAGCGTGTCGAGCGTCTGGTGGGCGAGCGTCCAGGTGACGCGCAGGATGATGCAGGCGACGAGCAGGGCGGCGATGGGGTCGGCGAGCTCAAGCTGCGGGATGCCAAAGCGCTTGCCGACCAGACTGGCGACGAGGCCGAGGAGAACGGCGAAGGAGGACCAGAGGTCGGTGCCGAAGTGGAGGGCATCGGCTTCGAGCGCCTGGCTGCGCTGCTCCTGCGCGACGCGGCGCAGGTTGCGGGAGCGGGTGTAGTCCGTGCCGATGGAGAGGAGGAGGACGAGGAAGGGCCAGATGCTGAAGCTGAGATCGAGGTGGGTGTGGGCGAGGATGCGATGGAGCGCGGCGTACCCGATGGCGATGCAGGAGCCAACCATGAAGAGAATCTCGATGCCGGCGGAGACGCTTTCTAGTTTGCCGTGACCGTAGGTGTGCTCGGCGTCGGCGGGGCGGTCTGCCATGCGGATGGCGAGCAGGGTGATACCGGATGCGACGAGGTCGATGAGGGAGTGAGCGGCTTCTGAGAACATGCCGAGCGAGCCGGTGAGGGCGGCGGTGAGGAGCTTGAGCAGCGTGATGCCGGTGGCGGCGATGAGGGAGGTGAGGGCGGCGGCGCGTTTGGCGGCGCTGCGGGCTTCCTGCTCGCGCGAGGGTGTGGCTTCGTGCGTTGGAGGCGCTACAGGCATTCTGGGCAGGATATACGGTGAGCCCACGCTTGCCGACGGTAAAGCTGTCGTCACGAGTGGGGCACCCGGTCTGGTTGGGTCAGTGGCTCAGGCTTTTGTGGCGCGGTAGAGGCCGGCGGCCCCTAGCAGGTAGCGGTCCCAGGTGGGGTGGGTGAGGCCGGCTGCGGTGATGAGCTCGAACATGCGTGGGAGCCGCGGAAAGCGGGCGACGGAGGCGGGCAGGTAGGCGTAGGCGGCGCGATCGCCGGATATCCAGCCGCCGATCACGGGGAGGATGTGGCGGAAGTAGAGGTTGTAGAGCGCGCCGGAAAGGCCGGTGGGCTGGTTGCATTCGAGGATACCTATCTGGCCGCCGGGCCGGAGGACGCGGTGGAGCTCGCGCAGGCCGGCGGCGTAGTTGGAGAGATTACGGAAGCCGAAGGCCGCGGTGACGAGGTCGAAGGAGTTGTCGGAGTAAGGAAGGTGCATGGCGTCGCCTTCGGTCCAGACGATGTTTGTGGCAGCGTACTTTGTGCGGGCGCGGGCGAGCATCTCGGGGGAGAAGTCAAGGCCGGTGACGGGCTCTGCCTGTGCGGGCCGGTGTTTCAGGAGCGCGGCGGTGAGGTCGCCGGTGCCGCAGCAGATGTCGAGAATGCGGGCGTCGGGGTTCTTGAGGATAGGCGCGAAGGTGCGGGCGGTCTTGCGCCACCAGTGGCGGTCGAGGCCGAAGGAGAGCAGGTGGTTGAGGCGGTCGTAGCTGGGCGCGATGCCGTTGAAGAGGTCACGCACGTGGGTGGCGGCGGCGGCTTCGGTAGGCTCGTCGGCGACGCGGGCGCCGGGGGCGGTGGGCTCGTTGTGTGCGGTAGTGATGGACATCCGATTCGATGATAGTGGGAGGGCAGAACGTCGAGGGTGAAAGCGAGCATCTATATGCCGCGCTTTCACCCTCGCATTTTCACATGGCCAGCTTACCTAGGGCTGCGCCCTAGGCGGTATCCACATATAGTCTTTGCTGCGGCTGCTGATTTTGTTCGACTG
>CAXSHQ010000368.1:0-4559 GCA_964236875.1 uncultured Acidobacteriaceae bacterium | reverse complement strand
CATCACCGCACCTCTCCCGGCTGCGTCGGATTCGTCGTGCCCGGCACCACCGTCGCCGGCGCATGCTCAATTACCCCAGCCGGCTGGCTGGGCATGTCTGGGATCGGTGCATTCGGGTACTTGTACACCACCGCCCAGATCGAGATCAGCCCCATCACGCAAAGTGCCGCCCCGCCCGCACCGCACACATACCCAAACTTTTTCCGAGCTTTCTCCCCCGGCGTGATGCCCCATTTCGCCGCGAACAGCCAAATGCCATAGCTGAAATGCCAGCACGTCGCGATCATTGCGATCACATACACCGCCAGCATCCACGGATTGCTCAGCTCGACTTGCACCTTGTGGAACGCCATGCCCGGGTTCTCAGGCAGGCTTACGCCCATGAACCGCTGCCGGATCACATGCTGAACGATGTACGCAAACGCGATGTACCCCGTGATCCGCTGAAAGTAGTACCCCCAGTTGCCGGCCCACGGATACACATTCACATTGCCGCGCCCACGAATCCCGATATACACGCCATACAGCGCGTGATACAGCAGCGGGATAAAGATGAATCCCCACTCCAGCACCCGCACCAGCGGCAGCGCATTCAGGAACTTCACCTGCTGCGCATAGGCAAGGGGCCCATTCCACGTCTCGAAGTTCGAAACGATATGCTCCACCAGGAACGCGCCAATAGGCACAATGCCCGTCAGCGAGTGCAGCTTGCGCAGAAGGAAGCTGTGACCATCACCGGCACGCAGGGGCTGCACGCCGCGCGTCGTATGCTTCCCCGTCTGGGTACCGGAAGCGCGTGCGTTATCGGGAGGTGCCACGGGAGCAGCTGCAGCCATGCTGGATCGTTTCCTTCCACTTGCCACGCGCGCACCCACACTTCACAGGCGCACGCTGCAGCAAAATCGGGGCAAGCTGATTATTCTCCCCAGCGAAAACACGGGTCAACTCCACACGCGCGGTTATCGCCACGCCCGAGGCATTGCTCTTCTCCGCGCACTCTGCGCTCAAACTCCGCGCAATCCGCGTTCCGCTTTCAGCCAGCTCGGCAACAACCTCATAGCGCTACTTGGCGCACATCCCAAGCAACTCCCGGAAAGCCCGCCCCCGATGGCTCACCGCCCACTTCCGCTCCGGGTCCAGCTCCGCCATCGTCAACCCCAGCTCCGGCAGCAGAAACAGCGGATCGTACCCAAACCCATTCGCCCCGCGCGGACCCATCAACACCTCGCCGCTCACACTGCCTTCCGCCCGCAGCACCACCTCACCATCCCGCGCCAACGCCAGCGCGCACACGAACCGCCCAAACCGCAACGACCTTCCTTCCCGCACACTGGGCAGCTGCTCCAGCAGCGAAAGCAGGCAGAGATTGTTGCGCATGTCCTTCGTCATGCCCCGCCACACGTCTGCGAGCGAAGGCTCAATCTCCGGCCCAAACCCCATCTCCTCCGCAAACCGCGCCGAGTGCACGCCCGGCCGCCCACCCAGCGCCTCCACCT
Organism: uncultured Acidobacteriaceae bacterium; assembly: GCA_964236875.1. GTDB lineage: Bacteria > Acidobacteriota > Terriglobia > Terriglobales > Acidobacteriaceae > Granulicella. The sequence goes on along the minus strand of CAXSHQ010000368.1, from coordinate 3,063 downwards.
CCAGCCCTGAATCATCCGCCATCACCAGCAGCCCCGGCCCCTGCCTCTCCATGAGTGCCCGCGAGTAAGCCCGAGCCTTCAATTCGGCATTCCCCATGAACGTCGACGCATCCTCCACCGGCACAGGCAGGAACTCAATTCCCGGCAGCGGCAGCACCTCCACGCCTTCGCCCCGCCCACACTCCGCAAACTCTCGCAGCTTGCCCCCGTTCGTGGTCGCCGCATAGATCGTCGTCATCTGTCACTCCAAAGCGCTGAAGGCGCGTCCCATACCAGCCTAGGCCGAAGGCCTAGGTATCGGGTGAAAAGATACGAAGAGGGCTTGAGTGTGTGCGTGAGAACGGATTGCTGGTCGAGCGGTTTGGGTTTGTGAGCTGGGATGTGGCTGGGTCTTGCTTCTGAGTTCAGCGGTTGGTTTGCTGGGCGGTTGCTTTCTCTGTTTCGCGAGCTCCCGGTTGTGGATGCGGGTGAGGTTGAAGCCGAGGATCGTGGCAACCTCCACCGCGGAGGCGTGTGACTAGTCCAGCCAGGACTCGCGGCTAGGTGGCGAGGCGGACGCTGAAGCAGAAGCGAATGCCGGCTTCGCGGAACCGTTTCCGTACCAATCGATGTTGCGCGTGACGTACATGGCGGCGGCGACGGCAACGAAGCTGGCGATGGCGCCGACGAGGAGCGCGAAGGCTTCGACGCGCAGAAGCACGTAGATGAAGAAGTACAGCGTCGTGAAAACCAGGAGCGACCGCAGCGCCAACTTGCGGCTTCGGAAGACCCATTCCGTGTTGATGGTGAAAAGCGCTACCGTGGCTAAGCCGGCGATCAGGTAGCTGAGGTCAAAACCAAGATGCTCCGCGAGTGAGAGCAGCAGAAGGTAGAAGATGATTTGCGCGACCCCGACGAGAGCGTATTGCGCAGGGTGGACGCGCTTGCCGCTCAGGGCTTCGAAGATGAAGTATGTGAGGAACACCAGCCCGAGGAAGAGGGTGATGTAGTGCAGCGAACGGTGCATGGAGCGATAGGAATCGGCAAGGTGGATGCCGAGAACTGTCTTCGGTTGTTCGGAAGCTCCTTCGGAAGATGCCGCCTGTACGCCGTGCTGGAAGGCCCTGTCGGTGGTAAGGCTTTCGACGAGGAAGCCCGAGATGCTCATCAGCAAGGCTAGCAGAATGATCACGAAGAACTTTGCCCCGAGCGAACGGGAACGGATGGCAGGGAAGGAAGCTTGAGGCTGGGCGAACGTACTCATTATGGGCATTCTCCTTGGGTTAGCTTTGCAGCGCAAAGTAGTTGAAGCTGGCAGTGCCTTACGAGATGACTTGCGCTGTGTTGAACTCCCTGGCGGTTTGGGAGGTAGGACATTCATTCCAAACAGCAGTTCAGAGTTCGGTAGAGATGAACGGAGCTTTACATTGCAAAGCTAGCCTTTACTTTACAATGCAAAGGGATAAAAGCGCAAACGAAGCTCAGTATCGGCGGACGACCCGGAAGGAGGGTGGCTGGAGGACGTCAAGAACGAATGACGCTGGTTTCGTAAATGTCCAAAGGATTACAAACCTGTATGCACACGGCGTTCAAGACGCCTTCTTACCTGCGAAAAGGCGGAAGAGGTGCTTGGCGCTGAGGGTGGGCCGTCGTGCGAGCGGTGAAAGCCAATGTTGGAACGGACGCAAAGCGGCACGGCTGAAGCCGTGCCCTGACGAGGTTGTGGTGAGCGGGGCCACCCACCTCCTTTGGGCCGCCTTTCAGGGCCGAAGGCCCGGCATATACCAGCCTAGGGCGAAGCCCTAGGTGACAGACGATAAGAAGTCATGAGCGCTGGAAGCGCGGCATATAGATGCGTGCCGAAGCCTAGGGATGTGGGCATGGCGGAACTCTATAGGTCGCGCCTTCAGCGCTCAGGTGGTGTGGCGGCCTGACCTGGGGTTCCCGGATGAGCCGAGCTTCGCTCGTCTCCTCCGTCCACCCCAGGCTGGTATGTCGTCGCGCCTTCAGCGCTCAGCACTGGTGCCGAGTGGCCCGTTCATCCCGGCAGTCGCGATAGGTGGTTCCGTCTTGCCGCATTAGTGTCCCACTCATGCGCATAAACCCGCACATGAATGAGCTAGCCCGGGTTCAGACTAGAGCTGAACCTCCTTTTATATGGTGTCGTATGGATTTGCGACCCGTCGCTGAAGAAGAAAGCTCCGCAAGCGGAAGTAAAGATACAAACCAATCAACGCAGCCAGAATCATCGGCACAGGGCGACTGTCTGTTGCACCGAACGGTGGCAGGAGCGTACTGGCAGACGGTTCTTCCGGTCGATAGGTGACACGGATTTCTTCGCCCGCGAATAGTTCGCCACCCACTTTAATGATCTCTTCTCCGGTATATTCGGAGCCATCTACTGAATATCTGTAGCGGTATAGCCGTGACTGTGCCTGCGTTATGACGCCAGGTGTCGTCTTCGTGGTTTTGTCTGCCTGAAGGTCCGCATACCAGTAAAACGCGCACAGGAAAATGACAATGATGGAGGGAATGAACGCATAGAGGGCTACTACTGACGGGTTGCTCGAAGTGTCACGAGATGAGTCCTGTTGATGGACCAACATCGTATGAGGATTGCCGAATACATAAATAGCAAAAGCCCCGGATTTCTCCGGGGCTTTGCTGTTGCTTGTTCTTGCGCGGAACGCGCGTGTGGCCGTCCGCGAAGGACCTAGTACATGCCGTCCATGCCGCCGCCACCGCCACCGTGGCTGTGGCCGCCGCCGGCTTCCTTTTTCTCGGGGATTTCCGAGATCATGGCTTCGGTGGTGAGCATGAGGCCGCTGATGCTGGCGGCGTTCTGGAGGGCAGTGCGCGTCACCTTGGTCGGATCGATGACACCGGCCTTGACCAGGTCCTCGTACTCGCCCGTGCCGGCGTTGTAGCCGAAGTTGGTGTCCTTGGACTCGTTGATCTTGTTGATGACGACTGCGCCTTCTTCGCCCGCGTTGTGGGCGATCATGCGGAGCGGCTCTTCAACAGCGCGGCGGATGATCTGTGCACCGATCTTCTCGTCGCCTTCGAGCTTCTGGACGAGCGCAT
>CAXSHQ010000367.1:2248-4570 GCA_964236875.1 uncultured Acidobacteriaceae bacterium | reverse complement strand
GACGCCGACGGGGGTGCGGCAGATGTCGGCGGGGCAGAGGTCGAAGGTGTCGCCGGTGATGCCGATGCGAATAGCGTAGAGGAATCTTCCGTTGAGGACTTCGACGCGGACGATATGGCTGTCCTGTGCGGGGATGAACTCCTGGACGAGCGCGGTGGAGTCGAGGCCGAACTGGAGGGCGTCGGGCGAGCCGGGCTCGGCTTGGATGGCGTGACGGAGCTGAGATATGCCGTCGAACCGCTTGACGCCGGCGCCGGAGCCGCCGATGTTCGGCTTGACCACGATCGGCCAGCGCAGGCCTTCAGCGGCCGCCTCAGCTTGTTGCGGGCGGTGGATGACGCGGGCTTTGGGGTACGGCAGGCCGAGCTTGTCTTGCAGGACGAGCTGACCGGCTTTCGAGAGCTCGGACGAAAATGCCTTGAAGCCGTTGATGACCTTCACTCCCCTGCTCTGCAGGTGTTCGAGGAAGCCGAGCGTGTAGAAGATCTGGTCGCCGTGGTCACGGTTCCAGGCTGAGGGCGACATGCGGTTGAAGACGAGCGAGTACATGTCCTCCGGGTGGTCTTCGGGCGAGTAGAAATGGTCGGGCGCGAAGAGCTTGACGTAGTTTGTACCGCGACGGTCGAGTTCGGCGAATAGCGGCTTGAACCAGTGGGGCTGCTCGTAGTAGATCGCGATGGGAAGTTGGTCGGCCATTGAGTGTCGTCGCTCCTTGCGCTTCGTTCAGGATTGGACGCGCATTCGGGGCTGGAGGACGCTTCGCCCGAGGAAGAGGCTGGGCAGGAAGCCGGACCGCGCGATGCTACTCTGCAAAGGAATGGGACGCGGTTTGCGCAAAAATGCGGTGTATGCCCTGAGCCGCGGGTTGAGCGCCTGGGACCGCTTCCGTCCGCACACTGCGGACATTGCTTCGATACGCAACTTCCTGCTTCTGCCCCACTACGCGGCGCTTGGGCCACAGGTTCTTTTGACCGCCTTTTTGCGAGCCTTGCAGGCATCTGTGCCCGAAGCACGCATTGCCCTGGCGGCCGGCAGCTCGGTCGGTGAACTTTGCCGCCATGCTCCTGAGATCGAGCGAATTGTGGAAGTGCCCTCTCCCGTTACCGACCTGTTCGGTTGCATCCGGGCGGTACGGGCAGCGAAGTTCTTCAACGGTGAACCCTTTGCAGTCGCGCTGCCCATCGGAACGAGCAGCCCAATGCATCGCACCGTTGCGCTTTGTATTGGAGCTTCGGCCGTGGTGGACCTCGGCGGAGTTCCGAAGTCTTCTACATCGCTCGCGTATGACCGGCAGTTAAGCCGGATCGCCAACGACTTTCGCCTGATCAGCGCGCTGGGCCATGAGGATGCGCTGCGGGCCAGGCTGCGCGAAGATCCTTCGCTGTGGGAGCCGCGGATGCACGTACCCGCGGAGGAGCAAACGGTGGCGCGGCGATTGCTGCAGGAAGCAGGTGTGCCGGAGGGCGCGCCTTATGCTGTGCTGGTGACGCAGACGAGGCCGTCGCCACCGCGCAGGTGGCGCCCGGAGTTCTTCCGGCGGACGGCGGAGTGGATGTACCGGACGCATGGCTTGCACGTCGTGTTCGTGGGGGCGCCGGTGGATAGCGCGGCCATACAGCGCCTGAGGGAGCCGCTCGAGTGTCCGAGTGCGGACCTTTCCGGAAAGACGAGCCTGCGGGAGCTCGCGGCTGTGCTGCGCGGGGCGAGGATTGGCCTCTGTCTGGATACCGGAGCGATGCACATGGCGCGCGCCGTGAACCTGCCGATGGTGGTGATCGCGCCGACTTCAGAACAGCCAATGGAGTGGCTTCCGCACGCCGTGCCGCATGTCCATGTGCTGTACAACACGCATATGCGAGCCGAGGACTGGGCAGAGCTGCCGGGCGAGTTGCAGCCGGGAGAGGTGCAGGCGCAGCTGCAGGAACTGCTCCATACGTTCGGCGGCTCGAGTGATGCGGAACCGGTACGGTAAGCGGTGCCGAAATCCCTTAAGGTGTGGGCGTGAAGTCGCGGATGCTGTCAACCGTCTTTTGATCGAGGCGCTGGAGAAGATCGACCAGCAGATCGACGGTTTTGTCGAAGTCACCGCGGTTGACCACGCCGTTGTGGGCGTGGGTGTAGCGCACGGGCGTGACGATGTTGAGCGTGGGCGCGCCGGTGCCGGACTCCTGCATCTCGGCGGAGTCGTCGCCGTAGCCCTGCACGAGGTCCAGCTGCAGCGGGATGCTGTTGGACGCGGCGGTGTCCCGGACGAAGCGGACGAGCTTGCGATTCGGAATGGCCGAGGAGTCATAGAGGAAGATGCCGGGGCCGCCGCCAAGG
>CAXSHQ010000367.1:0-2238 GCA_964236875.1 uncultured Acidobacteriaceae bacterium | reverse complement strand
GCGAGACCCAGATCGGGCCGGACCATGTTGGCTGCCGTTCGCGCCCCCCGTAGCCCGACTTCTTCCTGCGTGGTAGCGACGAAGAAGATCTGGTTGGGGTGCGGCATCTTCGCCAGCCGCTGCATGGCGGTGAGCATGACGGCTATGCCGATGCGATCGTCCCAGGCTTTGCCGAGATAGTTCTGTGAGCCATTGAGCACCGTGAACGGGGCGTCGGGCACGATGGGATCGCCGGGGCTGACACCCATGGCCGCGGCTTCGGCCGGGTTGCGCGCGCCGATATCGAGGAAGAGCGAATCACGGGGGATGACCGCGGTGCGCTCGGCAATACCTTGCCGCGCTCATCCTCGGGCACGACGTGGATGTCGCGAATGCCGGTCACCGCTATGACCGGGCCCTTGCTGCCGATGATGATCCAGCGCTGATCCGGCAGCGCCTGATCGAGCCAGCCGCCGAGCATCTGCATGGTGAGCATGCCGTTGGGCGCGATGCGGCGGACCATGCCGCCAAGCTCGTCCATGTGGGCGTCGACCATGACCTTGGGACCGCTGCTGCCGAGCTGCGCGACGACCGAGCCCATGCCGTCATATCGCAGCGGCGCGGAGGTGAGGGGCTTCATCTGCTCGACGACGATGGCGCGGACGGGGTCCTCGAACCCCGGAGGGCCGGGGGCGTCGGCGAGGCGCTGGAGGAGGGTGAGGGTGGGGTCGTTCTGCTGGGCGAAGGACGTCGCGGGTGCTGCGAGGACAAGGCTCGTGGCAAGAAGCAGAAGTTGGCGCATGTGCCGAGAGTAGCAGGAAGGAGGAAGTAGGAAGGAGAAAGAGCTAGTCCCTTGCTTTGGGGGAGTTGGCAGTCACGCTCTTCATCAGGGCAACGAGCATACGGTGAACTTCTAACGACAGGCCTTCAGCACGGCTGAGGTTAACCGGAAGTCCAAAATGCAACTCGCGGGCAATCACTAATTGAGTTTGCACCTCGAGATTAGAACCGCGTGCCATGCCCAAGAGGTGCCAGTACTCACCGTCCGTCTGCCGTCCCCAGCCTTCTGCGATGTTGCTGGCGACCGATACACCTGCGCGACGCAGCTGACTTGTGAGGCCGTATAGCTCCTCTCGCGGGAAGGCTGCGGTGAGCTGATAAAGCGCGGTTGTCATTTGAACGGCGCGCTGCCACACGATTAGATCCTGAAGCCTTCAGCCACCGTTTCCTCGTTCTTCTAACGCGCTACTTGCTTCTTCCTCTTTCCTACTTCCTGCTTCTCAGGATTCGCGGAGGTGCTTGATGAGCTGGGTGGGGTGGATGGGCTTGGCGAGGAGCTCGAAGGTGTGGCCGCGCTTCTCGGCGCGGGCGAGGATTTCAATGGTCTGCGCCTGACCGGAGAAGAGGACAATGCGGGTATCGGGGCAGAGCTCGCGAATGGCGATGGCGGTTTCGACGCCGTCGATCGCGGGCATCATCACGTCGGAGAGGACGAGCTCGGGGCAATGCTGGCGCGCGGCTTCGATGGCCTGGTTGCCGTTGTAGGCAGCGTGCGCGATGAAGCCGCTGCGGTTCAATATCTGGACGATGGTGTCGGCGATGATCGACTCGTCATCGACCACTAGAATGCGCGGCATGCGCTTGGCTTGGCCGGTGGCGCTGTCGCGCTCGGCAGGCGCGTTCTGCAGGCTGTTGAGCTGGCCGGCGCTGAGCTGAATCGGCTTGTGAAGAACACTGGGAAACGTAGAACGCATGGCAGGCCCCGAAAGCTGCCGCTCCTGGCTCTTCCACACACACCAGGCGTGGAACACCACGCGGGCGGGGAGAGAACGCTTCAGTCAGCAGGCTTTACAGGGGGCTAGTCTACTGGAGAAGCATAAGGATGTGGGCTGCCACGGGGAGAAATTACTCCTTTGTGACAGAGTGCATTGGAAAGTTCGTCGCGTCACGATGAACGGGTGTGTACCGCACGGTGCTATGGCTCACCAGCACGTGGTGAGCATGCACTGCACGCAACGGGAGCAGCAGCAGGAGTGCCGCCTGAAGAAAGAGCGCGACGAGAGCGAGGACGAGCACCCGGCCCGTGCGCGTCCATACGCTGATGTTGCTGTCGGGTGCGGTCATGCGGACTCCGTGGATGTAACGCCGCCACAGCTGGGTTGATGATGCGCCGGTGTCGATCGGCTGGCGATACAACTTTGGGAACGGTCTGGCCGGTGCGATAGGGAGACGTCCGCAGTCCGGTTAGTGGCGGCAGAG
>CAXSHQ010000366.1:4170-4581 GCA_964236875.1 uncultured Acidobacteriaceae bacterium | reverse complement strand
GCGAGGACGCGTGCGGCGATGTTGCGATCGAGAGCAAGGGTGGCGCCGGCGATGGCGCCGCTGCCCAGCGGACAGAAGTTCATCCGTGCGCGGGCGTCGCTGAAGCGCGAGTGGTCACGCTCCAGCATGGCGACGTAAGCGAGCAGCCAATGCGCGATGAGGACGGGCTCGGCGCGCTGGAGGTGCGTGTAGCCGGGCATGACTTTGTTGGAGTTGGCCTCGGCGAGAGTGAGGAGCGCGTCAAGCCAGCGCGTGAGGCCGGTGAGGTTTGTGTCGATGGCGTCACGCACGAAGAGGCGCATGTCGGTGGCGATCTGCTCGTTGCGGCTGCGGCCGGTGTGCAGCTTGAGGGCGAGAGGGCCGATTTGCCTGGTGAGCTCGAGCTCGATGTAGTGGTGGATGTCTTCCGGT
>CAXSHQ010000366.1:3411-4160 GCA_964236875.1 uncultured Acidobacteriaceae bacterium | reverse complement strand
GCACTGGCAACGATGGCTGCGCCGACCTGGGCGTTGGAGGTTTCGTAGTCGATTTGGCCTGAGGTGGCGCTGATGCGGTGCGACCAGTTCAGAGCGCGTTCACCTACGCGGTCGAGGCCTGCGATGGTCTGGGTCAGCTCGTCGGGTGTGAGGATGCCGGCAGCGGCGATGGCCTGCGCGTGCGCCTTGCTGGCGGCGACTTCGTGCGGGAGCAGGCGCCAGTCGAAAGGGAAGCTGCGCTGCCACTGCTCGAAGGTGCGGTCGAGGGGCTCGCGGAAGCGGCCGGACCACATTTTGCTCGCGGGTTGTTGAGGGTTGGACATCTAGCAGTGTTCTTTCAGATGGTTGTGAATGCTGATGGAGGAGGTGTCGCCTGTCTGAAGTGTCACCAGGTTTCGGAATGAGGAAGTGATTCCCTCGGGAACGCAGATATCGGCATCATCCGGGGCATTCCAAATCACCCGAGACGATTGCAGGTATTCGCCATTGATGACAAGCTGCTTGTCTGCTTTGCCGTTCCCTTGAAAGCGAGCGTAGATCGCTGTGACGTCGTTGGACACAGCTCCATGGCCAATCCATGTTTCGCGCGTGTAGACGATGCCCGCTGAAGGTGAAGGAAAGCTGACCACCTCGTCAGGTTTGCTTTGGCAGCCTGCCAGCAGACAAGCTGCAGATGCCAGGAGTAGGCGCCGGTCGAACGGGAAGCTGCGCTGCCACTGCTCGAAGGTGCGGTCGAGAGGCTCGCGGAG
>CAXSHQ010000366.1:0-3394 GCA_964236875.1 uncultured Acidobacteriaceae bacterium | reverse complement strand
CGTTGCGGGTTGTTGCGGGTTAGACATGCGTTCAGCGGCTTCCTTGTTACTGTCTTGGTGCTTCGGACGAGACGCAGATTCCCTGCGGGAATGACAAACCAATGAGACTGCCAGTCTGAAGTTTGTTGTCATTCCCGCAGGGAATCTGCGGTTGCGGGTGTCTGAGTGGGAGCAGGTTCGTCAGGCATCAGTTCCTCCCATGTGGGATTCGTTGCTTCAATAAGGGCGATCTTCTGCGCGCGTGTCCAGTGCTTGAGTTCCTTCTCGCGGGCGATGGCGTTGTTGATGTATTGGAAGCGCTCGAAGTAGACGAGCCGGATGACTTTGTAGCGAGCGGTGAAGGTGCCTGGTGTCTGTTTGCGATGTTGTGTGACTCGTTTGTGGAGACCGTTCGTGACGCCAATGTAGAGCACGTGGGAGCGGTTGGATAGGATGTAGACCCAGAAGGCGTACTCACGTTGCTGCATGGTGCTCTCCGGTTGGTGTTCGTGCTGGCATTGGCGAAACGCAGATTCCCTTCGGGAATGACAAACATAGGCGGGATGACAGCAGAGGGGGAATGACAACAAAGAAGGGCCGTTGGCTAGTCCTTGATCTCCGTGCCTGTGGTGAGTTGGGGCATTTCGGAGCCTTTGCTTAGGGTGAGAAGGCCGGTTTGGGCGTAGGTGAGGAGCTTGGCGCGGGTGTCGGTGATGTCGAGGTTGCGCATGGTGAGCTGGCCGATGCGGTCGCGGGGGGAGAAGGTGGATTCGGTCTTCTCCATGCTGAGGCGTTCGGGGCTGAAGGTCAGGTTGGGCGAGTCGGTCGAGAGGATGGAGTAGTCGTTGCCGCGGCGGAGTTCGAGGGTGACGGTGCCGGTGACGGGCTTGGCGACCCAGCGCTGCGCGGACTCGCGAAGCATGATGGCCTGGGGGTCGAACCAGCGGCCCTGGTAGAGGAGGCGGCCGAGCTTGCGGCCGTTGTCGCGGTACTGCTCAAGGGTGTCCTCGTTGTGGATGCCGGTAAGGAGGCGCTCGTAGGCGATGAAGAGCAGGGCGAGGCCGGGGGCTTCGTAGATGCCGCGCGACTTGGCCTCGATGATGCGGTTCTCGATCTGATCGCTCATGCCGAGGCCGTGGCGGCCGCCAATTGTGTTGGCTTCGAGCATCAGGGCGACTGGGTCGGCGAAGGTCTTGCCGTTGAGCGAGACGGGCATGCCTTCTTCGAACGTGACGGTGATCTCTTCGGGCTTGATGGCTACGTCGTCACGCCAGAAGGCGGTGCCCATGATGGGGCTTACGATCTTCACGGAGCTTGTCAGTAGCTCCAGGTCTTTCGCTTCGTGGGTGGCGCCGAGGAGGTTGGAGTCGGTGGAGTAGGCCTTCTCGGTCGACATCTTGTAGTCGAACCCGGAGCGGATGAGGAACTCGGACATCTCCTTGCGGCCGCCGAGCTCGTCGATGAAGGTCTTATCGAGCCAGGGCTTGTAGACCTTGAGGTCAGGGTTGACGAGCAGGCCGTAGCGGTAGAAGCGCTCGATGTCGTTGCCTTTGAAGGTGGAGCCGTCGCCCCAGATGTTGACGTCGTCTTCCTTCATGGCGGTGACGAGCATGGTGCCGGTGACGGCGCGGCCGATGGGCGTGGTGTTGAAGTAGGTGACGCCTGCGGTGGTGATGTGGAATGCGCCAGCTTGCAGCGCGGCAATGCCTTCGCGCACGAGTTGTGCGCGGCAATCGATGAGGCGGGCCTTCTCGGCGCCGTACTCTAGGGCCTTGCGCGGGATGGCCTCGTAGTCGGTCTCGTCGGGCTGGCCGGGGTTGGCGGTGTAGGCGTAGGGGAGCGCGCCCTTTTGCTTCATCCAGTGGAGGGCGGCGGAGGTGTCGAGGCCGCCGGAGAAGGCGATGCCGACCTTCTGGTGGAGCGGGAGGGATTCGAGGATGACGGACATGCGGTTCCTTTGGGAGTTAATGCGGTGGGCTGCTCAAGAACGCCCGAACACCGAAGGCAATGAAGACGCAGCAAATTGCAGTGATTCCGAGTGAGGCGAGCAGCACCTGCTTTGTGCGTTCATTTTTCTTCCAGAAGCCGAACCACGTGAGGACGAGAACACCAAAACCGACAAGCAGGTCAAAGGCAGGACTGCTTTGTCCTCCGTGTGCGGCTTGGCTGACTGGACCGAACAGTGTCATGGTCATCCTCATTTCTCGACCGTTATAGATCGCGCCTTCAGCGCTCGGCATCCTTCGGTCGCTTACCTAGGGCTTCGCCCTAGGCTGTTATGGAACGGGCTTTCAGCCCTAAAGCAAAAGCAGATCCTTCGCTTCGCTCAGGATGACGCCTCTTAGGGTGGCTTGGTGGCACGGCTGAAGCCGTGCCCTTCCGATGTGCCTTTGGGTAACGGCACATCGGAACTGAACTTAGCGTTTGCTCCTTGCTTGCAGGCCGCCCTTGTTGCGGTTGTGGGGGATGCGCTTGGCTCCGCCGAGGAGCATGAGCAGGATGGCTTTCTGAGCGTGCATGCGGTTTTCGGCTTGGTCGAAGACGATGCTCTGGGGGCCGTCGAGGACGGTGTCGGTGACTTCCGCGCCGCGGTGCGCGGGCAGGCAGTGCATGAAGGCGGCCTGCGGCTGCGCGTGGGACATGAGCTCTTCGTTGACTTGGAAGGGCTTGAAGATGGGGGCGCGGCGGGCGGCTTCGTGCTCCTGGCCCATGCTGGTGCAGACGTCGGTGTAGACGGCGTCGGCTTCGGAGACGGCCTTCGTTGGATCAGATGTCAGGGTGAGGGAGCCGCCGGTGGCTTCGGCGATTTCGATGGCTTTGTGGACGATGTCGAGCTTGGGCTGGAAGCCCTTGGGCGTGGCCACGGTGACGTGAACGCCGAGCAGCGCGCCGGCGAGCATGAGCGAGTGGCAGACGTTGTTGCCGTCGCCGATGTAGGTGAACTTGAGGCCGTCGACGGTGCCGAAGCGCTCCTGCAGGGTCATGAAATCGGCGATGGCTTGGCAGGGGTGCTCGAAGTCGGAGAGTGCGTTGACGACGGGGATGCTGGCGTTGGCGGCCATCTCTGTCACCGTCTCGTGCGCGTAGGTGCGGAGGACGATCACGTCCATCCAGCGCTCGAGGTTGCGGGCGATGTCAGGGATGGATTCGCGCTCGCCGAGGGGCGAAGCGGTCTGGTCGACGAAGGTGGCGCCGCCGCCGACCTGCTTGATGGCGACCTCGAAGGTGAGGCGCGTGCGCAGGCTGGCCTTTTCGAAGAACATGACCATCTGCTTGGCTTCCAGGGCGTGGCGGAAGTCTTCAGGCGCGACCTTGACGGCGTGGGCGAGCTCCATGATGGCGGCCATCTCGGAGACGGTGAGATCGGCGATGGAGGTGAGGTCGCGGCCGCAAAGAGCCTTGGCGGACTCGGTGA
>CAXSHQ010000365.1:0-4664 GCA_964236875.1 uncultured Acidobacteriaceae bacterium | reverse complement strand
GCCAGCACCTTCACCTGCGCCGCCGTATCCGCCGGAGACATCCCGATCGACGGCTTCAGGATGGTCCCGATCATCGGTCGGTCCGCCACCCCCATCAGCGACCGCGTCCCGCCCACCCCGAACTGCGGCCCCTGATAGCGCGTCAGGAACGCGGGCGGCAGGGTGACCTCCAGCAGTTTGAGCCCGGAGAACGGCTTCAGCTCCGAAAGATTCCCCGCCACCGTCGCCAGCACGTTCGGCAGCGAAGGCCCGATGTTCTCGAGCGGCCATGACAGCGTCACCTTCGCGGTCCTGCGCGGCGCATCCGGCCCCGCGCCCTTGGGCAGGCCCGAGCCCGGCAGCGATGGCCGCTCGGCTAAACCCGTTTCCTCGATGGACTCCACCCGCGCGGCAAAGCGCTCGCGCAGCTCGTCCGTTTCGCCGGGCACGCGCAGGAACGTCCCCGTGGACTGCTCGCCGGCCATCGTTGCCGCCGCCTCAGCCAGCGGAAACGTCGTCTCGATGAAATACTCCGCCCAGATTCGATCGAAGCCAGGATTCAGACCACGATCCGGGCCGGCAGGAGCAGGGGTGCTCGGAAGCAGACTCATGCGCGTGTGAAGTACGTCGTATAGGTCTCGCTCCGCACCGTGTAGAGCGGCATATACACCACCGGCTGCCCGGCCTGCGTGGCCACGAAGGTCTGCGACCCGCGGCTCATCGCCTTCAAGCTGCCCGGCACAGGTAGCGCCCCTTCCGCCATGTCTGGAGCGTTGTGCAGCGCCACATACTGCACCGGCCCGCGCATCAGCGCCACGGTTCCCGGGTGCAGCTCGTCGATTGCTTCGGTGCGAAACTCCTGCGGCAGCGTCAGCGTCACCACATCGCCCGCGCGCCACACGCGCTGGATAGCGACAAAGCTTCCCCCGGAGGTCGCCGCATCCACGGCCTTGCCATTCACCGCCACCGTCGCCGGCCGTTGCAGCCACGCAGGCAGCCGCAGGCGCAGCGTGAACCGCGCCGGCCGCGCCGGATCCAAAGCCAGCCGCACAGTGTCCTCAGCGGGATACAGCGTCTCCTGCGCCAGCCGCACCGCCACACCGCCACATACACCGCAGGCTTCGTTGCATCGGCCCCGACAAAGAACACATTCAGCGGATAATCCGCCACCGTCTGCACCAGTGTGCCCGAGCAGCACGGCCACTTCCGCTGGTAATAAACCTTGGTCGCCGCCGGCGAGTACGTGGAGTAGTAGAAGAAGTTCCCGCTCGAGTCCGGGTCGCGGGAAGCCAGGATCGTGTTGAACAGCACGCGCTCCAGGTTGTCCCCGTACGCCGAGCTTTGCGGCTCCCCGGTGCGCAGCAGATAGCGCGCCAGCTTGGTCGCCGCATACGCCCCGCACGGCGTTTCGAAGTGATCCACCGTCGTCTTCAGGCTCTCGTAGAGCTCGCCGCGATGTGGCCGGATAAACGTCTCGTTCGGCCCCCAGCCCCCCGAGGCAAACTGCTGCTCAGTAGTGAGCAGCGTGAACGCCTTCTGCATGGCCTGCCGATACTTCGCGTCGCCCAGCACCAGGTACGCACGTCCCGCCGACGACAACGCGATCGCATGCGAATACGCATGCTGCCCCGGAAACGGATCCTCACCTCGGGCTAACGGCTCAAACAAGTCACGGTCCAGCAGGTACTTCTCGGCCAAGGCGCGGAACGCCGGATTGCCCGTGACCTCCGCGGCTAGGAACAGGTTCTCCGGCATCACGAACGTCTCATCATACGGCGGCTTGGACTTGCCGATCCGGTCGCGGCCAGTCGCCGGCAGCAGCGGCTGCGCGCCGGCAAGCACCCGGTTCAGCAGCTCGCGGCTTTCGCTCACGCCCGCAAGCCGGTACGCATCGAGCAGCCCGGCGAAGTGCTTGTCCAGCGTGTAGCAGGTCCACAGGTTCGTCTTCGGCCGCAGAATGCTCTCGTTGCCGGTTCCCAAGGTTTCGCCGAACCCTGTCACCAGCGCGCGCACTTTCTCGGTACACGCGGCATCGCCCGTACTCGCCCCGATCCTCGCCAGCCCGGAAACATACTGCCCCAGCGCATGCCCGGGGACGAAACCCTCCAGGTCGTACCACCCGCCCATCTCCGCACCCGGCGCCGGCAGCCCCGCCCGTTGCCGATACACCTTCAGCAGGCTGTCATTCGAAAGCGCGAGGTACTGCGCATGCACGCGGTCGTAGTGCTCCTTGAATGGCCCGGCCGTCAGCTGCACCTGGCTATACGGAAGCTCCCGCAGCGGCTCCCGTCCACCGGCACCGGTGTCCCCCGGAACCGCTGCCTCGACAGCTCGTTGCACACCCGGAGTGGTCAGCGCAGCCGCGGCGACCGAGGACTGGAGAAAGCGCCGGCGAGAAATGCTGTCCATACTCAAGACCTGTCCGCAGCGGCAGAGATGCTGCCGCGCCGCCTGTAGTCTACTGGACTCCCGCGAAGGGATGCTTCCTCGCATCCGCTCCTGCGATCAGCATTCCACCTCTCGGAACGCCGCAGTCTCTGTAACGAAACCTCTCCGCCCGCCACCATAGATCACATCTGCCGCACCCGCTCCTCGCAGGACTCCTGCCCGAGCGTGCGGAAAGCTGGGGGAGTTCCGATGGCCGCCTACGCAAAAGAAACCGATCCGCTGTATATCAAACCGGCGCGCGAGCTTACCGACACCGATGCACTCGCCGTGCTCCTGAACCTGCAATCCATCGGAGACATCGCCCTGCCCGACTTCAAGGCGGACGCCAGAACACCTCCACGGCAGATCAAGATGTCCACCAAGGTCGCAGGCATCCAGTACCTCCAGGCCAGCGGCAACAACCGCGGCGCTTTCGGCTCCGTCGGCGCCACCAAGCGCCCCGACTTCATGCCCTCGCCGCCCTTCGCCCTCGTGCTCTACAAGCTGGCCGTCTTCCTGCACGATCAGTGGGGCGCAACCAGCATCGTCTGGGGCGGCATCGGCGCCGCCGGCGCGGGCAAATCCGACGACTGCCACCAGAACGGCCACTGCGTAGACTTCTACGGCGCCGACACCACCACGGGCGGCGTCTTCGACGTGCGCCGGGACTGGTACCGCCGCGGCGTCTACCAGAAAGTGAGCGGCAAGCGCCACGCCTTGAAGCCGGATAGCGACGACCGCTGGGGCATCGACTTCGCCACCTACTACCGCCTCGCCCAGAACACCGACCCGGAGAAGCTGGTGGGCGCCAGCGACTACTTCAACCCCAAAGCCGGCGACTTCTTCGCGGATGTCTACGAATTCGTCAACGGCCAGTGCGCCCAGGGCAGGTACGACATAGCGCCGGATTCCTTCCGCAACGGCGAGCCCCTCAAAGCCGGCTGGACCATCCATCCCGACTACCCAACCATCCTGCGCAGAAGCCACAACGACCACATGCACTTCCAACTGGGCTCCACCTAAGCCGTTCTCTGCTGCTATTACTTCCTTCTCAGACGGCGTCATCCTGAGCGCAGCGAAGGATCTCTGTAGTTCGCCCATAGCGCCACTACACCTTCAGGAGAACCACTCCGCACAAACAACTCCGGGCTGGCCAAACCTGCTTCCGCAGGTTGAACCAGCCCAGACAGAAACAACCAGCTCTACCGGATTACGGCCCGACGTTCGCCGCCAGCGGCGTTGTCGTAGGAATCGCCAGCCCAATAAACTTGGACACCGTATTACTGCCCGAGTTCGCCGTCCACACAGAGCCGGAGCTATCCACCGCCACACCCACAGGTGCATTCAGCGAGCCGAAGCCGCCCGTCGGAGAGCCTGCCGCCGCTGAGCCATACCCCAACTGCACCAGCCCGCCGGAGGCCGCTCCATTGCTCATCCAGAACGACGCGCCGTCGGTAGCCATGCCGGCCGGGCTCCCGATCCCGGTGGCAACCGGGCTGACCGTCGCGGCTGTGGTGGACGACAGCACATTGCCGAACTCGCTCACCGCTCCGGCCACCGCCGACCCCGTCGTATAGCCTCCCACCGCCATGCGATAGGCAAAGTCGATCGCCAGCGCCTGCGGTCCCTGCAGCGCACTGTCGGTGAACGTAGACACATACGCGCCGCTGTTGCTCAGCTTCACCGCGGTGCCGTTTCCGCTGGTGGAGAACACCGAGCCGTCCGGCGCGATCGCCACCGCATTGGGCACGGTGATGTTGCCGTTGCCTGTAAAGGTGCCCAGCGCTGCCACCGCCGTGCTGAACTCCATCACGTTGTTGCCGTTGTACATCGTCACCCAGGCGCGATTGCCGGAGTCGAGCGCAATCGCGGAAGGCGCGGCCAGCGACGAAGCAGTGACGCAGCCCGAGAGCCCGCTGGCCGCCGTGCAGCGCGACACCGCGCCGCTCGCTGTCCCGGCCACCCACACTGAGCTGTCGCGGCCCACGGCAACGCCCTGTGCGCCGTAGAACGCCGCATTCGTGGTGCTGGCCAGCAGCGTCCCCGTCGGCCCGAACTCCGTAACCGCGTTGCTGGACGCGTTGGTCACCCATGCATTGCCGTTCGCGTCGACCGCGATGCCATACGGCGTGGACAGCGTGCTGCCGGTCCCCGCGAAACTCGCTGCCACGCTGAAGTCCTTGGGCTGGCTGGACAACGACGGCTGGAAGGGAGCCGTGCCACTGTTCAGGCTGTACAGGCTCACCACCGCCGGGAAG
>CAXSHQ010000364.1:0-4680 GCA_964236875.1 uncultured Acidobacteriaceae bacterium | reverse complement strand
CGAGCGAGTATCCGTTGGTGTGCAAGCCATTCGAAGGGAGACCAATCAAGACATCCCCGGCACGAACGTCTTTTCCTGTGATAACCTTGGTTTTCTCAGCGACGCCGACGATAGTTCCGGCAAGATCGTATTCCCCGTCAGCATACAGTCCCGGCATTTCGGCGGTTTCGCCACCTACCAGCGCGATGTCCGCTTCCGCACACGCCGCGCTCATGCCGCGAACGATCTCCTCGACAAGGGATGGCTCGATCCTGTGCAGCCCTAGATAATCAAGAAAAGTGAGCGGACGAGCACCCATGACGGCGATATCACCGGCCACAGCAGCCACCAGGTCGCGCCCAAGATTTTCGTAGCGCCCCGCCATGGCCGCCACCAACGTTTTGGTGCCCACCCCGTCCGTGCTCTGCACCATCACCGGATCGCTCATTCCAGCGATTGCATCACGCAGGCTGAACAGCGAACCAAACGAGCCAAGTCCCGTGAGCACGGCGGGCGTGTGTGTACGTTTCACATGCACGGCCATGCGCCGCACAGCTTCGTTTCCAGCCTCGATGTCGACGCCGGCGCTCTTGTAATCGAACTGGGTGGCTTCCGTCACGTAACTAGCCTATCCACTTTCGGGCGTTGGAGAACATCCGGGCCCACGGACTGTGCGCAAGTGTGCGGGTCCAGGTGTGCTGCACACCCAGAAAGATGCGTTCCGGATGTGGCATTGTGATCAGGGCGCGACCGTCATCGGAACTGACGCCCGCAACCCCGCCAGGCGATCCACTCGGATTCAACGGATAGTGCTGCGTAGGCTGGCCGTACGTATCGATGTAGCGCATCGCAACACTCGCCTCCACCACCGCAGCGTCAGCATGGCCCTCGCCATGCGCCACAACAATCGGCATGGCCGAACCCGCCATGTCTGCAAAGAAAGCTGAAGGCGTGGTGGGAATCTCCACCATGCACAGCCGCGCCTCGAAGCGCGCCGAGACATTGCGGCCGAACAGCGGCCACGTCTGCGCACCCGGGATCAGCCCGCGAAGCTGCGCCATCATCTGGCAGCCATTGCAAACTCCGAGCGAGAGCGTCTCTGGCCGCGCGAAGAAGGCGCTGAAAGCGTCCGCAAGCTCCGCGTTGAAAAGGATTGTTTTCGCCCAGCCCGAACCCGCGCCGAGCACATCGCCGTAGCTGAAGCCGCCGCACGCCGCGAGCACCTGAAAGGTGGCGAGATCGGCACGCCTGGCAAGCAGGTCGCTCATATGCACGTCCACCGCTTCGAAGCCGGCCCGATGGAGCGCCGCAGCCATCTCCGTCTGCCCATTGCAGCCTTGCTCGCGCAGCACCGCCACGCGCGGGCGATGCGTGTTGAGGAAAGGCGCAGCAGTATCTTCGCTGAGGTGGAAAGATGTCCGCACGAACAGTCCAGGACGATCGGCATCGTCCAGCAGGGCGAACTCCTGCGCAGTGCTCGCAGGATCGTCGCGCAGGCTGGCGATATGGTAACTGGTTTCAGACCAGAGCTTGTGGAGCGCAGTGCGAGTATTGCGATACACAAGCGAGTCTTCCTGCGGAATGCTCTCCGCACAATGAATGACCACGTCATTGCCGGCGATCGGCGTCGCGGCTGCAAAAGCGTGAAGGCCCGCATCCTGTAAGAACCGCAGAACCTCGGCAGCTTCCTCAGCGCGCACCTGCACTACCGCCCCCAACTCTTCGTTGAAGAGCAGCGGAAGATCGTCCCCCAAGGCGATCTCCAGTCCCATGCGCCCGGCAAAAGCCATCTCCAGCAGAGTGACGAGCAGACCGCCGTCACTGCGGTCGTGATACGCGAGCAGTTTGCCTTCGCCATTCAGCGTCTGGATGCAGTCGAAGAACAACCGCATCAGCGCAGGCTCCGGCGCATCGGGGCTGTCCTCACCCAGGTGGCCGTGCACCTGCGCAAGCGTCGAGCCGCCCAGACGATTGCTCCCATTGCCCAGATCAATAGCCAGCAGCAGGCTTGGTACGTTCTGCAGTTGCGGCGTAAGCGTGCGACGAACGTCTACCACCGGCGCGAATCCGGAGGCGATAAGCGAAAGCGGCGCAGTAACCTGCTGCTTCATGCCGCTTTCATCCGTCCAGGCCGTCTTCATGGACATCGAATCCTTGCCAACAGGAATGGTCATCCCAAGCGCAGGACAGAACTCCATGCCCACCGCGTGCACCGCGTCATACAGCGCCTGATCCTGCCCCACTCCGAGACCAGCCGCGCCCGCGGCAGCCATCCAGTTGGCGGAAAGCTTGATATCGGAGATCTGCGCAATGCGTGCTCCCGCGAGGTTTGTAATCACCTCACCTACCGCCATGCGCGCGGACGCGGCGGCATCGAGCAGCGCCAGTGGCGTGCGCTCCCCCAGCGCCATCGCTTCACCGGGAGCCTCCGGCAGGTCAGCAGCGTCGAAGCTGCGCAGCGTGACTGCGCAATCCGCAACAGGCACTTGCCACGGTCCAACCATCTGGTCCTGCACCACGAGACCACCGACACTCCTGTCGCCGATGGTGATCAGGAACGACTTCGAAGCCACCGCCGGAAAGCGCAGCACACGCTCGATTGCATCCGCCAACGAGATGTTCTGAAGAGGAAACGGCTGGGATTGCTGAGCGGCGCGCGTAAAGCTACGCTGCATCTTTGGCGGCTTGCCGAAGAGCACCCCCGAAGGCATGTCGATCGGCTTCTGCTCGCCATCGGTCAGCGTGATGTGCTGCTCCTCTTCCGCACGCCCGATCACCGCGAAGGGGCAGCGCTCCCGCTCGCAGATGGCCGTAACAAGCGGCAGATCCTCGCGCCGAATGACCAGCACGTAGCGCTCCTGCGCTTCGTTGCACCAGGTTTCCAGCGCACTCAAACCCTCTTCGCCACGTGGTATGGCCCGCAGGTCGAACGATCCACCGCGGCCGCCATCCTTCACAAGCTCAGGAAACGCGTTGGACAATCCACCCGCACCCACATCGTGGATCGACACGATAGGATTGCTCTCGCCCCGCTGCCAGCAGCGGTCGATCACTTCCTGCGCGCAGCGTTCCATCTCCGCGTTGTCCCGCTGCACGCTGGCGAAATCAAGTTCCGTGTTGCTGCTTTCCGAGGCGCTCGATGCAGCGCCCCCTCCCAGGCCAATCAGCATCGCCGGACCACCCAGCACGATCAGAAGATCGCCCGCAGCCACACTTCCCTTCTCCACATGCGCGGCGCGGATGTTGCCCATACCCCCGGCCAGCATGATCGGCTTGTGATATCCGAAGGTGCCGCCGCCGCTTTCCTGCGATCCGATTCTCTGTTCAAAGGTCCGGAAGTAGCCGCAGAGATTGGGCCGGCCAAATTCGTTGTTATAAGCCGCGGCGCCCAGCGGACCGTCGATCATGATCTCCAGCGGCGAAGCGATGTGCGCAGGCTTCGACTCCGCACCTTCCCACGGCTGCGGCGCCTGTGGCAGCCGGAGGTTGGAAACTGTAAAGCCGCAAAGTCCCGCCTTGGGCTTGGCGCCACGACCAGTAGCGCCCTCATCGCGTATCTCGCCTCCCGAACCGGTCGCCGCTCCAGGCCATGGTGAGATCGCCGTGGGATGGTTATGTGTTTCCACCTTCAGCAGGATGTGAATGTCTTCTTCGTGCGGCCGGTAAACACCGTCCGCGGCATCCGGAAAGAAGCGCGCCCCTGGACCCCCACGAATGACGGCAGCATTGTCCCGGTAAGCCGAGAGCACACCTTCGCTCGCCTGTTCATACGTGTTGTGGATCATGCCGAACAGCGAACGCGGCTGTGGCTCGCCGCCCACCGTCCATGACGCGTTGAAGATCTTATGGCGGCAGTGCTCGCTGTTCGCCTGCGCAAACATGTAGAGCTCGACGTCTGTAGGATTCCTGCCCAGCTTCATGAACTCGGCGACAAGGTAGTCGATCTCGTCCGCGGAGAGTGAAAGTCCAAGCGCGCGGTCTGCTTCGCGAATCGCCTCCGCACCGCGGGCGAGCACATCGATGGAACGGGTCGGCTGCGGCTCTCGCGCGGAAAAGAGCGCAGCTGCAGCGTGCTCCGCATCGCGATACACGCCTTCTGTCATACGGTCATGCAGCAGCGGAAGTAGAGCCGCCGTGGCTTCGGCCCCGGAGATGTGCACGACGCGAAGCCGCTCGATGCGCTCCACCCCGGTGAACCCCGTATTGCGGAGGATGTCCATCGCCTTGCTTGACCACGGCGACTGCGTACCGGCGCGAGGAGCGATCCACAACGCGGGTTCCGGTGGCAGCGGCGCGGCTTCACCGAGCAGCTCGCGCAGACGATCCTCCGCCACCGGCCCATTTGCCTTCAGCATGTAAGCGAAGGTCCCACTCAACGCATCCACGGCAGGAGCAGCAGCCCGCAGGCGCGCAAGCAGCCGCTCCGCCTCGAAGCCGCTGAATGCCGGCGCTCCGGGCAGCAGATGAACAGTCGCCGCCTCAGAGATGGGCGGCAAGGTTTCTTGTGATGTGGCTGGCGACATCGTCCGTATGTTTGGCTGCGTCGTTGCGCATCTTCTCCAGCGTTTGCAGATACTCGTCGGTCACATCACCGGTGATGTAGCGGCCGTCGAAAACGGAGGTATCGAAGCTGGTGATGTTCGGGTTGACTTCAGTGATCGCCGCCTTCAGGTCTTCCAGGTCCTGGAAGATCACCCCGTC
>CAXSHQ010000363.1:394-4684 GCA_964236875.1 uncultured Acidobacteriaceae bacterium | reverse complement strand
GCGGTGGTCGCCCCTCGAAATCAGGAGGCAGTCTCACAACGGGGCCAGCCTGGTGCGATACAACAGGGGCCCTGGCAGCCGCCGGTGCAAGCGGAGAGCTACGACGATCCGCGCCGCAGGAGCTACTAGATGGCCTTCTCCTCCAGCGGGCGCACGCAGACCGCGATGGCTGACATCAACATCACGCCGCTGGTGGATGTGGTGCTGGTGCTGCTGCTGATCTTCATGCTCACCGCGCCGGTGCTGCAGAGCGGCATCGAGGTGGCCGTGCCGCAGACACGCACCGTGAACCAGGTGACGGAGGAGCACGAGGTGATCACCATCGACAAGGATCAGAACGTGTTCCTGCAGGATAAGCGGGTGAACGTGCATCAGCTCGGCGCGCTGCTCGGGTCCAGCCAGGGAAGCAAGAAGGACGCCAAGCGCGTGGTGTTCGTGCGGGCCGACGCCAAGGTGCCGTTTGGGGCGTTCGCGTCCGTGATGGATGAGGTGAAGCGCGCGGGCGTGACCAACATCAGCATCGTCACGCAGCCGGTCTCGCGGTAGCGAAAGCGTCGGAGTCTAACGAGTCAGCATGGCATCGGTGGCAAAGCGACAAGAGCAGTTCGGCAGCGGGATGGCCGGTGCGCTGGTGCTTCATGCCGCGCTGGCCGGCACGCTGGTGAGCGCTGCGCTGATCAAGGGCCGCCATCGCCCGAACTGGGGCGAGCAGGCTTCGGCGGTCGGCGCCATCCAGGCCTCGCTGGTGAGTGCGCTGCCTTTGCCGCCCAAAGCTCCGCCGGTGGAGAAGCAGGTGCTGGCCGAGGACAATCCGACCCCCGCGCCCAAGCCGCCACCGAAGGAAGCCGCCCAGCCTCCGCCCAAGCCGACCGACGTGTTGGTGAAGGCGAAGGAGCCGGAGAAGAAGCCGACGAAAACTGCGCCGGTGCCAACGCCGGAGCCGCCCAAGCATCCACAGCCCACGCCACCCACACCCAAGGCGGACACCGGGTCGAGCGCCACCCAGATCGCGCAGTCCGTGGCGCAGGTGAAGAACGGGACTTCCGCCCTGACGGTGGAGGACCGCACCTTCGGCATGCGCTATGCCTACTATGTCCAGGGCATGCAGCGCATGATCGCGCAAAGCTACTACCAGCAGGACGTGGATGCGCGCAGCGCGCAAGGCAAGAGCGTCACGGTGACCTTCAACATAGGGCGCGATGGAACGCTATCGGACATCCGTCTTTCCTCCGGCAGCGGATCGCCGTCGCTGGATACAGCAGCGCTGCGCACGTTCCAGCGCATCGAGTCGTTCAATGCCCTGCCGCCCGGCGTGGATCACGAGAATGTCGAGTGGGTGTTGCAATTTCATGTTAACTAGGGCGCGAACCGCAACATCGATTTCCTCACCGGTGTTCCGTCTACCATCAAGGGAGCCAATGGCGAGAAACAGGATACAAAGCTGGGCCTCGGGAGCACGGGGCCTATGGATACGACGCAGTCTGGTGGCAGCGCTTGTTCTGCTCCCATTTTCGACCGCCGCTGCACAGGACGTCATTGGCAGCACGAACCGCCAGGGCATCGACCGGATCCGCCTGGCTGTTGCCGATTTCAAGCCGCTTTCGGGTGACCCGAACGCCACGGCGCTGCGCCGCACCTTCAATGCCGTGCTCGACGCCGATCTCCAGGCGGCCGGCATCTTCGAGATGGTGTCGAGCTCGCAGCAGCCGCAGGGCACGCCCGGCTTCCCTGCCGAGATCAACCTGGCGCAGTGGGCGGCGCAGCCTGCGAACGCCGCCGATGTGGCCTTCGGCAACCTGAACCTCCAGAACAACCGGCTGGTGATCAACGGCTTTCTGGACGATGCCAGGAACCCGCAGTATCCGCAGATCTTCGCCAAGCAGTACAACGAGCCCGCCAGTGACGACGCCGCGCGGCAGATCGCACACCGCTTTGCCGACGAGATCATCCAGCGGCTGGGCGGGGGCGCGGCGGGCATCGCGGAGACGAAGATCTACTACGTTCACCTGGGCGGCGGCAACAAGGAAATCTGGGAGATGGATTACGACGGCGCGAACCAGCATCCCATCACCAACCTGGGCACGGTTTCGCTCTCGCCGCGCGTTTCACCGGACAACTCCCGCATTGCTTTCAGCTCGCTCACGCGCGAAGGCTTCCAGATCCGCATGTACTCGCTGCTGCTCGGCCGGCTGGTGAACTTCCCGGTGGGGGAAGGCACAAACGTCTCACCGGCGTGGGCGCCCAACAGCACGCAGGTGGCGTTCTCGTCCTCGCGCAGCGGCGATCCCGAGCTTTGGGTATCCGACCAGGACGGCCGTGGCGCGCGCAAGGTGACCAGCTTCCGCGGACCGGATGTTTCCCCCACCTGGAACCCTAAGACCGGCGCGCAGATCGCCTGGATTAGCGGGCGCACTGGCCTGCCGCAGCTGTACATCATGGACGCGGATGGCTCAGGCGTGTATCGCCTTACCGACAGAGGGTATGCCACTTCCCCTTCGTGGTCGCCCAACGGCCAGTTCGTGGCCTTCGCCTGGGACCGCAAGTACGGTCCGGGCGCGCCCGGCGGGCAGGACATCTACGTGATGGAGATCGCCACCAAGAAGTGGACCCAGCTCACGCATGACAGCGGCCGCTGCGACTTCCCCACCTGGTCGCCCGACGGACGGCACATCGCCTATGCCAACACCCCGAATGGAAGCGCCGCCCACACGCGCATCATGACCATGCTTGTGGACGGCACTGAGAAGCGCGCCCTGACGCCTTCCGGCGCGGATATGCCCAACTGGAGCTGGAGGTAGCGCAAGAGCGGTTATGCCGGACTTTCGCACAGCCTCCATGAGGCGCTATTACCCGGTTTGCGATACTAGACACGACTTCACAGGAGACAGAGTTCGATGAGAAAAAGCCGAGTGACGGCGTGGAAATCAGGAGGCTGCTGCTTTCCTTTGGAATCCTGGGCATCGCCGGCTGCCATAAGAACACGTCCGCTCTGCCGCCGCCCAATGTGCTGCCGCCGGGCACCAGCGCCCTGCCAGCGCCCACCGCGAGCATCTCCGCGGACCCGCTCAACATCGATCTCGGCCAGTCTGTGGTTCTGAACTGGCGCACCACGGACGCGACCAGCGTCGCTATCGACGGCATCGGACCGGTGGCGATAAACGGCACGCAGACCGTTTCCCCGGCGAACTCGACCAACTTCCACCTGGTAGCCAAGGGCGACGGCGGCACAGCCGAAGCCAACGTGCGCGTGACCGTGAACACCGTGCCGGTGCTTCCGCGGCCGCCGGCGACAGGCACCTCCACCGCTGGTGGCGACACTGGCCTGGGCACGGGCGGCGACATGGGCACTGAAGCTGCCTTCCACCAGAACGTGCAGGACATCTTCTTCGGGTATGACAGCTTCGAGGTCGCCGCAGAGTCGGAGAGCTCCGTGGCTGCGGCAGCGCGCTACCTGAACACGCACACCGCGATCAAGGTGCTCATCGGCGGCTATTGCGACGATCGTGGCTCCGCCGAGTACAACCTGACGCTGGGACAGAATCGCGCGGAGGCCGCCAAGTCGGCACTCGTGAGCGCGGGCGTTTCGTCCAGCCGCATCCGAACCGTGAGCTATGGCAAGGAACGCCAGTTCTGCACGGACGAAACGGAAAGCTGCTGGCAGCAGAACCGGCGCGCGCAGTTCTCGCTCGACCGCTAGCTAGTCAGCTCGTTAGCCTACTGGGTTGTCCGGCTGGGAAGCACGCACCATCGACCACAAGGAGGGCCTCGGCCGTGACTCATCTCCCTATCTATCGACTCACCCGCCTGGCCGCCGCTGCCGCGGTCTTTGCCACGCTTGCGTCCACCCTAGCAGCACCACGCGCCTTTGCCGTCAGCAAGGAGATGGTGCAGCTCCAGACGCAGGTGCAGGCCTTGCAGGACGCGATTGCGCGGCTGCAGCAATCCAACGACGAGCGCATGGGTGTGCTCAAGGACCTCGTGCAGCAAACGGCGGATTCGGTGAACCGCATGTCAGTCGTGGTCAATGGATTGCAACTGCGCATGCAGAACCAGCAGGACGCACTGACGGCCAAGTCCGACCAGGTTTCCGGCCAGGTCCAGTCGCTCCATGATTCCGTGGACGAGGTCAAGGCGCGGCTCTCCCGCATGGAGAAGGCGATGCTGGAGGTGCAGAGCCAGCAGCAGTCCACCAACGCAGCGCTGGCGAACCTGCCGCAGCCCGGAGCGCTGAGTGCGAACCCCGGGCGGCTTCGGCGTTCATGCGAGTGCAGTCACGGCGTCTTCGCTGGA
>CAXSHQ010000363.1:0-384 GCA_964236875.1 uncultured Acidobacteriaceae bacterium | reverse complement strand
GCCTTCGACGCCGCCAGCCACGCAGCCTGTGACGCCGCCGGTAAACAATCCGCAGCCCATCTCCGGCACGCGGCCTGCGACGCCCTCACGCACGCTGCCGCCGGCCGCCGAGCCTTCCTCGGGTGAGCTGTACCGCACGGCCTATGCGGACTACATGGCTGGCAAGTACACCGTCGCTTCCGGAGAGTTTCAGGACCTGATCAAGGCGTACCCGGACGACAACCTGTCCGGCAACGCCTACTTTTATCTGGGCGAGCTGGCTACGCGCGCCAACAAGCCCTCGGCTTCGTGTATGCGCTGCTTGATCGCAAGGCCGATGCCCTGGGCGCGGCGAAGCGCGCCATGCAAATGTTGCCCGTCGCCAAGGACGCGGTGGAGGGCGCC
>CAXSHQ010000362.1:0-4684 GCA_964236875.1 uncultured Acidobacteriaceae bacterium | reverse complement strand
GCCATGCTGCCTGGCGTTTCTTCTGATTGCGACTCCACTCCTCTCCGCGCAAGTTGCCAGCCAGAAGCCCTCGACAGCTTTACAGCCGAATCCGATCCTCGCGATGCGCGAGTTCGAAGCGCCGGTCGACCAGCCGTATGAGTTGGGCCGGGGGGACGAAATCTCCGTACGCGTAAGCGGCCGATCGGAGCTGGATGGGCGCTATGTAGTGGGCCCGGATGGGCGCGTGACGTTGCCTTTGAGCGGACCGGTGATGCTGGCCGGCAGGACGCGCGAACAGGCTGCCGACGCGGTGCAGAAGGCCATGAGCGTGTATTATTCCCAGGTAAGCGTGACGGTGGGGGTGGATAAGTACACGTCCAACCAGGTGCTGCTGCTGGGCGCTGTGGAGCATCCGGGAGTGCAGTCGTTTGACCGGCCGCCCACGCTGCTGGAAGTGGTGTCGCGCGGCGGAGCGATCACGGCGCCGCTGCGGACAGGAGCGACGGGAGAGCCGCCGGAGCTGGGTGTGCCGGACAGGGTGGCGATCTATCGCGGGTCGGAGAAGGTGCTTTGGGTGGAGCTGAAGAAGCTGCTGGATAGCGGCAACGCGATGGCGGACTTGCGGCTGCAGCGCGATGACATTGTCTATGTACCGTCGCCATCAGAGCGCTATGTATCGATGCTGGGCGAGGTGCAGCATCCAGGTGCGTTGCCGCTGGAGAGCAGCTCGACGCTGGCGAAACTTCTGGCGCAATCCGGTGGGATCACCGAGGCGGCGGGCAAGTATCCGAACATCCAGATCATTCAGCCCACGACGGGAAACACGCGGGTGATTTCGTTCAAGCAGGTACTGCAGCCGAACGCGCTTGAACTGACACTGCACCCGGGCGACATCATCTATGTTCCGCGCAGTGGGCTGGCTCGGGCCGGGTATGTGCTGCAACAAATCTCCCCGCTGGTGACGTTGTTCACCGCGGCGACCCTTTTCCAACGGTAAGTCACCGAGAGTGCGACAGGGATTGCCCAATTCGACCCATGGACGCCGGCATGAGCTGGCTCGCGCCGACGCGCCGCTGCTGATGGCGGAAGCGGAGGCACGGCAGAACCCTGCCTTCCGGCTTCACTTGAAGCGCAGTCTGCAAATGCATCCGGTACTGGCGGCTTCCGTGGCAGGGGCGGTGTTCTGCGTGCTGATGATCTACGCGCTGTCGCGTAAATCGGTCTATATCGCCGAAAGCCTGGTGTATGTGGAGCCGGCGGAAGTAAGGGTGCTGAACGACGGCAGCTCCAGCGGGTATGATCCTTCGCGCTACGACTCCTACCTTCAGCAGCAGGTGCAAACGGTGGAGCGTGCGGACACGCTGGAAGCCGCGCTGGGCAAGATGCCTCCTGGAGTGTGGACCGGGCCTGGCGAAAGTACTGTTTCCGCGGTGAATCGGCTACATGAGGCGCTGAAGGTGGAGCGGGTGCTGAACAGCTACCAGCTGGGCATCGACGTCACTGCCGGCAATCCTGAAGCTGCGGCAGCAGCCGCGAATGCCGTGACCTCGGCGTACCTCGAAGAAGGGCGCAAGGATGAGCACACGCGATCGGACCAGCGGTTGCAACTGCTTACCGAGGAGCGCGACCGCATCACCGAGGAGATGACTCGCGACAAAGCCGAACAGGCTTCGTTGGGGTCGAGCCTGGGTGTGGCGGACCCGAATGGAGCCGCGGGCAATCCGTACGACGTGCAGACGGAAGGCTTGCGGTCGCAGCTGGCTTCGGCGAGGGAAGCGCGTGATGCTGTGTCGGCGCAACTGTCTTCGGTTTCCGGCGTGGGGCTGGAGACGGCTGCGAACGAGCTCATCGTAACGGACCCAGGGCTGGTCACGATCAGGCAGACGCTGAGCCAGCGGCGAGCGGTACTGGCCGACCAGATGGCCGGGCTGACCACTGCAAACCCGGTATACAAGCAGGATCAAGAAGAGATTGCGCAGATCGACCGCGCGACCGACCGGGCCACGGTCGACGCACGGCAACGTGCGGAGCGGCAGCTACAGGACAAGCTGCGGCTGGACCTGCGTCGCACAGCGGACGTGGAGCAGCGGCTGAACGGTCAGCTCGCCGAGCAGACCGCGAAAGCAACCGGCGCGGGACCCAAGCTGCAGCGTGCCGCCGAACTCCAGACAGACTTGCAGCGATTGAGCACCCGCTATGTTACCGTGGACGATGCAATTCGCGGATTGCAACTGGAGACGGGTGGACCCGGTCAGGCGCATTTGGCGTTGGCGGCGCGTGTGCCCGATGCACCGCAGCCGAGCCGCAAGCGGCTGCTGATGCTGCTGGCGGTGCCTCTGGCTTTGTTGTGCGGCCTTGCGGCAGCGGTGATTGCGCGCAAGCGTGACCCGCGGCTTTACCTGCCGGGTGACTTGCAGGAGGTGCTGGGCTTCGCGCCGATGGGTGTTCTGCCGAGTGGCAATGAGGTAAGCGCGGCAGCGTACGACGAATTCCTGCTGCGACTTGCAGGTGGGCTGGAGGGGGCCTATAGGCACGGCGGAGCGCGCAGCTTTGTGTTCACGCCGGTGAGTGTGGATGCGCGCGCGGACGACCTGCTGCCGCAGCTTTGCGCGATGAGCTTCTGCCAAGTGCAGGCGTGGAGGGCGAACTGGCCGTGCGCGAGGGCGCGGCGGGGCTGGCCGCTGAGACGGATGCCGATGGCGCTGCCGCAACGCATCTGGGGCGACTCCTGTTGCGGTACGACATTGTGCTGATACAAGCGCCGCCGCTGCTGGGGTCTGCGCTGACGGAGTACGTGGTGCGCTGTGCGGATGCCACGATCCTGCTGATTGAAAGCGCGCACACGGAGAGAACGGAACTTCGCCGAGCCGCATTGCTGCTGGAACGGCTGAACCCGCAGGGTATCGGTGCGGTGCTGGAAAGAATGCCGCTGCGCCAAGGCGACGCGGTCTTCCGGGCCGCGGTGCGAGCGGCAGATCGAGCGTCGCGTATGCGTGCCCGGAGCGAAGCGGACACACGGACTCGTGTGCATACTGCGCGTGAGCCGATCGTTCCGGTGCAGGAGGTCGAGTTCACTCGGCCTGCGACATCGGTGAGCAGACCTCCCATTTCCAGTGACCGCGTGGAAGTGGTCAAAACGCCGGAGGCGCCGTTTGTAACAGCCGAGGCTCAGGCCGCGGAGGAGATGGTGACACCCGTCCCAGAGACTGTGCCTTTCGAAGCGGCTGCAGTGGCTGAAGCGGAGGTTGTGCGGCCGGTTCCAATGGAGACCGCGCCCATCACCTTCAGCGAAACGGCACGAGAAATCGCGCCTGCGTGGACTGGGGAGGAAGAAAGCACAACCTTTGAGCAAGTCGAAGTGGAAGCGCTAGCAGCGCCGCTGGTTGCGGAGCCTTCCATGCCGGTTGAAGAACGGAGTGTGCCTGAGAACGCAGCCGCTTCTTGGAAGACGTGGACACAGACAGAGGTTCCTGTCCATGCGGAGCCGGAGGCTTCAGCGCCGGAGATGCCTGAGGTAACGCAAGCGGAAGAGGCAAGTGTCGCCGCACCCGCGGAGCTGTCAATCGTAAGAGAGGATGTGACGGAGCCTGCTGCAGTGCCGTTCCAGTCGCACGAACACTTAAGTGCAGTGACGTTGCCGAAGGAAACACGAGATGTGACAGCACCGTCGAGTCATCGGCGGGTGATAGCGCCCAGCTTTGCGGGAGCATCTTCATCGACGGAGAACAAGCCTCTGGCATGGCTGCGGCGCGTGTTGCGGCTGGAGAATGAGCCGGTGCACCGCATCATTCCCGAGGATGATGAGGCGGAAGAGAATGAGCTGCCGGCGGTTGCGGCTGTCAGTGACAAGCCTGTGCCTCAGCCTGTGCCGGTGCAGATGACTCCGGAGAGCACCGCGCACGATGCGGTGGTTTCCAAGGATGTCGAGCCACTTCATGGAGCAGCCGTAGTCGCTGAGGGCGCAGAGTTCGCTTTCATCGAAGCTGCGCCCCTGCTGGAAGGTGAACGGTGGCTGAGCACGTCGCGGGTAGCGGAGGCGCTGCCAGTCTGGCCCGAAGCGCCGGCATCTCTAGTCGAGACTTCCGCACAGGAGGAGAAGAGCGTAACGGAGCTTGCGTTTGTCGAGGTCCCGACGGTGCAGCCGATCGAAGCACCTGCGAGAGTTGCTGAAGCCTGCGAGGTTGTTGCGGAGAGTGAGGAGCGCCTTCCGCAGACCTTCGGCTATGAAGAAGTCACGGCTGCGAGTGTGCCTGCTGCATCGCATGATGAAGCCTTGGAGGCGAAAGGCTCGGAAGACGCTCGCGAGCTGAAGTTCGATGAGGAGATTGGTGAGGCTGTCGCGCAGCCTGCGTCGCTGCGGGGCGACGTGAGTGAAAGTTCAGCGGAGGTGCGGAAGGCCGTTGTGGAGCGGACTACGCTTGAGCCATTGCGCCACGCCGCCGCACCTGTGCGGCAGAAGGACTTACCGCGAGTCAGTTTCCCGCGTCACCGCAGAAGTTCACCGCTCACGGTTTCTGCCATTCCGTCGCTGGTCACGTCCGTGTCGAGCGAGCATGCTGCGTATGAGCCGCCTGTCCTCGAAGCGCGACCGCAAGCCGAAGTCAGGCAGGAGCGTGTGGCGGAGACCGCGGAGAACACCGCCGGTTCGTTCCCTGCGCAACGAGCGGGGCTTGCGAAAGCCATGCGGCAGGGGAGTGTGGAG
>CAXSHQ010000361.1:0-4696 GCA_964236875.1 uncultured Acidobacteriaceae bacterium | reverse complement strand
AAGCAGAGGCCGAGCAGCGCGAGGGCGGCGCGCCCGACCGTGCGCGCGAGGCGGCGCGGGGCATCGGCGTCGTCGTCGATTATGTCTGGGGCCCGCCCGCAGAGGCCCTGATCGAGGTGCTCGCCACGTCCGATCTGGATGCGCACGCGCTCGGGGCCGATTCTGGATCTCACGGTCGGCGTGAAGCCGCCGGGCGGGTCCTCGTCCCCTCCCGATGCGGAGATGAGTGGACTCCTTCAGGGCGCCATTCCTGTGCTGGAGACGATCAAGTGCATGTGGTTCCATGCGGCCTACTTGAAGGACAAGTTCCGGCTGGGCCAGACCGTAGCGCTGTACGGCAAGCTGGAGGCTTCGCGGAGCCGCGATGCCGTGGGCGCGATCCCCGGGTCGACGCGCTTCAAGATGGTGCAGCCCACGTTTGAGCTGCTGCCGGATGCGAGCGCGAAGGGCGAAGACGCCGAGTTCACGATGCTGGAGATGGGGCGCATCGTGCCGGTGTATGAGTCGGTGGGCGGCACTACGGCGTGGGGCGCGAAGCTGACCGCGCGCTGGCTGCGGAGGGTGCTGTGGACGGTGTTCCGCGAGCTGCAGGAGAGTGGGGTTGGGCGTAACGGGCCGCTGGGGCTCGCGGAAGAGACACTGCCGCGAGCGCTGCTGGAGCGGCTGGGGCTGCCTGGGCGCATGGAGGCGCTGGAAGGGCTGCACTTCCCTGCCGCAGGCACGCCGATGACGGAGTTGATGTCGGCGCGCACGCCGGCGCATCGGCGGCTGATCTTCGAAGAGCTGTGGTACCTGGAGCTGGGACTTGAGCTGAAGCGCAAGCGGCTGCGCGAGCGCGAAGGTGTGCAGTTTGAGACCGATGCGTGCGCGAGGCGCTGAAGCAGATGCTGCCGTTCAAGCCGACTACGGCGCAGAAGCGGGTGCTGAGGGAGATCGTGGCCGACATGCGGTCGGCGCGGCCGATGCGCCGGCTGCTGCAGGGCGATGTGGGTTCGGGCAAGACGATTGTGGCGCTGCAGGCCGCGGTGGTCGCGATCGAGAACGGCTACCAGGTGGCGATGATGGCACCGACGGAGATCCTGGCCACGCAACACTACCTTTCCGCGCGCAAGCTGCTGGGGGACCTGCGCTCTCCGCGCACGGGCAAGCCGTACCGCGTGACGCTGCTGACGGGTTCACTCGACGATCGCGCCAAACGCGATGCGCGGGGGCGCATCTTTCGCGGCGAGGTGGATCTGGCGATCGGCACGCATGCGCTGGCGGAAGAGAAGGTGGACTTCGAGAACCTGGGCTTTGTGATCGTGGACGAGCAGCACCGCTTCGGCGTGCAGCAGCGGTTTGCGCTGATGCGCAAGCCGGGCGCCAGCGGCGAGGCAGCCGAGCCGGACGTGCTGGTGATGACAGCGACGCCGATTCCGCGCACGCTGGCGCTGACCATGTATGGCGACCTGGATGGCAGCGTGCTCGATGAGCTTCCACCGGGCCGGACGCCGGTGGTGACGCGGCGTATGCCCACGGAGCGCGCGGCGGAGGTATGGGAGTTCGTGCGCAAGCAGGTGGGCGCCGGACGGCAGGCGTACATCGTGTACCCGGTGATCGAGGGCGCGAGCGACGAGCAGCCGGAGCTGGAGTTTAGCGAGGCTGCGGGTCGGCAAGACAACGAGTCTGCAGAGACACGGCCTAGCGACGACGTCCGGAACTTGATGGACGGTGTCGAAAAGATGATGGCCAGTCACAGCGGATATGGAGCTGCGGATCGCGTGTTGAAGGCAAGGAGCAAGCGTGTGCAGGAGCGGCTCGCGGTCTCCCAGAAGAAGGTCCCGGCGAAACGGCTGGTGCAAAGGGCCAAGCTGCGGTCGGCGGTGGACGCTTACGAGGAACTGCAAGCGGGTGCGTTGAGCGGGTTGAAGCTGGGGCTGCTGCATGGACGCATGAGCGCGGATGAGAAGGACATTACGATGGCGCGGTTCAAGCGCGACGAGATCGACGTGCTGGTGTCCACCACGGTGATCGAAGTGGGCGTGGATGTGCCGAACGCGACGGTGATGGTGATCGAACATGCGGAGCGGTTTGGCCTGGCGCAGATGCACCAGCTGCGCGGGCGCGTGGGGCGTGGGGCTGCGAAGAGCTTTTGCGTGATGCTGACCGGTGAGCAGGTGACCCCGGAGGCCGAGGCACGCATGGAGGCGATGGTGAAAACGCAGAACGGGTTCGAACTGGCGGAGATCGACCTCGCGCAACGCGGGCCGGGAGAGTTCTTCGGCACGCGGCAGGCGGGTCTGCCGGAGTTCCGCGTGGCCAACCTGGTGCGCGACCGCGACCTGCTGGAGCTTGCAAAAGCGGAGGCCGCCCGGTTCAGCGAGCGGCCCGATCCGGATATGTCGAAGGACGAGATTGCGGCGGTGTGGGCTCGGCTTAGACATCAATGGCAACGGCGGTACGGGCTGGTGGAAGCTTGAGAGTGATTAGTGGGTAGTGCTTAGTGGTTACGTTTCAGGGCGGGCTTGGCAGGCTTTCTTTGGTTCAGTTTGGTGATAAGCGAACTCAGCATCTTTGCCACTTCATTAGACAGCTGCTCGCAGCGAAGCCCCACGTCTGGATTACCGTAGCCAAGTCTGTCGGCGATCGTTAGCTGCGTTTGTACCTCGTTGTTGGATCCCCTGGCCATGCTGAGGAACTGGACAAACTCGCCAGTCGAGCTGCGTCCGGCCCCTTCCGCAATGTTGCTCGAAACTGACACGGCGGCACGTTGCAATTGGCTACGCAAATCCGAATAACTCCTCCTTCGGGAAGGCACGAGTCAATTCGATAGATGGCAACACAAAGCTCAATCGAGCGATGCCACACGATCAAGTCTCGAAACGACCTGACATCCTGGTCCATACGAATAGAAACCCTTCCCACTAGCCACTAGCCACTGACCACTTAGCTGGCGACGGCCAGCGCCTCAGCAGGCATGCTGACCGGCTGCACCTGCTTCTTGGGACCGCGCTTGCGGGCGACGAGGATGCGGATGCGGTCGAGCATCTCGACGGGGGTGCAGGCGCCTTTGGGCAGAAAGGCGTCGGCGGCGGCGGCGCGGTCGAACGCGGTGACCGTGCCGGAGACGAGCAGCGTAGGCAGCAGCGGGTGGAGCTGCTTGGCGCGGCGAACAAGCTCGTTGCCGTCCATCTGCGGGAGCATGAGATCGCTGATCAGCAGATCGATGGAGCCGGGGAGGGCGGCTTCGAGGTGCTCCAGCGCTGCCGCGGCAGAGCCGGCGGCGAGCACGCGGTAACCACGGGTTTCGAGCAAAAATTTGCGGATCGAGAGAAGCTGTTCGTTGTCTTCCACCATGAGGATCGTCTTGCGAGGGCGCATGTCGGTGTATCGTTCTTTCTCGGGACGGGCGGTTTGGCCGCGGCCCGGGTGCTACAGCGTGCTTGTTGTGTCGCCGCTGAGGGGAAGCGGCGGGCGTACAGATTTTGTATGGGGCCGCGGAAAGCGCAGGGCTTCCCGACCGCGGTGTGCGCGCGGAAATGCGCGCACGGCTGCGGGTCCGTGACAGGGCTCGGCGAAGCCGAACGAAGACACGGGTTAAGAACAGCAGTCGAGGGCCGGTGCCTGTGCGTTCCGAGCTGAGGCGGAGACGCGACGAGGCGCGGGCGGCGTGTGGAGCCGGCCGTTCCAGATGCCTTCAGATTTCAGGTAAACCAGGCGCCATTGCGGGTCGCCGGGTGTCAATTAGCAGCAGCGCTGCGTCGCTTCGATTTGCTGACTCTACCGGGGGGAACCGAGCTCGGCAACCGCGAAAAAAAGGCGAACAAAGCTCGGTATTCCGCTAGCGCATTCACGCGAAGCTCGGGAACCCCTGTGGCTATTGGCGTTCGTGGTTCCCCCGCCTGTGTATAAACGCAGGGTTACGGCAGGAAATAGTGGCCGGTTGCCACAGGGATGGTGCGTCCCGCAACGAGAACCGAGTGAACGCGGTCTTCGGAGAGCGTTGCCTGCGCGGTGATGCGGCTCGGGCGAAGCATCTCTACGCCCTGCTCGAAGACGACGGGCTGCCCAGAAGGCGCGAGGCCGCAACGAACGAGCCAGGCGATGCAGCAGCCGGCGGCCGAGCCGGTAGCGGGGTCTTCGCCGGAGTAGAACTGCATGCGGTTGTGCCAGTGCGGGCCTGCGGGCTCTGCGGCCGTGGCGGCGGGCGCAATGCAGTAGAACCAACGCGTGGCGTGGGCGGACAGCCATGCAGACGACTTGTCTTGCGGGATGGCGAGGCGCTGAGCGACCTCCAGCGAGCGCAGGTGCACGATGCAGAATGGATTGCCGGTAGAGACGGTCTGCGGCTTGTAGACCGGGGACAGGTCTTCGGTGGCAAGGCCAAGCGCCGCCGCGACTTCGGCCATGTCGTGCTCGGGACCGAAGACCGGGTCGTTCTGGCGCATGGTTGCGAAGACACCGGGTTCTTCCGCCTGCGCGGGTGTGAAACTTACCGGGATGGCACCGACGTTGAGGCGCAGTGTGATGGCTTCGGCTCCGCGAATCGATGGGTGGTTCAGAAAGAGCCAGCTTGCCGTGCCGAGGGTCGGATGGCCGGCGAAGGGCAGCTCTTCCTGCGTGGTGAAGATGCGCACGCGAATGCCTTCAGCTGCGTCCTGTGCCGGGTCCTTGGCGGGCAGGATGAAGGTGGTCTCTGAAAGGTTCGTCTCGCGGG
>CAXSHQ010000360.1:0-4696 GCA_964236875.1 uncultured Acidobacteriaceae bacterium | reverse complement strand
GGGTTCGCTGGTGGTCAATTCCTCGCAGGGCGGCGGGAGCAAGGACACGTGGGTGCTGCAGGGGTAGAGATGGCGATCTACTTCGAGTGGGACGAGGAGAAGGCTCGCCTCAATGAACGCGATCATGGTGTGAGCTTCGCTGCAGCTCGCCTAGTGTTCTTCGATCCTTGGAGAGTCCATGGACGAGGACTCGGTCGTAGACGGCGAACAACGGTGGCGCACCGTTGGAATGGCCAACAATACGAAACTGCTGCTTGTGGTCCATCTGGGGTAGTGCCTCAGTTTGAATCTTCGTCTGGCTCGTCGAGCGGGAGCAAGCGCGGATCGGCGCTCAGGATTTGAGCGAGCGTCAGAACCAGCACCCTGCCATCGGACAACGAAACCAGCACTGTATCCCGATTGAGCGCGTCCGCCTGTTCGATGGTGACTGCCTCGGCCATCGTGCCATTGTCTTCGCTAGCAGTGCACATGTCTGCCCTCGACCGTACTTTCAGGCTACGTGGAGAGCGCAAGGCAATAGGCGACCCGTAGGCCGCCTATCAAACTGCCCCACTACCCCCATCTGGAGGAAGCTTGGGGACAGGACCTGCACGTGCGTATCATCTCAGCAAGAAGGGCGACACCGCTGGAAGGACGTGACTATGAGCAAAACGATCTGTATGACATCTGACACACCGGTGAGCGACGAGGTCCGTGAGGAGCTCCGCAGACTTGCTGCGATGCCGGATTCGACGATCGATACCAAAGACATCCCAGAGTGGACGCCGGAGCAGTGGACCGTGGCGAGGGATCGTCGGCGGGAACGAGCTATGGTCGTTCCCGAGTTGCAGAAGAAGGCAAGCTGACCGCGTGCGAGAGTTGACAGCAGCCTCGGCGACCAGTCGCAGGCTGCCCCTGTGGGCCATGGGTCTGGCGAATATGCCAACCGGGTTTGTGTATGGGTTTATCTCGACAGCCTTTGGGGTGTTGCTGACGGCGCGGGGCGTGTCGGTGGGACGCGTGCTGGATATCAGCTATGTGGCGTTCTCTCCGTGCTGGTGGGCGTGGAGCCTTTGCCCCGTGCTGGATGTGCGGTTTACCAAGCGCAGCTATGCGTGGTTCTTTGCCGTGTTGGCCGCATGTCTGATGGCGGCGACTGTGCTGCTGCTGAACCATCTGCTGTGGTTCAAGCTCACGCTGACGGCGGCTTGCGCGGCGGCCGTGTTCTACTCGAGCGCCGTCGGTGGCATGATGCCGGATCTGGTGAGCGAAGCCGAGTATGACCGCATCAGCGGTTGGTACAACGTAGCCAACCTGGGCGCGGCTGGGGTGTTCAGTTGGGTGGCGGTGGTGCTGGTGCGCGCGCTGCCCTTGCCTTGGGCAGCATGGCTGTTGGGCTGCCTGGTGTTCTTGCCGGCATTGCTGTTGCTGGGCTTTCCGTTGGCGCAGCGGCCCAAGGGCACGCTGCGGGAGAACTTCAGCGCCATGGGCCGCGACCTGCGCCGTGTACTTCGCCAAGGACGAGTGTGGATCGGCCTTGCGATGTTTCTTTCACCAGCCAGTTGCTTTGCGCTCACCAATGCGTTCTCCGCACTGGGCGGCGACTTCCATGTGCCGGAAGCGGCGAACATCCACCTGAACGGCCCGGGCGTGGCGATTGTGTGCTCGCTAGGCTCGCTGCTGGCGATTCCGCTTTCGCGCGTGCTGGCGCGGCGAACCATCTACCTGCTGTCGGGCTTTGTGGCGGCGGTGTGCGCGGTGGCGGGCGCTTCCCTGCCGCGCGGTTTGCTGCTGTTTGCAATCGTGCTGCTTGTTTACAACATGGCGCAAGGATTCAATTACACAGCTTTTGTGGCGCTGCAGTACGAGATCATCGGCCCGCGCAATGCGCTGGCTGCCTCCACCGTTGCCGTGCTGACCGCGGCGGGCAACTTTCCCATCACGATGATGACCAAGGTAGAAGGCGTGATGCACGACGCTCACGGTGTAAGCGCCATGCTGTGGGCCGATGCGGTGAGCAGTATCGGCGCGGCGCTGCTGTTGCTGCTGGTTGTGCTGCCGCTGCTGGACCGGCGGGTCCGGCGTGAACAGGCAGCGGCTGTGGTGTAAGCGAGCCGGACGTCGCTTAGAAGTGCAGGCGGAACTCCGCGGAGACAGCGGCCACGCCAATGGCGGCGATGCCGAGGGTGATCCAGGCCAGGCGTACAGCCAACGGGCGGCTGCGGGTTTGGCGTTGCAGGATCGGGATGTTGACCAGCGCGCTGGTGATGGAACTGAGCACGGCGCCGGTGGCGGCGAGTTGCGGTGTGAGCTCACCATGCGCAGCCAGATGCGCGGCGGCGGCGGCAGTGGAAGCACTCGAGATAGTGCCGCCGATGAGAGCCACGACCAGGAAGCCGAAGCTACCGAGACGCTGCGCTAACGTGCCGGAAATCTGGATGACGAGAAACAGTGCGGCAAAGCGCAGCACCTTCCCGAGCGAAACCGGTGAGTCGAGTTGGAGTTCGGCGGGAGGCGGCTCGCCTCGCGGACGAAGACGCCACACCGCCAGCACCGTGGCCGCGCTCATGAGCAGCAAAGGCGCGGCGGCGACCTTGGCGGAACGGCCGGAGAAAAGCCCCAGCACGACGAAGTTGCGCACGAACATCGCCATGATGGTGAGCAGCGAAAGCGTGATGCCGGCGCTCAAGGGGTCGAGACCGTCGGCGGTAATCCAGGTGGCGAGCTCGGCGATGGTGGCGGTGGAGTTGACCAGGCCGCCAAGGATGGCAGCGTAGTACAGGCCACGGCGCGAGTACAGGCGCAGCAGCACGTAATTGAGAAACCCGATGGCCGCGACCGCGATGACGGTGATCCACGCCTCGCGCGGGTTGATGAGGCTGAAGCGATCGATCGCATGATCCGGCAAGGCCGGGTAGATGACGAAGCCGATGAGACCGAGCAGCACGGCGGATCGCAGCTCCGCAGCGCTAACGCCGCCGGTGATGCGTTGGAACTGCTCCGACAGCGACAGGATCATGGTGATGATGATCGCGGCGGAGACCGGGATCCAGACCGGCCGGCCGAAGCCGATCAGCATACCCAGCAGCACGGTGCTAACTAGAGCGATGGCCGTGGTGAGACCGAGCTGGCGGCCGCGCGTGCTGGGCTTCATGCTGATGGCCAGCGTGAGCACCGTGATGACGCCGAAGGCTTCCAACGCGAACGCCTGCCCGAGGAAGGCGCAGATGGTGCCCATCAGGCTGGCCAGCGAGAACGTGCGGATGCCGACGCCCTTGTGCGAGCTTTCGCGCTCGAAGCCGATGAGCATGCCGATCAGCGCGGCGACCGCGAGGCGAAGGGCGATTTGCTGAGCGTTGAAGTTGGCGTCTAGGCTTGGCAAGGTGTTGCTTCTATCTTATGCGACTGGGACGGTAAAGCGAAGGGAACAAGCTAGAGCTTCGAGGTAGTCAGCTTAGAGCAAAGGCTTTTGGCTCGCAGCTTGACGGCTCATTGCTCTAAGCTCGTTCCAATCCGCTTGTATGCAAGGAGCAAGTCTATGCGAGACTTCCGCAATCTGGATGTCTGGACCAAGTCGCACAACTTCACGTTGCGCATGCACCACGTGACGGAGACGTTTCCGCGTGCGGAGATGCTTGGCCTGGCTTCGACGCTTCGGCGACGATCTTCTGCAATGACGATGAAGATCGCGGAAGGTTGCGGCAAGGATGATCAGGCCAGTTTTGCTGAGTGTCTCGCGCAAGCGCGTGGAATCGGCATGGAAGTGGAATACCAGTTGCTGCTTGCCCGTGATCTTCAACTGATTGAAACAGCAGCGTATGACGGGCTGCAGGGGCAACTTGTGGAAGTCAGGCGCATGCTTTCCGGGCTCATGAAGTCGGTGCACAGCGGTCCGGCTTGATAAACTAATAGCGTAAACACAGGAGAAGGAATGCCGACAGCCACGCTGGAACCCACCACAACACTCGACTACAAAGTCGCCGATATCGCCCTCGCGGAATGGGGACGCAAAGAGATCACGATCGCCGAGCAGGAGATGCCCGGCCTGATGTCCATCCGCCGCAAGTATGCGACGGGCAAGCCGCTGAAGGGCGTGCGCGTGACTGGGTCGCTGCACATGACCATCCAGACGGCCGTGCTGATCGAGACGCTGGTGGAGCTGGGCGCGACCGTGCGCTGGGCGAGCTGCAATATCTTTTCCACGCAGGACCATGCGGCGGCAGCCATCGCGGCGGCCGGCGTGCCGGTGTTCGCGTGGAAGGGCGAAACTCTGGAAGAGTACTGGTGGTGCACCGACCAGGCGCTGCGGCATGAGGACGGCAAGGGGCCGCAGCTCGTGGTGGACGACGGCGGCGACGTAACGCTGCTCATCCACAAAGGCTATGAGCTGGAAGACGGCGACCGCAGCTTTATCGACGGCAAGGCCGGCTCAATGGAAGAGGCGGTGATCCAGAAGCTGCTGAAGTCGGTGCTTGCCGAAGATGGGCAGCGCTGGCACAACGTGGCCAAGGATTGGCGCGGGGTTTCCGAGGAAACCACGACCGGCGTGCACCGGCTCTACAAGATGATGGAGCAGGGCAAGCTGCTCGTGCCCGCCATCAACGTCAACGACTCCGTCACGAAGTCGAAGTTCGACAACCTGTACGGTTGCAAGGAGTCACTAGCCGACGGCATCAAGCGTGCCACCGACGTGATGATGGGCGGCAAGGACGCCGTC
>CAXSHQ010000359.1:717-4706 GCA_964236875.1 uncultured Acidobacteriaceae bacterium | reverse complement strand
CCGAAGCGGAGCCGCCGAGCGCCTTCATGGCATCGCGCATGGCGGCGAGATCGACGATGGCCGGGACGCCGGTGAAGTCCTGCATCAGCACGCGGGCGGGCATGTAAGCGATCTCGCGAGAGGGCTCGGCACGCGGGTCCCAGGCGGCCAGAAAGCGGATGTCTTCCGGCGTGACGGTGATGCCGTCCTCGCGGCGCAGCAGGTTTTCCAGCAGGATGCGTAGCGAGTACGGCAGGCGCGAAAGCTTGACGCCGGACTCGCCCTCTTCGAGGGCACCCAGGCGGAAGTAGTGGACGGTATCGGCAACACCGATGCCGGCGATTCCGGAAAGCGTGGCTGCGGCTTGGAAGCTGTTCGGGTGGGAGGCGGAAGGCTTGCTGACTTCAGGCATGGGTCGGTCTCCTCAGACACATCAGGGGCGGTTCGGCGCACGCGAACCGTGGGTGGGCGCGCCGGCTGCCGGCATCTCGCAGGAAGTGAGACGCCGCGGCGGGGCAGCATGGCTAACAGAAACTGGAAAAGGTGAGAAAGAGGGTGCGGCCATGTTCTCAGGGCCAGCTAGGAGCGGCCACGATCGTGGCGACCACGAAGAAAGCGCTTGAGGGGAGCGCGTCGCATGCGCACAATTGTAGCGCCTTGGGGTGGCGTGGCTTACGCGAACAACTCCCATGGGTTCAGGAGGTCCACTCCGGTCGCCGCCAGATGTTTCACATTGCGCGTAACCAGCGTCAGGTCGTGCTCCAGCGCTGTTGCTGCGATCAGGCCATCCATCACGCCAATGGATTTGCCCGCCAACTGCCGCTCTGCCGTCAACGATCCCCAGCGGTGGCACAGCGCTTCTGCTCTTTGCAGAATGCAGCGCCCTTTATAGGGAAACCTCTGAAGTCTCCGTTTCGTCAGGGCGGGGCTTTTAGCCCCGCCGTAAACGTCGCAAAAATCGACGCGGCTTTAGCCGCTGAGGGAATGCTTGTGGACCTGATCAGAACTTTCCCATATGTCAACGCATTCAGCTACAGCACGAAGGGTTGGTTTTCCGACTCGTGCGCACCCGGACGGAGCACGGCGGCGACAGGGCTGACGACGAACAGGACGAACATGGCGGCGAGAGTGACTTCGAACATGGGTGCGTCTCCGGCGGAAGAAATAACCACAGCAACGGAGCCAGAATGCCAAGCATCGTGAAGCGATGGAATGGCGCTTCGGTCAGGCGTAATCCTTCAAAGGCTGTAGACTGCGCGCATGCTCCATCGCCCGCGCATCCGCATGGTCTTGGCTGGCTTTCTGCTTTGTAGACTGCCAGCCTTCATCGGTGCGCAAAGCACCGTAGCGCCTGCACAAACAGCTACGCGGTCAGCCTTCCCGGCACCGTACCCGGGTGGCGCCGACACGCCGCTGGGCCAGCGAGTGGCCGCGCTGCTGGCCGACCCGGCCGTAAGTCGCGCCCACTGGGGCATCGCCGTCACAGCGCTGGACGGCACGCCGCTGTACGGGCTGGACGAAGGCAAGCTGTTCCGCCCGGCCTCCACCGCAAAGCTGTTCACGACGGCGGCGGCCATGGCGATGATGGGTCCGGACAAGCGCTTCACGACATCCGTGCAGGCCGAAGGCACCCTGGAGGGCAGTACCCTGCGCGGCAATCTGGTGCTCCGCGGCGGAGGCGACGCCAACTTCGCCGGAAGCGTCCC
The DNA here is from genome assembly GCA_964236875.1 of uncultured Acidobacteriaceae bacterium. Lineage (GTDB taxonomy): Bacteria > Acidobacteriota > Terriglobia > Terriglobales > Acidobacteriaceae > Granulicella. The sequence continues at coordinate 3,021 of CAXSHQ010000359.1, read as the reverse complement.
TCTCCCCTACGCAGCGTCAGCCCAGCACAAAACCTCGGCCCCTGCCCCGCTTGCGGACATAGCCGCCCTGGCCGCCCGCGTGGCGAGCGCCGGAATCAGGACGATCACGGGAGATGTAATCGGCGACGACACGTACTTCGAAAATGTGCCGTACAGCGAAGGCTGGGCGGCGGAAGACCTGCTGTGGGGCTATGGAGCACCGGCAAGCGCGCTGACGGTGCACGACAACTTCGTGGATCTGACCGTTACGGCAGGGCCGAAGGAGGGGACGCCCGCCACGCTGACCATGAGCCCGGATCTGCCCTTCTACACGGTTAACTCAGAGAAGCCATACGGTGGCTGGACGGGCAGCGTCGTCACAATGGACTTCGGCCGCAACCAGATCGAGGTGGAGCGCCGGCCCGGCTCGCGTGAGCTGGTGGTAGCAGGCGACGTTGCCGCGAAGTACGGTCCGGATCGCGAGCAGATCGCGATCACCGAGCCCGCGGAATACGCCGCCACCGCCCTGCGGTCCGCTTTGGAAGAGCGCGGCATCCGCGTGAGTGGCAAGGTTCGGACGCGGCACTGGGATTCCGGCTTTGTCGGCTCCTTCCTCGAAGCTATCCGCGCTTCCGATGGCGCACATCCTCTTCTCACCCGACGTAGAGCATATCTGCACCGCACAAAGGATCGCAGGCGGTCCCGAGCCGCCGCTGAAGACGTTGGCCGAGCAGGCCTCGCCCACGCTGGCCGAAGACGTGCGGCTCACCTTGAAGACCAGCCAGAACCTCCATGCGGAGATCATGCTGCGCAACGTGGCGGTGGCCAAAACGTGTGAGTCCACACTCCGCCGCGCCCTGCAGCTGGAGCGTTTGTTCTGGCAGCAGGCGGGCATCGCCGGAGATGATTTCCTTCTGTACGACGGCTCGGGCCTGAGCGCGAAAGACGTCGTCACGCCGCGCGCCGAAGCGCAGTTACTGGCCTACGCGGCCACGCAGCCATGGTTCGCGCAGTGGAAGGCCGCCCTGCCCGTGGGCGGGGTGGACGGCACACTGGCCAGTCGATTCAAGGACGCGAAAGACAAGGAGCCAAAGGATAAAGAGGCCAAGGAGGTAAGCGCCGACCCCGCCAACCTGAAGGGCCATGTCTTCGCGAAGACGGGAACGCTGGGCGAGTCGCGCGCGCTGGCCGGCTACGTGGAGTGCGGTAGCGGGCGAACGGTGATCTTCAGCGTCATGGTCGACAACCACCTGCCGGGAACTTCGGCCGACCGCCAGGCGATGGACAAAATCGTCGCAGCGATCGCGGAAACACAATAAGCCCTTGGACCTTCTTCATCACACGCCTCACCGCGGCGTGTTTTCCTTGATGTAGTTGCGCAGATCCAGATTCAGCGCCAGGGCCTTCTGCACGCCGGATTCCAGCATGCGTAGCCACTCGTCGGCAGGCGGCTTGAGCTCGGCCATGGTGAGCAGGTAGCTGGTCTGCACGATGATCTCCAGGGCGTTGGAAAGATCATGCGCGAGGCGGCGCACTTCCAGCGCGAGCTCTTCAGGAATCTTGGGCGCAGTGCCCGGCGTTTCGGGAGTGGAAGGATCTTGCGGCAACGGGAGCGGCTCCTTGTGAAATCAAGCGACATCTACGAACCGCGAAACGGCGGAAACCCGGGGATCGCTCCGCGGGGGACGCAGCTCCAGTCAGCTCATGGGAGGACCCGGACGGCTCTCCGGGAGTGTATCGCGGCAGTTGCCCTCGTTGACAGGAAGAGACGCCCTGCGGGACACTAGAGTTTCACCGGACGTAGCGCGAGCAGCGCGGCTTTCAGGTGAGCCGAAGTGGCGGAATTGGCAGACGCGCATGGTTCAGGTCCATGTACTCGCAAGGGTGTGAAGGTTCGAGTCCTTTCTTCGGCACCAACTTTACTAACCGACGCGCAGGCAGCGTGAGCGGCAACAAACCTTCCCGTAGCCGATGGAGCCGGATACGGGCTCTGCCACAGAAGGTTCGAGTCCTTTCTTCGGCACCAGGTTCTTAGAGAGACACACGCAACAAAGAGAGTCCGCCCCGCAGGGCGGACATTTTCTTTGCGCCAAAGAGCGCTATGCCCACCGTGTCTGGTTGTGGTTCGGCTCGATGCCCGGCGCCGTTCCCGGCTTGGCTGCGGGCTTCGGCGCGTTGCCGGGCTTCTTGCTGTCGCTGGACTTCTGGTCTGCCTGGGGCGCGTTCACTTTCGATTCCATCGGATCACCTCACTGAGGAGTCGCTCTCACCTGCTCAGTACCGGAGCGGCCCACTTCCATAACCGCAAACAGCCGCGCAAAAGTA
>CAXSHQ010000359.1:0-707 GCA_964236875.1 uncultured Acidobacteriaceae bacterium | reverse complement strand
CGGCCTCCGCGACCTGGTCGCCCGCACCGCAAAGCGGCGACGCCGTATGGCAGCGCCAGATGACGCTCGGCCCCGCGCCCGAGTGGCTCGCCCACCACGCCGACATGTACCGTCTAGCGGTATGGGCGAACGTTCCCGTTTCTTGTGGCGCTTGCGGTCTCGAACGCTCCCGCTGGGGGAGCGCACGCTGCTCATGGCCATCGTGAACCTCACGCCGGACAGCTTTTCCGGCGACGGCCTGGCCCGGCCCGGACACGCCCCTTCCGAACAGAGCCTCGGAGCGCTGCATCTCGCCGGGGTAGCCGCCGCATTCCGCGCGCTCAAGGAGGGCGCGGACATCGTGGATCTGGGCGCCGAGTCCACCCGGCCCGGCGCCGTGCCCCTCTCCGCAGAGGAAGAGCAGCAGCGGCTGCTGCCGGTGCTCGAAGCCGTGGTGCGGGCGCGGCCCGAAGCGGTGGTCTCGGTCGACACCTACCACGCCGCAACGGCGCGGGCAGCGGCGGAGTGCGGCGCGGAAATCGTCAACGATGTTTCCGGGCTCACCTGGGACGTGGGCATGGCCACGGCCGCGCGCGAAACCGGCTGCGGCCTGGTGCTGATGCATACGCGCGGACGGCCGCAGGAGTGGAGCTCTCAGGCGCGCCTGAAGCCGGGGGCGGCCCCCTCCGTCGTGCTGGAGGGCCTGCGGCACCAGCTGGCAAGCGCGC
>CAXSHQ010000358.1:0-4722 GCA_964236875.1 uncultured Acidobacteriaceae bacterium | reverse complement strand
TGCGGGCGCTGCTGCGCATGGAGCATGAGTCCATGCTGCGCCTGACCTCCGATCAGCGCATCCTGGTGGCGGGCACATCGGAAACGGTCGCAAGCGCTGTGCACCAGATGCTGCCGCTGTATGGACGAGGCATCCGCGGAGTCCTGGTGGAAGGTGAAAGGCTGCTCAACAAGACGATCCTGGGTGTGCCGGTTCTGGGCAGCACGGAGATGCTGGGCCCCACCATCCAGCGCGAAGATATCGACCTGCTGTTCATGTGCTCGGCGGACCTGAAGGACATGACCGCGATGATCGAAGCAGCCGCACAGTTCGATGTGCCTGTGAAGTTCCTGCCCTCGGTGCACGACCTGCTGAACAATTCAGTTCGCGTAAGCAAGCCGGTGGCTGTGAATGCCTTGAGCAACGGACAGAAGACCTGGACGGAGAGCAGCCGGTCGGTAGAGGCGTTGCTGCGCGACAAGGTGGTGCTGGTGACGGGGGCGGGCGGCTCGATCGGGTCGGAGCTGGTGCGCCAGGTAAGCGAAGCGCCCATTCGCAAGCTGATCCTGCTGGACCAGGACGAGAACGCGGTGTTCGAGCTGCTGGAGCGCATGGGCCGGCGCAGCGACGTGCAGCCGGTGATCGCGGACATTCGGGACAGGGTGGCGCTGCGCGAGGTCTTTGCGCGGGAACAGCCACAGGTGGTGCTGCACGCGGCGGCCTACAAGCATGTGCCGATGATGGAGTCCAACCCCTGCGAGGCCGTGCTGAACAACGTGTACGGCACGCGGCTGCTAGCCGAAACGGCGCTGGCGTTCCGGGCGGAACGGCTGGTGATGATCTCCTCGGACAAGGCCGTGCGGCCTTCCAGCGTGATGGGAGCGACGAAGCGTACGGCGGAGGTCGTGATCCAGGAGATCGCGCGGCGCGCCGCTTGCGATGAGGACGCGTGCACGGAGTTCGCCTGTGTGCGCTTCGGCAATGTGCTGGGCTCGCGCGGGTCTGTGCTGCCGACTTTCCTCAAACAGATCGAGCAGGGCGGCCCGCTGACGGTGACGCATGAAGAGATGACGCGCTACTTCATGACCATTCCGCAGGCAGTGAATCTGGTGCTGCAGGCCGCGACGCTGGGCTCGCATGGGGATATCTACATGCTGGATATGGGTGACCCGGTGAAGATCATGGACTTTGCCCGCGAGGTGATCCAGCTTTCCGGGCTGACGCCCGGGAAAGATATCGAGATACGGGTGATGGGCTCGCGGCCGGGCGAGAAGCTGCATGAGCAACTGTGGAGGGAAGGCGCGGAGGTGAGTCCGACTCCTCTGGAGTACATTTTCCGGGTGCATGCGGAGGACTCGCCGCCGCGGTTTGCGGAGCTTCTCGGTGGGTTGGAGCGCGCGGCGCAGGAGCACCGCCAGGAGCGGATTCCGGAGCTGCTTCTGCAGTTGCCGATCGAGTACCTGCAGGGCCAGCCGATCGCGGAGCCAGTGCTGGCGGGCTGACGCTTTCTAGTGATGCACGCCTTCGCCGCGGCCTACCTTGAAGAAGGTCGCGACGAGGATGCGGCAATCGAAGCGGAAAGAGCGCCGCTCGAGGTACTCGCGGTCGAGTGCGACCTTGACGGGAATGCTGCAGTCGTCGCGGCCATTGACCTGCGCCCAGCCGGTGAGTCCCGGGATAAGCTCGTGGACGCCGCAATCGGTGCGCAGAGCGACGAGATCGTCCTGGTTGAAGAGCGCGGGGCGGGGGCCGACGAAGCTGAGATCGCCGCGCAGGATGCTCCAGAGCTGCGGAAGCTCATCCAGGCTGGTGCGACGCAGGAGCGCGCCGATGGGGGTGAGGAAGCCGCCGGCGTTTTGCAGCAGATGCGTGGCGACCTGTGGGGTGTCGACGCGCATGGTGCGGAACTTGGGCATGAGGAACAGCTCGTTGCGGCGGCCCACGCGGGAGGACCAGTAGAGCGCTGGCCCTTTGGAGGTGAGGCGGATGAGGAGCGCCAGGAACAGCAGAACGGGGGAGAAGAGGACGATCAGCAGGAGCGCCAGAGCGATGTCAAAGATGCGCTTGCTACGGCTCACGGTGGTGGTCCTCCCTCATCCTCATTCTCGCTCATGAAGAGGCTTCAACTTCTGCCTGGATGGTTTGGCCGATGACTGCTTCTTGCGTCGCGGGCCATACGAAGGCGGTTGCAGCGAGTTTGCTGACGTCAAGCGAGAAGGGAGACGTGAGCTTGCGCAGCGTGTCCCGGGTGACGGGTGCGGGGAGGCCGAGGGCTGAAGCGGCGGAACCGACGGTGGCCAGCGTCTCCAGCGCCCAGCGGGGAACAGCTCTGGGACGGCGCACCTGCATGCGGTCTGCCAGGCGATCGACCCAGTCTTCGAGGACCACGGGCGTGGCGTCGGCTACGTTGAAGGTACCGCTGCCCTGTGGGCTGCGAAGGAGGTGGACAATGGTTGCGGAGACGGTGTCTACCGAAGCCAGGCTGCGCACGGTGCGAGCGCCGCGCACACGCACATACATGCCTCGGCGAACCGCGCGGAGCAGGCTTTGGAGATTGAAGCGCACGCCGGGACCGTAGGTAAGGCAGGGGCGCAGGACCGTGACGCGCAGGCCGTGCGCCTCCGCTTCGGCGGCGAGTTGCTCCGCCTCTAGCTTGAGCGCGCCGTAGGGCGTGTCTCCGGCGGTGGCGCTGTTCTCAGTGAGACTAAGTCCGTACTGGCCTGCATAGACGTGCGCGCTGGACAGGAGCACGAAGCGGGATGCGCCTGCCTCCTGGGCTGCTCGGAGCAGAAGGCGGGTGCCTTCCACGTTGACTCGGCGGGCGTGGGCCCGGTCCTCCGGGGTGCGCAGGCGGGTGTGTGCGACGGCGGCCAAATGCACGACAGCGTCGGCTCCGCGGACGAGGGAGCGCAGCGCGGCTTCATCGAGCAGATTGCCTTGCACCTGCTCGCCAGCGACGCTGGCACGCTGAGTGTGCGTGAGTAGGCGCAGCTGCGAGCCGGCCTGCTGGAGCGCAGGAAGCAAGCGCCGGCCGATGAGCCCGGTGGCGCCGGTGACGGCGATGATCTTTGGCGAAGCAAACTGTGTGGACCGGTTCTCGATTTCGCTCACGTTGATTTCTGCCGGGTGCGGGCCGAGTGGCTGAGCGGCGTGGAGGCCTCTCAGATGGCAAGCTTGCAAGCCGCTTCCATTCGCTATTCTAAGGGGAATGCATGAGTCGATAAGCGGCAGCCGCTGCATGGGAACGGGTGAGCTGTGAGCGTTGCACGCCGCTTGATGCAGTCTTTTGGTGCGTCGGTACTGGGGCCGGGCGTGACGCTGCTGGTGCAGTTGATCAATGTGCCGATTACGCTGCGCCTGTGGGGGCCGCAGCTCTATGGCGAGTGGCTGATGCTGAGCGCTGTGCCGACGTATCTGCTGCTGAGCGACCTGGGCTTTGGCAGCGTAGCCGGCAGTGCGATGACCATGCGTGTGCACGCGGGAGACCGTGCCGGGGCACGCACTATCTTCCAAAGCACGATGGTGCTGGTGGGGGCTTTAACGCTTCTGCTGGGTGCGGCTGTGGTGGCGTTCCTGCTGCTGGTGCCTTTCGAGAGAGTGCTTTCCCTGCATGCGATGCCGGCGAGCGAGGGCCGATGGACGCTTCTGCTGTTGAGCCTTAACTGCCTCGTGATACTGCAATGGAGCGTGTTGATGAGCGCGTATCGCGCGACGGAGCGCTACGCCGCCGGCATGCTGATCGTGAACCTTACCCGCGTGGTGGAAGGCGCGGGCGTGTTCCTAATTCTCTTCACGCATGCAAGGCCGCAGACGCTGGCGGCGTACATGCTTGGGGTGAGCGTGGCGGGCACGGTGTGGCTTACGGTGCAGCACCTGCGGCAGGCGCGCTGGCTGGGACTGGGCGTGCGCGATGCGCGCTGGGGGACGCTGCGTGAGCTGATGCGGCCGGCGGTTGCTTTCATGGCTTTTCCCGCGTGCGCGGCCCTGGCCACGCAGGGTGTGACGCTGGTGACGGGGTTGGTCCTGGGGCCGGCGGCGCTGGCGCTTTTCAATCCCATGCGCACGCTTTCGCGGGTGCCGCTGCAACTGACCGACGCCATCAAGAACTCGGCGTGGCCGGAACTTTCGGCAGCGTTTGGACGCAACGATCAGGAGTTTGCGCGGCGGCTTCATCGGGGAGCGTTTCAGGCTGCGCTGCTGCTGGCGGGAGCGCTTGCCTTGGCGCTGTGGTTTGTGGGACCGCCGGTGTTCCGGTGGTGGCTCCATGGCCGCGTGGTGCTTGCGCTCACGGCTTTTCACCTGCTGCTGCTGGAAGTGTTTGTGAACTCGCTTTGGAACACGAGCTCGTCGGTGGCGATGTCGGCGAACCGGCATGAGCGGATGTCGGTGTGGTATCTCGGGTTCAGCGCGGGTTCGGTGGTGCTGGTCGGCGTGCTGGCGCGGCGGATTGGCCTTTCGGGCGTAGCCTGCGGGATGCTTTTCGCCGATCTGGGGATGATCGTTACCGTGCTCCGGATCAGTACGCGTTTGCTTGGAGATCCTCTGCGGAGCTTTTTGCTGGCGTGCGTGCATCCGGTGGAGTTGAAAGCCTTGCTGGGCGCGCTGCGGCGAAGGCCGGTGGCCGTTGCGGAGCCGGCGCAGGCTTCTGCGGTAGGCGACTGATGTCTGTGTTCCCGCGCCTAAGGGTGCTCGGGCTCGCCGCTACGCGGCTTGCCCTCGCTAAATACAGGGGTCTCTCCACTC
>CAXSHQ010000357.1:0-4748 GCA_964236875.1 uncultured Acidobacteriaceae bacterium | reverse complement strand
CCGCCGCAATCGCGCCGCGATGCGCCAACCGCCCCAGCGCCGTAATGCCCTTGTCCAGAATGTCGCGGCTCGCCTTGCCCAGTGCCGACGCCACAAACCCAACGCCGCATGAGTCGAACTCAAACCGCGGGTCCAGCAGGTCTTCCGCGCCGCCATTGGCACGCACAGTCGCGTCCGTGACTAGGGACGGACTTCCCGAGGCGCGCGCTCCCATGGAGCGCCCCCTCGAATCGAGGTCAAACTGGGCCATAGTTCACTATACGTCGCACCCGCGCCATCCCCAAGTCCACAAGTCCCCAAGCTCCACTCCGCCGCGCCATCCCAAGTCCACAAGCCCACAAGCTCCACCCCCGCCGCGCTCTCCCCAAGTCCACAAGCCCCATCCCGCCACCGCGTCATCCTGAGCGTAGCGAAGGATCTCCGTATTCCGTCGCACAACTACGGACCCGTATGGAAGACACAGAAGCGCCAGAACTTTCCACAAAAACTTCCGCCAATCCCTTGACGTGAGCCGTCTGCATATTTATACATAAGAATTGCATTTATATGCATCGCTGCTTTCGGGCGATGCATCCCTGTTTAAGCGCCATGAAGAACACACGACACAACGCGATTCGCGACCTCCTCGTCCGCACCACCGTCACCGACAGCGGCTCCATCAGCAATCAAGATGACCTCCGCCTCAAACTTGCCGCCAAGGGCATCCACGTCACCCAGGCCACGCTTTCCCGCGACATCCGCGAGCTCAAGCTGCTCAAAGGGCCTGCCGGCTACGCCCTGCCCAATGACCCCGACGCCGACGAAGAGCTCCCCGACGTCCACCAGATGTTCCAGAACTTCGGCCTCGAAGTCCGCCAGGCCCAGAACCTGCTCGTCGTCATCACCCTCATGGGCGGCGCGCAGCCGGTAGCCGCCGGCATCGACGCCGCCGACTGGCGCGAGGTCGTCGGCACCGTCGCCGGCGAAAACACCGTCCTCATCATCTGCCCCGACAACAAGACCGCCGGGACGCTCAAGGACCGCATCGAGGAGCACCTTGCCTAGCCTCACCACACTACCCGAGCCCTCCAGCTCTGAGCTCCAAAGCTCGGGGCCCCAAAGCTCTGGGCCCCAAAGCTCTGGGCTCCAAAGCTCTGGGCTCACAGCTCGTTCCCAACCCGCTCCCGCCCTCGCCCGCTCGGCCGACACCCCCCGCATCGCCATAGCCGGCGTAAGCGGCTACGCCGGCGCCGAGCTCGCGCGCCTGCTGCTCAACCACCCGCGCCTCGCCAACGCGAGGCCCACGTTCCTCGGACGCCCCGAAGCGGAACGGACGGACGGTGAAAAGGGCCTTCAGCCTCTGGCGCAGGGTTCCGGCGAAAGCATCAGCCTCACCTCCCTGCACCCGCAGCTCAGCGGCCTCCCCGGCGCCGACGACGCCCACGTCCACCCCTTCAACTGGCAGCAGCTCCAGGATGAAGGCACCGGCATACTCTTCCTCGCCACGCCGCACGAGCAGTCCCGCGCGTGGGTGCCACAAGCCCTTGCCGCCGGCATGCGCGTCATCGACCTCTCCGGCGCCTGGCGTCTTCAGCACGAAAGCAACCGCTCCGTCTACAAGCTCGCCGACCACAACCCCAACGCTGCCGCCGCTCTCCAGGCCGAAGCCGTCTACGGCCTCCCCGAGCTCTACCCGCCGACGAGCCCCGCCATCGCCGACGCCCGCCTCGTCGCTAACCCCGGTTGCTACGCGACCTCGATCATTCTGACTCTGGCGCCACTCGTTCGCGCCAATCTGCTCGACCTCTCGCACGGTATCATCTGCGACGCCAAGTCCGGCGTCTCGGGCGCGGGCAAAGCCCCCTCGCCCACCACGCATTTCATGCACGCCGCCGACAATCTCTCCGCCTACGCCGTCTTCGGCCATCGCCACACCGGCGAGATGCTCGAGCATCTCCACCTTACCCCCGACCAAATCCAGTTCACCCCGCACCTGCTGCCCATCCCACGCGGCATCCTCAGCACCATCTACGTCCGCCTAGCCGAGCCCGGCACGCTCGCGCACATCCAGGCCGTTTTCGACCGCTTCTACGCCGACCGTCCAATGGTCCGAATCCGCCGCTCCCCCGCGCTGCCGCAGATCCAGCACATCGTGCGCACCGGCTTCTGCGACATAGGCTTTCAGCTCGGCCCCGACGGCCGCCGCCTCGTCCTCATCTCCTGCCTCGACAACCTGCTCAAAGGCGCCGCCTCCCAAGCCGTCCAGAACCTCAACATCATGCAAGGCTGGCCCGAAGCAGAAGGCCTCCGATGAGCCTCATGGCGTAACTTGGCGTCCCTTGGCGCCCATGGCGTCAAAGCTTTCCCCGTCCCCAGCACCAAAGCAAGAGGTAAACCCATGAAGTTCGTAATCAAACTCGGAGGAGCCGCCCTGGAGAACCCAGCCATCCTCCACAACTGCGCCCGCTCCATCGCCGAGCTCGCCCGGGATGGCCATCGCGTCGCGCTCGTCCACGGCGGCGGCGTGCAGCTCACCAGGCTCCTCGCCCAGATGGGCAAAAAGTCCGAGTTCGTCGCCGGCCTCCGCGTCACTGACGCCGAAACCCGCGACGCCGCCCTCATGGTGCTCGGCGGCCGCGTCAACAAGTCCCTCGTCGCCGCCCTGGGTCAATGTGGCGCGGAAGCCGTCGGCCTCACTGGCGGCGACGGCCACGTCTTCCGCGCCCGCAAGAAGAAGACCGTCCCTGACCTCGGCTACGTCGGCGAGATCGCCGCCACCGACCCCAAGTGGCTCGACGCCATCTGGACCATGGGCGCCATCCCCGTCATCTCCTCCATCGCGCCCGGCTCCGACGGCGAGCACTACAACATCAACGCCGATGAGATGGCTTCCGCCTGCGCCATCGCCACCAAGGCCGACGCCCTCGTCTTCCTCACCGACGTCCCCGGGGTCAAGGGCGCGGACGGCAACGTCCTCCGCTGGCTCGCCTTGAAAGACGTCCCCGCTCTCGAGCGCCAGTCCGTCATCTCCGGCGGCATGCTCCCCAAGCTCAACGCCTGCAAGGAAGCCCTCACCCACGGCGTCACCCGCGTCCGTATCCTCCCCGCCGAAGCCGCCACCGTACTCCCCGACTTCGCCAACACCCGCATCGACGACGGAACGGAGGTCATCGCCGCATGAACACCATATTGGAAGCTTTGCCAAACACCGAGACCGCTCACACCCAAACGGGTGTCATCCTGAGCGAAGCTCAGGATCCTCGCATTTCGCCGGAAGCTGCAACAACGCCGGGTGCCCCACTCGTGACGACGGCCCCATCGTCGGCACGCGTGGGATCCACGGATGCCAACCGCACCACTGACCCAGCCCCCCTCACCGACCTCCAGGCCGCCGAATCCAAGCTCCTCCTCCAGACCTACGCCCGCTACCCCGTCGAGCTCACCCGCGGCGAAGGCGTCTACCTCTACGACGAGCACGACACTCCCTACCTCGACCTCCTCTCCGGCATCGGTGTCTGCGCGCTCGGCTACAACCACCCAGCCATCACGCAGGTCATCACCGAGCAGGCGCAAACCCTCCTCCACACGTCGAACCTCTTCTTCCACCGCGGCACTACGGAGCTGGCGTTACGCCTCACCGAAATCACCGGCATGGACCGCGTCTTCCTCTGCAACTCCGGCACCGAAGCCTGGGAAGCCGCGCTCAAGCTCGCCCGCGCCCACGCCGGCCTGCTCCGTTCCGAAGGCAAACAGATAGGCACCAAAATCATCGCCATGGAGCACAGCTTCCACGGCCGCACCATGGGCTCGGTCGCCACCACGCACAAGCTCGCTTACCGCGAGCCCTTCGCCCCCGTCATGCCCGATGTCGAGTTCATCCCACACAACGACATCGCCGCCCTCCGCGCCGCCTTCAGCACCGATGTATGCGCCATCGCCCTCGAAGTCCTCCAGGGCGAAGGCGGCATCAACTTTCTCTCGGCAGACTTCCTGCAGGAAGCAAGAGCCCTGTGCGACTCCACTGGCGCCCTCCTCCTCTGCGATGAAATCCAGTCCGGCATGGGACGCACCGGCAAGTGGTGCGCCTACCAGCACTTCCTGTACCAAGGAAAACCAGTCCAGCCCGACGTCACCACCCTCGCCAAGCCCCTCGCCAACGGCATCCCCATGGGCGCCATGCTCTGCACCGAAGCCGCTGCCCGCGCCATCACTCCCGGCATGCACGGCACCACCTTCGGCGGCAATCCCCTCGCCTGCGCCGTTGCCATCGCCGTCATCGACACCCTCAAGCACGACAACCTGCTCGCTCACGTCACCGAAGTCGGCAGCTACTTCCTCGCGAAGCTCCAAAACCTCGCCGCCCGCCATCCTGCCATCAAGGAAGTCCGCGGCCAGGGCCTCATGATCGGGCTCGACTTCCACTCCGCCGATCTCGCCAAACAGCTCCTCGAAGGCATGATGGCCCGCCACATCCTCCTGAACCGCACCCACGACACCGTGCTGCGCTTCCTCCCGCCTTACCTCATCACCCGCGAGCACGTCGACCAGGCAGTCACCGCCCTCGACGAGTTCTTGCAGGAGCACGCGTCGCCGACCAGGTCGGTCTAACCACAACATTGTCATCCTTCGCCGCAGGCGGAGGATCTGCGTTTCGCTGACAGCAGCAAGCACCTCCCGGAAGAGTCAATACATGAGCAACAACACCATCGTCATGAACCCCAAACCCGACACCAAGCCCGCCGTCACCCTCGGCATCCAGTCCGACGCCG
>CAXSHQ010000356.1:3916-4755 GCA_964236875.1 uncultured Acidobacteriaceae bacterium | reverse complement strand
CATGAATCGCAAGCATCTCGAACCGGATCCCAAGCCGCTCCGCCAGCACCCGCGCATCGTCCTTGGACCCCTCAGACGAGTACTCGCTCGGCATCCCCACGCCGCGCACGTTCTCTGGCCCCAGTGCTTCCACTGCAATCGCCGCCACCAGCGCCGAATCGATGCCTCCGCTCAAGCCCAGCAATGCCTTCCTGAACCCGCACTTGCGCAGGTAATCGCGCGTGCCCAGCACCAGCGCGTTCCACGTCCGTTCGCACTCGGCGACGCCCCTAGCCTGCGTCGCACTTTCCGCGATCCTCGCCCGCTCCGCCTCCCCATGGAGCGGCTGCGCGTCCTCCGTGTCGAATACCTGCAGGTCTTCGGCGAACTCGCAGCACTGCGCTACCACTTCGCCTTTCTCGTTCATCGCAAACGAGTCGCCATCGAAGATCAGGCTGTCGTTCGCGCCCACCTGGTTCACCATCACCACGGTGGCGCCATGTCTCTTTGCTAGAGCTCCGATCATCCGTCGCCGTGTCTCCGGCTTCGCATGCCAGTAGGGAGAAGCCGAGATGTTCAGGATCAGCCGCCGTCCGCCCACAGTCTGCGGCAGCGCGCCCCACTGTTTCATCAGCTCTTCGATCGGGTCCACCGGGTAGTACCGCCGTGGCCAGAACATCTTGTCGTTCCACGCGTCCTCGCAAACGCTGATAGCCGCCGCCCGGCCCTTCACCACTGCGAGCTGCTGCCGCTCCGCCGGCTCGAAATACCGCTGCTCGTCGAACACATCGTAAAACGGCAGCAGCATCTTGCCTTGTTTTAGCTTGACGTCGCCGTTTTCAAGCAGCACAGCGATATTG
>CAXSHQ010000356.1:0-3906 GCA_964236875.1 uncultured Acidobacteriaceae bacterium | reverse complement strand
GCAAACGCGCTTGCCCGCGCCTTCGCGCGCATGCACCGGCAGCCCACACAGGATCGCCGGCCGCCCAGCCCCGCGCGTCAGCTCCGCCACTTCTAACAGGCACTCTTCCGCCCGCCGCACAAACGAATCTTTCTCCAGCAGATCGGCCGGCCAATACCCGCAGATCGAGAGCTCCGGAAACATCACCAGTTCCGCGCCCTGCGCCACCGCGCGTTCGGTAAAAGCCCGAATCTTCTCCAGGTTTCCCGAGAAGTCCCCCACCGTCTGATTCACCTGCGCCAACGCAATCCGCACAAACAAAGTTTACCGTGCAGGAGCAAGGAAGCAGCAAACACGAAAGCAGCCTGCCACAGCCACAAGCGAAACGCGCCAAAACAAAAGGCAACCCATACAGAGGGCTGCCTAGAACCTACTTTCTACTTCCTGCCACTACTCACTAAGCACTAATCACTAACTTCAACTCCCCGTTCCCCCAAACACCACCCCCACCGTCTTCGCGAGAATCCGCAGATCCAGCATAAGATCCCAATTCTCCACATACGCCGTGTCCAGCGAGATGTACTGATCAAACGAAGGGTCCTGCCGTGCCTCCACCTGCCACAGCCCCGTCATCCCGGGAAGCACATCCAGCCGCTTCAGGTGCGACACGTCATACTGCTGCACCTCCGCCGCCATGGGCGGTCGCGGTCCCACCAGGCTCATGTCGCCCTTCAGCACGTTCCAAAGCTGCGGCAGCTCATCCAGCGAGTACTTCCGCATCCATCCGCCGATCTTCGTCACGCGCGGGTCGTTGCTGATCTTGAACAGCACCCCATCGCGCTCGTTCAGGTGTTGCAGATCGTTTCGCTGGCGATCGGCATCCGCCACCATGGTGCGGAACTTGTAGCAAGTAAACAGCCGCCCCTTGCGCCCCACCCGCTGCGCCCGGTAGAAGAACGGACCGCGTGAACCCATGCGGACCATCACCGCCAGCAGCAGCAGCAGCGGCAATAACAGAAACAGCAAAATCGATGACACGGCCGTATCCATCACGCGCTTGAGCAGAAACGCGCCGCGCGGAAAGTCTCGCCGATGCAGCGGGATCGTCGGGAACTGGCCCAGGTACTCGATCTTCGCGTTCCACGCCAGCCCGTCATAGAGGTCCGGCACCACACGCACTTCGATCCCCACGGCCCGCGCTTCCTCCACCACCGCCAGCACTGTTTTCTTGTCGGCGGGGGTAGAAAAATAAATTTCATCTACAAAGAGCGACCGCGCCAGCGCCACGCAGTTCTTCGTGCTCCCGATCACGTCGCCGTCCGCACCGCCCAGCGGGTCCAGCGAGATGAACCCTTTGAAGCGGAAGCCCATGTGCCGCAGCGACTCCAAGTGACTCCGCAGCGCATGCGCCACGCGGCCTTCCCCCACGATCAGCACATTGCGCGTCTCAAGGCCTTCCAGATAGCGCCTCTGCAGCACTTTCCGCCACACAGCCCGCCGCGCCATCAGCATCAGCATGGTGAGCACGACCGTCAGGCCAACGGCCACGCGCGACACTGCAAACCCGTGCGTCATGTACAACGTGCCGCACAGCAGCAACCCCGAAGTCAGCACGGCTTGGATTGTCATCCGCTGTTCATGCAGGCCGCTCTTGTCCAGCACGTTGCCGTACAGCCCATACATGCGCGAAAAGAACACGAGATACAGCGCAAACGACAGCAGAAACAGCACCGCCGTCAGTGGAGGCAGCGGCATGAACCGCTGCAGGGAGTTCAACGTTGCGCCTGGCTCATCGCCGCTGGAGCGAATTCGGTAGGCGATCACCCCGCACGCGAAGGCGCACAAGCAATCCAGGCTTGCGCGCACAACACTGTTCGCCTTCAACTCTCCGCGTAGACGGGAACTCGAAACCGACACAATACCCCGTTGTCTCGGCTGCGGAGTCACGACCTGGTGCAAATAGTCGGGCGTCGTCATACGTTCGGAAGGAGCTTTCCTCTTCAAACACGATCTGCCTGAAAAAGACGCGGTCCGTTATATCTTCCAGACACCCATTCTATCGCTGAAGCTGCGGACGCCCGTACACAGGTATGTACGCCTTCAGCGTCCGCTGTACCTGAAACGTGGAAGGCGCGATAGGATACGCCGTTCCCCTGCGGTTCGCTCTACGCCGGCAGCACCAGTTCATCCAGCGCGAGAAACTCCCGCAGCACCGGGTCCTGGCTGGCGCGCATTGCCTCCATCGTGCCGAAGAAGCGCGCCTTGCCTTCATGGAGAAACACCACGCGGTCAGCCAGCTTTTCGGCAAAGCGCATGTCATGCGTCACCACGATGCTGGTCAGGTGCAGTTGCTGCTTCAGACGCTCAATCAGATCGCCCAGCAGATGTCCCATCAGCGGGTCCACCATGGTCGTCGGCTCGTCATACAGCACCGCGTTCGGCCTCGCCGCCAGCGCCCGCGCGATGGCCACGCTGCGCTTCATCCCTGTAGAAAGATCGCTCGGCAGCAGGTCTTCCATCCCCGCCACGCCCACCATCTCCAGCAATCCCTTCACCACCTGCAGCATCTCGTCTTCCGGCATCGCCCCACGCTCCCGCAGAGGAAACGCCACGTTCTCGCCCACCGTAATCGAGTCGAACAGCGCGCCGTTCTGGAACACCATCGTGACCTTGCGCCGCACGCCCTGCATCTCGCGCTCGGTGAACCCCGCAATGTTCTGCCCGGCCACCAGCACAGTCCCGCTGTCCGGCTTCAGAAATCCCATCAGGATCTGCAGGCTCACGCTCTTGCCCACGCCGCTGCGCCCCAGAATGCACAGCGTCTCCCCCGGGTTGACGTAAAAAGTCACATCCTGCAAAACAACAAAGTCGCCGAACGACTTGTACACGTTCTCGAACGCGATGTACGGCGGCGTCCCGGACGTCGTTGCAAAGCTCGCCCCCGCCAGCCCCAGGCTCCCGGCAAACTCCGACTCGTCCGCAACCGCCTCCGCCTCGGCCTCATTGGCATCGGCGGCCTGGTGCATGAACTCGCTGACCACCGCCGCCACATCGGGCGAAAGCTCCGCCTCCAGCGGCTCCTCGGCCCCATGACCCTGCGGCAGCTTCGATTCCTTCCGATCCCTCGGCTCAGCCATGCGAGCGCATCCTCACAGCCTCAGTATGCCAGTACCCACCACAACACTCTCCGCAGCCAGCACTCCCATGGCGTAACTTCGCGTTCCTTGGCGTCCTTTGCGTCAAAGCTCTTGCCCTTGCTGTTGTAGCGGCTCTTGCTGTTGTAGTTGCTGTTGCCGTTCTGGTTGTCATCCCCGCAGGGGACCCGCTTCCCTCTCCGTAGCCCAGGCTTCAGCCTCAGCCAACTCCTGCGGCGTATTCACATTGCTGAACCAGAACTCCATGTCCAACTCGCGAGGCGCGTCCATGTACTCAGCCGCATTCATCCGAATGTAGGCTGCGGCGCCGAATTCACGGCGAATCGTCTCCAATACGTCGTCTAGCCGCCGTTCGCCTTGTTCTATTCCCGCGCAGATCACAGGTAAGCTCAACTTTCGGAGCATGCAAAATGCGGGCTGGCGACCGGCAGTCGTAAAGAGTGAACAGCCCATCAGCGGCCCCATGGCTTCTTCGGCCTCGCGGTCCGGCGTAAGCCCCGCCTCCGCCCACCGCCGCAGCAGCTCCCCCGGCACCAGCGGCACATCCACCGGCACAAACATCGCCCACGGCTCCGTACAAGCCGTCAGCCCAGCCTCGATCCCCGCCGCCGGCCCGCAATCCACCCGCGCCTCCGTCACCACCGGCGCAAACCCACTCAGATCCTCGCGGTTCCCCACAATCGAAACCGCCGCGCAGAACCCGCGCAGCTTCTCCACCGCGATCTCCACCATCGGCCGCCAGAGCACCACGAACCGCGCTCCCGGCAGCGCG
>CAXSHQ010000355.1:3625-4761 GCA_964236875.1 uncultured Acidobacteriaceae bacterium | reverse complement strand
ACGCCTCGGTTCGCATGGGCGGCGAAGCCATTCTTCCCTTCCACTACTTCCGCCTTTTTCTCGAGCGCGGTGTCGATGTCCACCTGATCACGCACGAGCGCTCCCGTGCCGAGTTGATCGAGCTTTTTCCCGAGCACGTGGCGCGCCTGCACTTCGTCAAAGATCGCCTCCTCCAGAAGGCCTTCTTCCACCTCGGGAAGCTGCTGCCTTCACGCGTCAGTGAAGCCACCTTCGGCCTCGCCACGCAGATGATCACGCAAATGAGCCAGCGTAGCGCGATCCGCAGCCTGCTTACATCGCACTGCGTCGTGCATCAGCCCATCCCGGTGGCGCCGCGCTTTCCTTCCCTGCTCAGCGGCCTGGGCGCCCCTCTCATCGCCGGGCCGCTCAACGGGGGTATGGAATATCCGCCTGCTTTCAAGCATCTTGAGTCTCGCGCGAGCCAGAGCCTGGTGCATCTTGGCCGGATGCTCACGAACCTCGTCAATGCGTTCTGCCCGGGCAAACGCGAAGCAGCTGTCGTGCTGGTCGCGAACCAGCGCACGCGCACGGCTCTCCCCCGCGGTCTTCACGGTCGCATCGCTACCCTGCCGGAGAACGCCGTCAACACGTCACAATGGCGTCCCCACACGGATCTACCGTTCGCAAACGAATCGCGTCGTTTTCTATTCATCGGCCGTCTCGTGGCTTGGAAGGCCCTGGACATTGTGCTTGAGGCAATGGCCTCTGCACCCAATGTCGAGTTGGACGTCGTAGGGGACGGTCCCATGCGGCGGCCCTGGGAAGCAAAGGCCCGCGAGCTTGGATTAGGAACACGCGTCCGCTTTCGCGGCTGGCAGTCCCAGGACACCTGCGCAACGCTCCTGCAAGCGGCCACCGCTCTCGTCCTGCCCAGCCTGTACGAAAGCGGAGGCGCGGTGGTACTGGAATCCATGGCCGCAGCCAGGCCCGTCATCGCCACGGCATGGGGTGGACCCACCGACTACCTGAACGCCACCTGCGGCATCCTGCTGCCACCCACTTCGCGAGCCGCCCTCGTCTCCGGCTTTGCCCAGGCCATGCGGCACCTGGCCTCCTCTCCGGAGATATGCAAGCAGCTCGGCACAGCAGGCCGGGCGAGGATCCTTGCGGAGTAC
>CAXSHQ010000355.1:3150-3615 GCA_964236875.1 uncultured Acidobacteriaceae bacterium | reverse complement strand
GGGAACGGAAGGCCGATGCCATGCTGGCGATCTATGAATCAGTAGTTCCCACAAACTGACTCACGCCCCAGGCACTTCCCTGCGCCGAGCAGGCTTCAAAAAGAGCCTCTCCACGAAATACCAGCTCGCCACGCCCGCAAGCAGCGTAAGCGGAAGCGCACAGCAAAACAGCAGCCACGGCTGGATCGCCTTCCCGAAGCTCCTCATCAACAACTGCTCGATAGGAAACGCGTACAGGTAGACACCATAGGAAAAATCTCCGAACCTGCCGAAGCGATGCAATCGCAAATGCGAGGAGAAGGCTACATAGAATGTCAGGTACGCTCCCGCTATCGGGAACAAAGCCGCACACCCGAACGGCACCACGCACGCGGCCACAAGCAGAACCAGCGCAGCGCCGGCACCCGCAACGTGCAGGCGTATGCGGTCTTTCCATAGGTGAAACACAACACCGGCCAGATAGAG
>CAXSHQ010000355.1:0-3140 GCA_964236875.1 uncultured Acidobacteriaceae bacterium | reverse complement strand
GGCAGCAAACGAGCCCAGAGCTGCGGCGATCCCAGCAGAACGCCTAGGCACTTGCCGCCAAAGACCCACCCGCACACCTGGAAGAGCACGCCGACCAGCACCGAACCCAGGAACAGGAACAGCACGAACACGCGCCGTCGCAGCAGTCCTGCTGCAAGCAACAGCGCCACACCCACATAGCACCAGAACTCGTACTGCACGGACCACAGCGAGCCATTCAGAGCGCCCGGGTAGGGATTCTTCGCAAACGCACCGACGTAGTCGAACTCGCGCAGGCGCATCGTTTGCAGCAACACATCGCCCATGTGTTGCCATGCGGAACCCGGCAACAGCACACCGCCGGAAAGCGGCAGGAACAGCACCAGCGAGATCACAGCCGCAACCACAAAGGCCGGGTAGATGCGCGCGAACCGCTTCCGGAAGTAGCTCGCCAGCCCTCGCGACCGCTCCGCACTGGCCGCGATCAGAAAGCCGCTCATCACAAAGAACAGGTCCACCGCCACAGCGCCACCGGTCATCTGACCGCGCGTCAACCGATGGATAGGCTCCGCAGCCTCCGATCCCGTCCCCAGCGGATAGCAATGCGAGTACAGGACCAGAACAGCGAGCGCAAGCCGGAGGAAGTCGAAGTTGTTTCCCTGCTGCGAACGGTCCACGATCAAGGATGTGCTCACGGGTTCCACACCGCGCGCCGGGGCTCTTGCCGCACACAAGCTGCGCACAACAGCCTTCCTATCCAGTGGACCTGCCCCATGAGAAGAGCCTAGCCGAAGCAGGGCTCGCCTACATGCCACGTTTGAGTCAGGCCCGTATAGAAGTGGGTTCGCGAGCCCTCCTGCGCTCGTATACTCGGGCTGTGCTTACGGCTGAGCCATTGGGAGATGCAGTGGAAAGGGACCTAACAGTCGGGTAGAACCTGCGGCTTCCTTCCCTGCTTCCTCGCCGCGCATCGCTTATCTTCTCAGCCAATATCCAGCGCGTTCCCACACCTTCTTCCTGAACGAGATCGCGGGCCTGCGTGAACACGGCATAGACCTCGAGGTCGCTTCCATCAACGCGCCCGACCGGCCACTTCACGAGCTGCCTCCGCGCGAGGCTGCTGAAGCCGACCGCACGTTCTACATCAAGCGAACCGGCAGGCTCAAGGCGCTCCTCGCTATCGGCAGCACACTGCTCCGGCAGCCTTCTGTGATCGTGCGTGGGGTGCGCGCTATCCTTCGGCTCCCGACCCTTAGCTCCCAGCATCGCCTCTTCTGGCTCCTCTATCTGGCCGAAGCAATTCTCCTCGGCCGCTGGATGCGCGCCCGCGCTCTGCCTCATCTTCACGTGCACTTCGGCGGCGCGGTAGCTTCGGTCGGCATGCTTGCCTCCATCGCCTGGCGCATCCCGTACTCCCTCACCATCCACGGGCCGGAAGAGCTGCTCGATCCACCCGGGTACCAACTCGCCGCCAAGATCGCGCAGGCAAGCTTCGTCGTCTGTATCAGCCAGTTCTGCCGCGACCAGCTGCGCGCCCTCACGTCGCCCGCTGAGTGGTCCAGGCTCGCGGTCATCCCACTTGGCGTGGACCCGTCTCTGCTCACGCCGGCATCGCCCAGCTCCCAAGGTTCAGCGCGCCTCAGGATCGTCTGTGTGGGCCGCCTGGTCGAAGCCAAAGGCCACCGCGTGCTGCTGGAAGCACTCCACCTTCTCGCCACCCACAATGTTGGGTTCGAAGCCGTGCTCATCGGTACCGGCCCGCTCGAAGCGGAGCTACGACGCGTCGTGGAGCAACATCAACTGACTGACTTCGTCACGTTTACTTCAGGCTTGTCGCATGCGGAGACGCTCGCTCATGTCCGCTCAGCGGACATTTTTGCGCTGGCCAGCTTTGCAGAAGGCGTCCCGGTCGCCCTCATGGAAGCCATGAGCCTGGCCGTGCCCTGCGTGAGCACCACCATTGCGGGCATCCCGGAGCTTATCGAGTCCGGAGAAAGTGGCTTGCTCGTGCCGCCCGGCGAGCCGGCGGCGTTCGCTGACGCTCTGGAAAGTCTCGCGCATGATGGACGGTTGCGTCGGCGCCTCGGCAGCGCAGGGCGTCAACGTGTCATCGCTCACTACAACCTGCCCCACAACCTGCTGAAGCTCGCGGAACACTTTCGCGAGCGCCTCCTTCCGCCCACTGTCCAGAGCATCACACAGCAACGGCAAATCTCCATGAGGCAAGCATGACGCCTGCCCCACCCGATCTCTCGGTCATCATCGTTTCCTTCAACACGTGTGACCTCCTCCGGGAAAGTCTGCGTAGCGTGCTCGCCGAAACACAAACCCTGCACGCCGAGATCCTGGTGGTGGACAACGCTTCCCGCGACGGATCACCCGCCATGGTGCGCGATGAATTCCCACACGTGCGCCTCATCGAAAGCGCAGTCAACCTGGGTTTCGGCGGAGCCAACAACCTTGCCTTTGCCGCGGCGACAGGCCGCTACTTCGTCCTCCTGAACTCCGACGCCTTCCTATCGCCTGGAGCCCTGACGCGCGCCATTCAGCACATGGAGGCCGAACCCGATTGCGCGATGGGCAGCGGCCGCCTTGTCAGCCGCGATGGCTCGTGGCAGCCGTCGGCGCGCGCCTTTCCTTCTCTTCTCAACGAAGCTCTCGTTCTCACCGGCCTCGCCTGGAAATTC
This sequence comes from uncultured Acidobacteriaceae bacterium, assembly GCA_964236875.1. Taxonomy (GTDB): domain Bacteria; phylum Acidobacteriota; class Terriglobia; order Terriglobales; family Acidobacteriaceae; genus Granulicella. The sequence continues at coordinate 474 of CAXSHQ010000355.1, read as the reverse complement.
CCAAAATCTCGCTTCTTCGGCCGCTTCGATCGCACCTGGGCCGACGAGCAGATTCCATGCACCGTCGACTGGGTCCCCGGCGCCTTCTGCATCGTGCGACCCGATGCTCTGCGCAAAGTCGGCACCTTCGACCCTGCATTCTTCCTCTACTACGAAGAAGTCGATCTTTGTCTCCGGCTCCAGCAAGCCGGCTACAGCATCTGGTACTGGCCGGACATCGTCATCACTCACATCGGCGGTGAATCTTCCCGCAAGCTGAAGTCCATGGCATTCTCCCAGGAGGCAGCACAGGTTGCCCTGTGGCGCATGCGCAGCACGTTGCTTTACTACCGCAAGCACCACGGCTGGCAGACCCTGCCCGTGAAATGGCTGGAAAAGGCGTGGTACCGAGTCATTGTTTTCCGCAACCGTCTCAGCAACACAGCGTGGCGCAGGGAGCGGAAGATCCACTACTCCAAGCTGCTGCAGCTTATG
>CAXSHQ010000354.1:0-4763 GCA_964236875.1 uncultured Acidobacteriaceae bacterium | reverse complement strand
AACAGGTCTTTTGCGTTGCTCAGCAGGGTAATGCCGCCGACCCGCACGGAGGCGATGGCATCAATGATGCCGCTGCGCTGGCACAGGCCGACGCCGGCATCGCGATGGCTTCAGGCACAGATCTCGCACGTGACGCTGGAGGGGTCCTTCTGCTCCGTTCCGATCTAACGTTGCTCCCGCAAGCATTTCTCATCGCGCGCAGAGCTGTTCGCATCATGCGCCAGAACCTCGGCTGGGCGGTGGCCTACAACGCTCTCGGCCTGCCAATCGCCGCCGGATTGTTGTACCCGCGTTACGGCATTCTTCTCAGTCCCGTGTTGGCCAGTGCCGCGATGGCCCTGAGTTCCGTCAGCGTGCTGCTGAACTCGCTGCGGCTTCGCCGCCTGCCGAACTCCGCCGGCATGACTCCGCACGATACACTGGCGACAGCTGTTGGCAAGTCAGCATAAAGTGCGCATCTTCACTCGTTACATCCTCCGTGAGATCACCGGCTATCTTCTGCTGAGCGGCGTGCTGTTCACATTCATCCTGTTCATGCGATATCTGCTGCCCCTCATGGAGCTGGCAGTTCGCGGAGCTGCCTCTCCGGCGGACATTCTGCGCCTGGTGGGCTATCTGCTGCCCAGCTTCTTTACCCTTACCGTACCCATGGCCGTGCTGGCAGGCATTCTTCTGGGCCTGAGCAGGCTCGCAGCAGACAGCGAGATCACCGCGATGCGTGCCAGCGGCATGGGAGTCGTTGACTTCGTCCGCGTCGTCAGCGTGATTGCCGTGTTGTGCTGGGCGTTGGGGCTGGTCAACTCGCTGTATGTTGCGCCGCGCGCCGCAGCAGCGCTGCTCGCTTTCGAAGATCAAAGCAAAAGCGGCCAGGCGGCTGTGGAAGTGCAGCCGCGAGTCTTCTATGAGGATTTCAAAAACTACGTCCTCTACGCACAGGACGTTGTTCCCGGAACCGGCGCGGCTGTTTGGCGCAACGTGCTGCTCGCCGACCTGACACAGCCCGCTACACCGCACATCATCACTGCGCAGCAGGCGATCGTGCAGAGCGGCGGAAGCCAAACGCTCCGCCTGCGGCTCGTGGAAGGTTCACGCCACGACATCTCGCCCAAAGACCCGCAGCAGTACGATATCTCCACCTTCGCCTCGACAGAGCTGCCGATTCAAGCGGGGCAAGGAGAAGATTCTCACATCACCCGCCACGACACTCCCATGCAGGCCCTGAGCACAGGAGAGCTCTGGCGACGGAGCCATCATGCTGCTGACAGGCGGCCCTACACCGTTGAATGGAATCGCCGCCTGTCGTTCCCGGCCGCCTGCTTGGTTCTGATGCTGGTTGGTGTACCGCTTGGTCTCTCCTCAAAGCGCGGCGGAAAGGCTACGGGGTTTGTTGTCACGCTTGTGCTGGTGTTGCTGTATTACGTGATGTGGGGCATCGGCATCGCGCTGGCCCGTGAGGGCAAGGTTTCGGCCATCCTGGGCGTGTGGAGCGCCAACCTGATCTTTGCCGCAGCCGGCATTTTTCTCATCCAGCAGCTTTCTCGAAACGGGCTGGCGCTCAGCATGCTTTCAGACGCGGGTCTGGCACTGGCGAAGCTGGCATCGCGTCCGCGCAAGGTGGAGCTAAGTGGATTGAGTCACGGCTCCGTACCGGCGGTACAAAGATTGCGGCGTGTCTTGCGTAGCCGCTTTCCGCTCATCCTCGATGAGTACGTGATGAGCGGCTTCCTTCGCAATTTCGTCCTTGTACTTGCCAGCCTCTCCGCTTTGTTCCTGATCTTCACCTTCTTCGAACTGATCGGAGACATCATCCGCAACCGCACACCGCTGGTGACGGTGGGCGACTACCTGTTCAACCTGGTTCCGTTCGTTCTTTACAACGTGGTGCCCGTGTGCTCTTTGCTGGCCGTTCTCATTACCTTCGGCACACTCAGCCGTACTAGCGAGATCACCGCGATGAAAGCCACCGGCGTCAGTTTGTATCGCATGATCGCGCCTGTACTGCTGGTCGCGGCTTTACTTTCTACTCTGCTCTTTGCGTTTGACGAGTACTACCTACCCGGCGCCAACCGGCGCCAGCAGGCGCTGCGTTCGGCCATCAAGGGCAAACCCGCACAAACTTTTCTACGGCCGGACCGCCAGTGGATGTCCGGGCAGGCATCCCGCGCAGGGGAGCCGTCTCGCATCTTCTATTACCAGTTCTTCGATGGCGAGAAGAATGTGTTCGCGAACCTTACGGTCTTCGAGTTCGAGCCCGGTTCGTTCAGCATGACTCGCCGAATCTTCGCGAGCAGCGCACACTGGGACGACCGCGTGCAGCGATGGGTTCTCGAAGATGGCTGGCAACGCGGTTTTGAAGGCGAGACCGTTTCGAACTTTCAGCCATTCACCATAGCCAGCTTCCCGGAAATCCACGAGCAACCTGCCTACTTCAAGAAGGAAGCTCGTCCATCCCAGGAAATGTCCTACGGAGAACTCTCCGCGTACATCCGCGATCTCAAACAGAGCGGCTTCGACACGATGCGGCTGCGCGTGCAGCTGAATCGCAAGCTCGCTGATCCCCTAGTGACTCTTGTGATGGCAGTGCTCGCCGTGCCCTTTGCGCTTTCCGCCGGCAAGCGCGGCGGCCTGGCAGGCATAGGCGCTGGCGTAGGTGTCGCCATTGCTTACTTTGTGGTTTCGGCGGTGTTTGAAAACCTGGGAGATGTGAACTCGCTGCCGGCCGGCATCGCAGCGTGGTCCCCAGATGTGCTGTTCGCCGCGGTCGGCGGTTATCTGCTGCTTCGCACACAAACCTGAAATCCGGTACCCAATCGCATACACTGGAAGTCGATGAAAAGCTCACTTGTCCGTCTCACCACTTTCAGCGTCTGCGCCAGCGTTTGGTTCGCCTGCGGGCAGATTTGTTCTTCAGCTCAAACATCCAAAGGCACAGCGGCTCACCGGCCAGCGGCATCTGCTGCTCACCGGCCGGCCACCACAGCGAGACCTGTGTCGGCGTGTGCGACTGTGCCGACCCTGTCCCCGAAGATTCCGACCGTAGCCGCTGGGGCAGGCTGCCCCAAGGTGCTCTACACCATCACCTCGGCGACCACACAGCTTAGCCCATTGCTTAGCCCTACCTTGAAAGAGGGCTTGGAGAAGCTGAACCAGAGCTTTTCGATCGCCTACATCGACACGAAGGTGGGCACGGGAGCTTTGGCCGCGGCGAAGATGTACTACACGGTGAACTACACCGGCTATCTGACGGACGGCACAACCTTCGACACTTCTGTGGGGAAGGAGCCCATCACCTTTCCGTACGGCGCGCGCAGAGTCATCCAGGGTTGGGACACGGGCTTCGAAGGCATGCACGTCGGTGGCAGGCGGCGGCTGTTTGTGCCATACCAGCTTGCCTATGGAGAACAGGGCAGACCGCCTGTGATCCCTGCTAAAGCAGAACTGATCTTCGATGTGGATCTAGTCAGCCAGAGCGAACAACCGCCGGTGCCCAAGACACCTCCGCAACCGCCAACACCGCCCGCCGGAGCAACCGGACCCACCGGCGCAACGGGTGCAGCGCCGGCGGGTGCCCCGGGAGCAGCACCTGCCCCGGCGCCAGGCGCAGCACCGCAAGCCCCGGGCAAGCCAGCAACGCCTCCTGTGACCTCGACGACTCCCTCCACTCCGCCCTCCCCCACAGGTTCCACAACACCTAAGCAGTAGCCCAGGGCTAGAGCGGCCACACACTCGGTGTGGCCGCTTGCCTTCGCGACCGAGCGTCTTCCATGCTGCAACGACTGAACCCGCTCTTTCCCTACCTCAGGCGCTACTGGCGCAGCCTGGCTTGGGGATGCCTGGCGCTCGTGATCTACAACTGTGCCAAAGCGGTCGTGCCGATCCTGGTTGGCCGTGCCGTCGACAGCATGCGTGGCGGCCGTGGCGTGGGCCGGCTGACGCAAGACGCTCTGATTCTGCTCGCGGTGGCAGTCGTTTCCGCTATCTTTCTCTATCTCACGCGGCAGATCATCATCGGCGCTTCCCGTGAGATCGAGTTCGACCTGCGCAACGACCTGTTCTCGCGCCTGGAGCTGCAGCCGCCCAGCTTCTTCCAACGCCATCGGACGGGCGACATCATGGCGCGCTCCACAAACGACCTGAATGCAGTGCGGCAGCTGCTCGGGCCGGCCATCATGTACAGCCTGAATACGCTTGTCTTTACGGCCGCGGCCCTGCCGTTCATGATCCACATCAGCCTGCGGCTCACCGCCTTCGCTTTCGTGCCGCTTCCCTTTGCTTCTGTGCTGGTGCAGTACTTCGGAGCCAAGATCCATACACGCTTCGAACGTATTCAGGCCATGTTCTCGGACATCTCCGCACAGGCCGAAGAGAACTTCTCAGCAGCGCGATTGATCCGGGCGTTTGCCCAGGAAGAGCCGCAGATCGCCTCGTTCGAGCGTGCCAATCTCGAGTACATCCGACGCAGCCTGCTGCTGGCCCGCCTCATGGCGATGCTGTGGCCCACGCTGGAGCTGGTGCTCGGGTGCGGCTCGATGGGGCTGCTCGGGCGGATCACCGGCCAGCAGCATGCGACCGTCGTCGCGCGGGGTGATGACCGCGGTGGCCACGTAGGCGACGACCGCGAGCGGGCCGGCCAGGCGCAGGGCCCTGGGGAACGCCCGCCGCTTCTCGGCCAGGTCGACGCACCGCAGGTCGGCGTGCACGGAGGCACCCCGGCCCGGCAGGCGGCCGGCCGGGTCGGGGACGAGGACGCCTCCGACCGCGAC
>CAXSHQ010000353.1:0-4771 GCA_964236875.1 uncultured Acidobacteriaceae bacterium | reverse complement strand
ACCCGCGGTTCCGGGCTGCCCACCGCGGAAGCCTTGTTGACCGCCGTTGAAGCCCGGCTGTCCGCCACGGAAACCTTGCTGCCCGCCGTTGATGCTCGGTTGTCCGCCGCGGAAACCTTGCTGCCCGCCGTTGATGCCCGGCTGTCCGCCGCGGAAACCCTGGCCGCCGATAGTTGAGCCACGGTTGAACTCACCGCCGCGTGGTCCGCCAAAACCTGATGCTCCGCCGCGCGAGAAGGACGCTCCGCCGGGACGACCATCAAAGCCCGCTACGGGACGGTTGTAGAAGATGCCATGGAAGCCCGGGCCGAAGCGGCCATAGGCCTGGTTGTAATAGAACCGTCCGCCGCCCCAGTAACCACCATAGAAGCCGGTACCAAAGTAGCCGAAACCGTAGTTGATGCCGCCGTAATAGCCGATGGAACGGCCCCAGTACCCACCGCGCCAGAGATAGCTGCCGCCACCCCAGCCCCAATAACCAGGCGTCCAAAGCGCACCGACGTAGGGCGGGTAAACCCAGGCGCCATCGACCCAGTAGTAGCCGCTATCGCCCCAGGCCCAGTAGCCGGGCGTCCAGATGTAGCCGTCGCCGGGGATCACCGGCTGTTCATACACCGGGATCTCGGGTGGCGCGTAGCCTACCGAGATGCCGACCGCCACCTGGGCAGTAGCGGCGGGGACGGCGACCAGTGCGGCGCCACCGAAGGCTGCCGCTGCCAGAGCGAAACGAAAGGCGCGCTGCAAGGAATGCAATGTCATCATGCTCCTTCTCCCGGTCTCACTTCGGATGTCCTGCAGCGTGCGCAGGTTGCGAGCGGGACGGAGAGTGTTCCCGGCCTGACGGATTTGGCCTGGTCCGGGTCTGTCCTTTTAGACACAGGGGAAGAGAGTTTGTTGCGCCTTGTTTGCTGCTGATTCGAGAGGTCTCGCTTGGGGCCGTTTGCAACCATTGTGCCGCTGCCGCTGGGTGACTCAGGGTTTGGCAGAGGCCGCTGGGGAGGCGGAGGGCGGAGCAGCCACCATGGCAGCCTTGTTGAACAGGGTCTTGGGGCACAGCACGTGCACACCGTCGTTGGTGTCGACAAGCTCGGAAATATCGACGTCGCAGGCTGTGGAGATGAGCGCGTAGGCATCGTCGCGGGAAAGGTGTGGGAAATCCGGCGATTGCGCGGAAAGGAAGCTGATCATGTTGCGGACGGCGATCTCGGTGGCCTTCTTCAGGTCGGCGTCAAAGCCCATGCTGATGTAAGAGGAAGGAATTTCGGCGCGGGGCCATTCGAGCTTCTCTTCGGTCGCCATGCCCTTATGCACGATGAACTGGAAGGTGCCGGTGAGGAAGGTTTCGAGCGCGGTGATGTCCACCTCGCCATTGCCCTGGTTGGCGTGGCCGTCGCCGGCCTCGAAGAGGGCGCCGGGAGCGAACACGGGGTAGAAGATGGTCGAGCCGGCGACTAGCTCCTTGTTGTCCATGTTGCCGCCGTGGACGAAGGGCGGCGCGGAGTTCCATTTGCCTTTGCTCACGTTGGGGCCTTCTGCCGAGACCACGGACTCCGGCGGCGCTATGCCCATGGAGCCGAAGAAGGGATGCAGCGGGATCGTAATGCCGGGACCGAAGTTGGCGACCATCTTTTTGCGGTCGAGCGGGATGATCTTGGACCGCGAGTAGGGGAAGTCGTCGGGCAGGAAGCCGCGGCCCTTGCCGAACCCATTGCAGGCCCAGTCGGTGTCGAGCGAGATCTTGAGTACGCGTACTTCGAGCACATCGCCGGGCTGGGCTTCGGCGATCGCAACCGGCCCGGTGAGGATGTGGCCGCCGGGGCCGCGCTCGGCCTGCGGGACCTTGGTGTAGACGTCGCCGAGCCAGGAGGGGATCTGCTCGGGCTTGACGCCCTGGGAGGTGAGCCGCTGCGGCGGACCGCAGGTGGAGGCTGTCTGCATGATGACCGTGTCCCCGGTGTGGACGGTGAGGACCGGTTTGGCGGTCGGCGAGTAGTAGCCCCAGGCGACCGTGCTGGGTGTGGCAAGGAGCGTATGTGTCTGCTGGGCGGGCAGTCTGGTAGACGCGAGAACGGCAGTCGAGGCGAGGAGCAATCGGCTGAGGCGCATGGGTGGAGCGTAGCATGCACCGTGTTTCAGGCGAGAATGAACAGCGACATGAGTTTTCCGGAACACGGGATGTTTGCGCCGTCGCAGCGAGTCCATTTCATTGGGATCGGCGGCATTGGGATGAGTGGGATCGCGGAGATCCTGCTGACGATGGGGTACCCGGTGTCGGGCTCCGACCTGCGCGCTTCAGCAACGACAGAGCGGCTCCAGCGGCTGGGCGCGACGGTCTATCTGGGCCACAAAGCGGAGAACGCCGCGGCGAGCGATGTGGTGGTGACGAGCTCGGCGGTGGCGCGCGACAACCCTGAAGTGCTGGAGGCGCGGGCGCGGAAAACGCCGGTGATCCAGCGGGCAGAGATGCTGGCCGAGCTGATGCGGCTGAAGTACGGGATCGCAGTAGCCGGGATGCACGGCAAGACCACCACCACAAGCATGGTAGCGGCCGTGCTTGCCGGTGGGGAGCTCGATCCGACGGTAGTGGTGGGCGGGCGCGTAAATGCGATGGGGTCAAATGCGCGGCTGGGGCGTTCGCGGTATTTAGTAGCGGAGGCCGATGAGAGCGACCGCTCGTTCCTGAAGCTGTCGCCGATCCTGGCCATCGTGACGAACCTGGACCGCGAGCACACCGATACCTACGCTGACATGGCCGATGTGGAGCGCGCGTTCGTGGAGTTCATGGATATCGTGCCGTTTTATGGCGCGGTCACGGCATGCGTCGACAACCCGGCCCTGCGGGCGGTGCTGCCGCGCGTGACGCCGCGGGTGTACACCTATGGCGAGTCTCCGGATGCGGACTTCCGGCTAAGGATGCTGCGGCCGAAGAGCGACTGCCATGCGACTTTTGAAGTGAACACACGCGGGTTGGTGCTGGGGCCGTTCCATCTGCATGTGCCGGGGCGGCACAACGTGCTGAACGCGACGGCAGCCGTGGCGATCGGCGTACAGCTGGGCGTGCCGCCGGAGAAGATCGCTAGTGGCCTGGCCACGTTTCGCGGCGTGGACCGGCGCTTCCAGGTGCGGGGCACGGTGAACGGTGTGACAGTCGTGGACGATTATGGACACCATCCGACGGAGATTCGCGCGACCCTGCAGGCGGCGCGCGAGTGCGGCCACGAGCGTGTGCTGGTGCTCTTTCAACCGCATCGGTACACGCGGACGCGCGATCTGCTGGAGGAGTTTGCGGGCGCCTTTGGCGATGCGGACGCGGTGCAGGTGCTGGATATCTATGCGGCCAGCGAGGCGCCGATCGCGGGCGTGACCGGCGAAGCGCTGGCTGCGCGCATTCGCGAAGCGGGTGGTGGGCGGGTGCTGTATGCGCCGTCGATGGACGAGGCGGTGGAGCGATTAGCGGCGGATGCGCGGCCGGGAGATCTGCTGCTGACGCTGGGGGCGGGCAGCGTGTCACAGGCTGCGGCGATGCTGCTGGAGCGGCTGAGGCAGGTGTAGGATTTAGAGTATGGCGGCGAGCGCACAAATCTACGATCGGCCGGTGCTGCGGATTGCGGTAGAGAATGTGTCCGGACTTCCAGCCGGGTTGGAAGCCGAACTGGCGCAGGGCCAACGGTTCGAGTTGGTGCGCGGGAACAAAGTGATCGCTGAGGTGCGAGCACCAGAAGCGGACCCGGAAGCGCAGCAGCCGCGCGTGACGGCGGCAACATTCGACTGGGAAGCACAGCGGCGGCAGATGTGGGGAGACCGCGTGTTCGACGTGGATACTACGGAGTGGATTCGCGAAGACCGCGACGGCCGTGGGTGATACCTACGTCGATTCCAGCTTTCTGCTGAAGCTCTACCTCAGTGAGGCTGAAAGCCCGGTGGTGGATGCAACGCTGCGGAACGTGCAGGGAAGCGTTCTCATATCGAAGCTGACGGATATCGAAGTCACCTCGGCGCTTCAACGGCGGCTCTCCTTGGCGGATGGTCCTGTAGCAACGCAGACCTACCTTACAAATCGGGCAAACAATCTCTTCGGCGAATTGGAAGTCGATGCGGAGGTCTTTGCCTACGCGTTGCGAGTCGCGCAGCAGCAGGCGAAGACTTACAAGCTGAAGTCGCTTGACATCCTGCATCTCGCGACAACCATGCGGCATGCGGTGCCTTCCATAGCGACGTTCGACAAGAATATGCGCGAAGCGGCCCGGGCGCTTGGGTTGGCTGTGTTGCCTGCGTGAGTTCCTGTCCGGATACCCACAAGGAATCTGTGGGTTGAAGGCGCGGCGCGACTTTATAGTGGTGGCAGGCGGTTCTCCGCGGCCTTGCTCGGGCTGCGGTCAATGGCGATTTATGGAAAGCGTGGGCGGGGCGGCTCCGCGGCGGTGCTGGATGCGCCGGAGGATGACCGTGCGCCCGAAACGCAGTGGCCCATCCCGGAGCCTGCGCCGGCCGGCACGCTGACGCGCCGCAAGGCCGAACGGGATGCGGATACCTCGCCGCGTGTAGAGGAAGAGCCTTACATCCCTCGCCGCGCGAGCGTGGCGCACCGTTTGCGCTTCGGACTGCTCAAGACAGTGGCCGGACGGATCGTGGGTGGGAGCGTGGTCATGCTGGTGCTCGGCGCGGCGGCACTTGCCGTTGTAGGCGCCCGGCGCAGCCTGCTGCACGATCCGCGATTCGCCATTGCCAGTTCCTCCGAAACGATGTCTGGCCCTTTACGTGTGAACTTGCT
>CAXSHQ010000352.1:0-4800 GCA_964236875.1 uncultured Acidobacteriaceae bacterium | reverse complement strand
CAATCTACGAGAGAACTCCAGTTCCAATTGGTAGAGATTTCCGGGGGCAGGTCAATCGGTGACTATTGTCCTAGAGTAACTACCAATCTGCCGAGCCGGAACTACGTCACAAGGGCTCGCGCCGCGAAAGACTTATTGGACGATCGCGAAGCGTTGGCCCAGGGACGACGGGCACTTGAAATGCTCTCCGAGAAAGTCTGGAAATGGCTCGTGAGTCACGACCAAGGGATGCTCAGCGTGCAACTTGCCGGGGTCGGAGCCGATGTTGGCTTACGCAATCTATGCGAGGCACTACGGAGACGACTCAGCGATGCCACAACCTTTGATCATCCGAGCAAACCGGCTCTACTGACTGCGTATGGCCGGATCTTGGGAATTCCTTCTACAAATCTTGTCTGGAAGTATCTAAACAAAGGCACACACGAAGAAGCGGACCGTGATGACTTCGACGCAGCGCTGGTGGAATCGGTAGTGCTCACACTCGAAGAACTCGACTCAATGGATCTTCGAAGTGGTCATTAGCGGACTTCAGCAGGTTGACTTTGTTCTCATGTTGCGTAGCTTCAGTACCGATAAACGCGCATCTCGTCACTTACGCCCGCCGATTCGCTCGGAGGGATCAAGGATGCGCTTGCTTACCGCTCCCGCACCGCCCGCCGGTGCACACTCACCTTGACCTCCGGCGTAATCCCATCGTTCACCTGCACCTCTGTCGGAACCGCCTCGGTCTGCACGCGCGCCGTCGCACTGCTGCCGCCCGGCACTGTGAGCCGCACCGTCGTGCTGAAGCTCCCGGCGCTGACGATCACCGGCACATCCGCCATTGCCCCGCCTGCATTGTTCACTGTGATAGCCGTGAGCCAGCCACCGCTCCGTCCGCTCGCTGTAGCGGGTAGCTGCCGTGGCGATACCTGTGTCAGTGTCAACTCCGGCAGCCCACGGTCGTGCAGCACCCAATCCTCGAAGATCCCACGCAGGTCCTTGCCGCTGTTCTTCTCCAGCATCGCCTCCAGGGCAAGCGCGTTCTCTTCAGCCGTCTCACCCCGCACCGGTTCTCGACCCCGCCACGCCTGCAGCGTCACCTGCAGTGCCTGCTCGCCGGCGATCTCCCGCAGCATGAGCCAAACCGCCGCCGCCTTGCGCCGGTAGAACAGCTCCGAGCCCGTCGCTATCAGCGGCTCACCCGTCACAGCAGCCGCCGAGCTGGAAAACGCCGCTTGCGACTCCGCCGAGGCAGCAGGCGCCTGGGCAGCATCCCGGACCGAAGCCTGCGCCAGCACCACCGGCTTCAGCATCTCCGCTAACTGCGCAACCATGGCGTCCCGCCCGCGCTCCTGCTCCACCTGCACCAGTGCAAAGAATTGAGCCAGTCCTTCATCCACCCAAGGCCGGCCGCTCTGCACCCACGCATGCAGCAGGGAGAAGGTAAGAGCCGGCAGCGCATCCGCCTCTCCCAGCGAGGCCAGCGGCGCGACCACCAGCGGCCCATCCTCGAACGGCTGGCCATTCGCCACCGGCGGCGCGATCACCGTCAGCGCCGAAAGCGGCCGCGCGCCCAGCCACTGCTGGAAGAGCGGCAGCAGCCGCTCGGTAGACTTCGCCAGCGCGGGCGTCACTGCTTCATCCGCCGCCACCAACGCCAGCATCGGCTCTCCGCCCCCCAGTGAAGCCGTCATGACCTCCGGTCGCGCAACAACGAACAAACTCGGCGTCCGGAAACCCAGGGGCTCCTCCGCAAACTCAGCCATCGCCACACCCGCGCCCGCGGCTGTGGGCATATCCGGGTCGTCGCTGATCGCCTTGAAAGCCGCCCGCCGTCCGCAGAAGTAAGCCGCCGCCGGCGGATCGCCTGCGTACTCCACGCTGAGCCGCAGGCGCACGGTCGCCGCCTGCTCCTCGAGCTTCACCTTCTCGATCGCCTCGAACAGCTTCGCGCCTTCCCCTAGAAAAAGCTGCGGCGACGACACCGGGTACCACATCACGTTCCCGAACCCGCGCAGCCAAACACCCGTCGGCGTAATCCTGTCCCAATCCGCCGCGCCGGCTTGGATCCCGCTCGCGCCTATCCTGGATAGCCGTTCTGCACTCGGCAATACCGTCCCGGAGTAGAACGCATCCAGCGTGACCGAAGCTCCCGGCGCAAGCGGCTCCTGCAGCTCCAGCACCGCTTCACTCGCCCGGCCCGTGTGGTCTGCATCCGTGTCGAGCAGGTGCTGCGCCAGTGCCAGCCTCTTTACCCCACCCGGCGTCACCAGGCTCACGCTTTCCCAGTTCAGCGCCGACGACACCTGCAGCGCAATCCTGTCGAGCGCCGCCTCACCGGTATTTCGAGCCGTCACACGAGCCCGCACCGTCAGCTTGCCGCTCGCGGGCGCCACCCGCGCATCCAGGTCATACGCCGTGAACAACAGCGATCCGCGCTGCCGATCCGTCAGCTCCGGGCCGCCAGCGTTCTCCGCCGGCTCCGTTCCCGGTTCCCGAGGAGAGACGGGCAACACTCTCCGTCCGGGCCCGGCCGGCTCCGCGGTGGCCGCGGGCGGATCGCCGTGGCTCTGAAACAGCACCGTGCCTTTGCCGCTCGCCGGCGGTGTCTCGGGCGCAGGGCTCCCCGGCACCTGGGCAGGAGCGGGCTGCTGACCGGGTGCAGAGGGCGTCGCCGGAGGGCTTCCGACCTGCCCACGCACGCCCGGGCACACCACACACACCAGCGCCACACAAAACACCAGCGCCGCTCCACGTTTTACCATTAGGAACCCAGGCCTTTTCGCACTTTCTGCTTGGACTCTGCCGTGGGCGCAACAGTACCGGAACGCCGCTGGCGCATGGCCTCATACATCACCACCGCCCCTGCAACGGACACATTCAGGGAACTTACCTGGCCCGCCATGGGTATCCGCAGCAGATAGTCGCAGGTCCGCTTCACCAGCTCATGCAGTCCGCTGCCCTCACTGCCCAGAACAAGGCAGCAATCCTGGCGAAAATTGAAATCCGTGTAATCCGGAGTCCCGCGCTCATCCAGCCCAACGATCCAGAATCCTGCCTTTTTCGCGGTTTCCAGTGCCCGCGTCAGGTTGGTCACCCGCGCAATCCGCACATGCTCGCTGGCCCCCGCCGAGCTCTTCGCCACCACCGCCGAGAGCGGCGCCGAACGCCGCTCCGGCAGCATCACACCATCCACCCCGGCTCCATCCGCGGAGCGAAGCAAAGCACCCAGATTATGCGGGTCTTCCACGCCATCCAGCGCCAGCAGGAACCTCCGCCCCGAAGCTCCCGCCGCCGCTCCGAGCAGGTCTTCGAGCGCCAGAAACGCTCGTTCCTTCAGGAAAGCCACCACGCCCTGGTGCGCGTCCGTCTTCGTATGCCGCTGCAGTTGCTCGCGCGTTTCGCGATGCACCCGCACCCCTCGCTCCTGGCAAAGCTCCAGCAGCGCCTCCAGCCGAGGGTCGCGCCTGGCCTCGCGCTCCCGCGCCACGCTCACGTGGTCCACGGTGCGCACGCCCGCGCGCAGCGCCTCTTCCACCGGGTGGAGCCCGTACAGAACGTCCATTCCCGCAGTGTACCGTCGCGGTTGCACCGGCCCAGCTGCATACATCGCCTCACGACAAGGTAGAATAAAAGAAAGCACTTTAGGAGCGAGACTTTCCCATGGCCCGCACCGTCTCTACAAGCGTGAGGACATCCGTCGCACTTTCCGCCGCGGCTGCCGCCGACGTGGCGCGCGAAAATGCCGAGATCGCCCGTGGCCTGAAGCGCCAGGATCCCGAGCTGCTCGACCGCCTGATCGACACCTATCAGCACCGCCTGATGCGCTACCTGCTGTTTCTCACCAACAAGCGTGAAGTGGCCGAAGACCTGTTCCAGGAGGTCTGGATTCGTGTGCTCCGCCGCGGTTCGCAGTACAACGGCAAAGCGCGTTTCGATACCTGGATATTCACCATCGCGCGCAACCTCGTCATCGACCTGTCCCGCAAAAGGACCATGGCATCCCTAGACGAGATGCGGGAGAATGACGATGATCGGCCGTTCGAGATTGCCGAAGAAGGACCCTCTCCTCTGGAGCAGTTCCGTTCGCGTGAGAACGCCGCCGAACTAGCTTCCGTTCTGCTTCATCTGGAACCCAGCTACCGCGAAGTCATCACCCTCCGGTTCCATGAGGAGATGTCGCTGGAAGAGATCGCCACCATGACGCGCGCTCCGCTGTCCACCGTCAAGTCCCGCCTGTATCGTGGCCTGGCTGCGCTCAAGCCGCTGCTTCTCACGCTCCGTGAGCTCCGCAATGCGGAGGCAGGCGCATGAGCTCCTCTCCGCAGCACCCCGTCTTTCATGGGGGAGCTGTCACCTCGGGCGCTCGCGCTTCCGTGGTGAACCGTACGCATCGCGTGGTGCGTGAGCAGGCGCTGCAAATGCGTGCTCAAAAGCAGCGCTCCCGCAGCTTGTGGGTGCCGGTTGCCCTCTGCTCCACGCTGCTGCTGGTCACTGGTTACGGCGCATGGGATCTGCTGGATGGCTCCGACCTGACCTCCAACGGTGTGCTGGACGGCAGCTACCAGACGCTTGTCTTCCTTGCCTGGTCGCTTCCGTTGACGATCCTCATTGGCAGCCTGGTATGGCTGCAGCGCTCCCGCGCCCGCTCCAACGGAGATATGTAAGCCATGGCCGCCCCCAACCAGTGGTGGAGCTCCCGGGAAAACGAAGCCGCGGTCATGGAAGACAACGAGTTGAAGCTTATTCCGCTTTGGTCCATGATCCTGGCGGCAGTGCTGTTTCTCGGCATGCAGTACGTTTTGCACGTGGTCATGC
>CAXSHQ010000351.1:1167-4804 GCA_964236875.1 uncultured Acidobacteriaceae bacterium | reverse complement strand
CAAGGGCGGCAAAAAGATCCCCGCCGTCGCCATCGTTTCCAAGAGCAGCCTGGTCTTCTTCCTCGACCGCGTGACCGGCAAACCGGTCTACCCCATCGAAGAGCGGCCCGTGCCCAAGAGCGATGTTCCCGGCGAGCAGATGTCGCCCACCCAACCCTTTGCCACCGTCACGCCGCCGGTATCCCGCACCACCTTCACCATGGCGGACATCGCCACCGTCACGCCCGAACACGAAGCGTTCTGCCGCGCGCTGGTCAAGGACAACGACTTGCAGATGGGACCCGTGTTCACACCCTTGCCGAAGGAGAAGACGCTGATCAGTTTTCCCAGCGCCATCGGTGGAGTGAACTGGGGAGGCGCCTCTTTGGATCCGGACCTCGGCCTCATGTACGTCAACGGCCAGAACCTCGGGCAGCTTGAAGGCCTCTTCCCCTCCGAAGACGGTCCTTACCCGTACCGCATGAGCGGTTCGGTCACCGGCCGCTTCTGGGACGATGAAAAACGTCTGCCCTGCCAGCAGCCCCCCTGGGGTGAGCTCTACGCGATCAACGTCAACACCGGCAGGATCGCCTGGCAGGTGAACCTCGGCGTCACCGATTCCCTCCCAGCGGGCAAACAGAACACCGGCCGTCCCAACATCGGCGGCAGCATCGCCACCGCGGGTGGTGTGGTCTTCATCGGGGCCACGGACGACCAGCGCTTCCGCGCCTTCGACGCGAAGTCTGGCAAAGAGCTCTGGGCCTACAAGCTGGGCGCCGCGGCTCACTCGGTGCCTGCAACCTACCTCGGCGCCGACGGCAGGCAGTACGTCGTGACCGTCTCCGCGGGCGGAACCTTCCTCAACGATCCCATCACAGATGACAGCATCACGGCATTTGCATTGACGAAGTAGCAGCATCTACACGAAAGCGGGACCCAGTATGAGAACCTTGCGTACCTTCGGCAGCTTCGGCATCTTTAGATCGATGACAGCCACCGGCCTGCTGCTTGCCTCTATCGGCACAGCGAGCGCCATGGAGCGCTCCGCCGGTCCACACGCTGCTTCGCTCGCTACACATCCACTGCCGCGTTTCGCTGCGCTGCTTACTTTCCTGCAGGCGCCCGCTCCCAAGCCCAAGCCCGCCAAGACCAGCCTCGTCGTCTTGCCGCCCGGCGAAGGTCACGACACCACGAAGAAGCTCTGCTCCACCTGCCACGGGACCGACGTCTTCGCGCGCCAGCGGCACACCAAAGAGAAGTGGAACCAGATCCTCGACAACATGGTCTCCAAGGGCATGGAAGCCTCCGACGACGACCTCGAGAAAATGGCCGACTACCTCGGCGCCCACCTGGGCCCAGAGAGCCCCGTCCCTGCGCCCTCCGGCCAGGCCGCCGCAACCACACCAGCCTCCGGCGAGCCATCGCCAAAAGCAGAGCCGCAGCATCACAAGTAGGAGCTTGGAGCACCATCCAGGCCGCTCTCCGTCAGGTGTCATGCTCGCTCCAAGCACAGGAGTCTTGCTGAGCGAAGTTTATGATCTCCCGGTCGTCTGAGCGGCCGCTGCACCTCGAAGACATTAGCTCTAGACGCCAAATAAACATGCACCGTACCGACACCGTTCCGAAACCTACCCTCAAGATCGCTGAACTATCATGACTCGCATGTCGAACCTCGTCCATAAGTCCGGTGCCTATTCCGATGTAGAGATCGCAGATCGCGGAGAGCTCACTCTCCCCGGCGGGCGGGAAGGCGAGCTGGCAGCCTATGGACGGCCCGTTGGCACCGAAGAACGTATCGCTGCCTATCTACTCACCGAGTACCTCGAACGTCTCGGCGTGGAAGTCATCTTCGGGCTCTGCGGACATACCGTTGTCGGTCTGCTCGATGCCATCGGCAAGAGCAAGATCCGCTTTGTCACCGCGCGCCATGAGCAGGTAGCGGCCCATATGGCCGAAGGCTACGCCCGTGCCACCGGCAAGCCCGGCATCCTGATGACGCACCTCGGCCCCGGTCTCACCAACGCCGTCACCGGCATCGCTAGCGCCGCACTCGATTCCATCCCCATGGTGGTCATCGCGGGCGACGTTCCTTCCTACTTCTACGGCCGTCATCCCCACCAGGAATTCAACATGTTCCTCGATGGCGGGCAGTTCGAGATCTGCCGTCCCTTCTGCAAGCGCGTCTACCGCGTCGATCGTGTCGACGACCTGCCCCGCACCATCGAGCGCGCCTTCCATCTTGCCGTCAGCGGCCGGCCCGGTCCCGTGCTCGTCGATGTGCCTATGGACCACTTCTCCTCCAACCTCTTCGTCGACGCCTTCAGCAAGGAGCCGCCCTTCGTCGCCAAGCCCTGCATCGATCCCTCCATCGCGCAGCGCATCGTCGAAACCCTTGCCGAAGCCAAGGACCCCGTTCTCTACGCGGGCGGCGGCGTCACCTCCGCTCTTGCCGCCGGCGCGCCCCGGCTGCTCACCGAGCTCGCGGAGCTGCTGGAGATTCCCGTCGCGCACACCCTCATGGGCAAAGGCTGCATGCCCGACGGCCATCCCCTGTTGGCCGGCCAGACCGGCTTCTGGGGCACACCCGTTGCCAACGCACTCTGCCGGCAGGCGGACTTCATCCTCGCCATCGGCACGCGTCTCGCCGAAGCGAACTCCAGCTCCTGGGACCCGCGCTACACCTTCAACATCCCACCCACCAAGCTCATGCACATCGACATCGACCCCATGGAGATCGGGCGCAACTACCCCACCTTCATCGGTGCTGTCTCCGACTCCACGCTCGCCCTGAAAGAGCTCGTGGCCGCGGCCCGGCAGGTCAAGCGCCGGCCTCGCCTGGAGCTGCGCGCGCGCATTGCAGACAGCAACCAGAAGTTCCGCAGCAACTTCACCGAGCACTACACCTCCGACGCCTTTCCACTCCGCCCGGAGCGCATCCTCAGCGATCTTCGTGCAGCCCTCCCCGAAGACGGCTATGTCGTCACAGACGTGGGTTGGAATAAGAACGGCGTAGCCCAGCAGTTCCCCTTCAAGCAGCCCGGCACCTTCATCACACCCAGCGGCCTGGCCACCATGGGTTTCGGCGCCGCCGCTGTCCTCGGCATCAAGCTGGCTCAGCCGGACCGCGCGGCCGTGGCCCTGGTGGGAGACGGTGGCTTCTGCGCCGCCAACCCCTCCGTCATCGCGACCGCCATGGAAGCCGACATCCCGGTCGTTTGGATCGTCATGGACAACTCTGCCTTCGGCGTGATCGCCGGCCTGGAGGAAGCGAAGTACAACACCACCTTCGGCTGCAAGTTCCTGCGCAACGGCAAGCCCTACCACATCGACTACGCTGCCATCGCGCGTGCCCACGGCGCCAACGGCGTGGACATCAAGTCCGCAGCCGAGCTCCTCCCGGCCATCGAAGCGGCCTTGACCTCCGACCTCCCCACACTCATCCGCATTCCCATGGTCAACGTCCCCACCCCCACTCCCGGCCACTGGAACATCAACGACATCTACCGCTGCGGCGATTAGAGCCGTGCTCCTGTCGTCGCAACAAGGCTTCAGCGCCGTTCTCCTCCAGGTATAGTGCTTCCTGCTACTTGGTGTCATCCTGAGCGAAGCGAAGGATCCCCGCATTCTGCTCGCAGTGGCACCACACCTCGAGGAGAAC
>CAXSHQ010000351.1:0-1157 GCA_964236875.1 uncultured Acidobacteriaceae bacterium | reverse complement strand
GACAGCTTTAGCGCTGAAGGCGCGACACATACCAGCCTAGGCCGAAGCGGGAGCGTAGGCCTAAATTTGCATCTTTACAACAACAGCTCCAACAGCACGCCCGACTGTAGAGACACCCGTGATCAACCCATCCTCCACCGACATCATCGTCAGCGAAGTAGGCCCACGCGACGGCCTGCAAAGCATTCACCAGGCCATGCCCACTGCGGCGAAGATCCGCTGGATCCAGGCCCTCGCCGGCGCCGGTCTCTCCGAGATCGAAGTCGGCTCCTTCGTCTCTCCCAAGCTGCTGCCGCAAATCAGCGACGCGGCAGACGTCGTCCGCGCCGCGCGCACCATTCCCAACCTGAAAGTCCTCGCTCTCGCCCCCAATTACAAAGGCGCCGAGCGCGCGGTCGCTGCCAACGTCAGCGTAGTCACCATGCCGGTCTCCGCCTCCCGGGAGCACAGTCTCGCCAACGTCCGCATGACTCCCGAGGAAGCGGTGCAGCAGGTAAGGCAGGTACGCGAGCTCTGCGACGCGCAGCCGCAACCGGTCGGCCTCGAGGTCGGCATCTCCACCGCCTTCGGCTGCTCCATTCAGGGCGAGGTCTCTGAAGACTTCGTCATGCACATCGCCACGCGGCTAGCCGCCGCCGGCGTGGACTCCATCGGCCTGTCCGACTCCGTCGGTTACGCCAACCCTACGCAGGTGAAGCGCATGTTCAAGCGCCTTCGCGAGGAGATCGGCGACAAGGCCGGAGCCGCGCACTTCCACAACACCCGCGGCCAGGGCCTCGCCCTCGTCGTTGCCGCGCTGGACGCAGGCGTCACCACCTTCGACGCCTCGCACGGCGGCCTGGGCGGCTGCCCCTACGCGCCCGGCGCCACCGGCAACATCGTGACCGAAGACCTCGTCTTCCTTCTCGAGTCGATGGGCCTGAGCACAGGCATCGATATCGAGAAGCTCATCGCCGCCCGGGCCATCATCGCGGAGGGCCTGCCCGGCGAAAGCTTATACGGCCACGTTCCCGATGCAGGTCTTCCCAAGACCTTCCTCTACGCAAGGGACTCTCACCACCCTCGCTGAAGACGCCTCTCGATCGGCCCCACTCGTAGAACAATGGGAAAGCGCACTCCCGCCGACTTGGCAGGAGTCGTCCAAGGTAATGGTGGCC
>CAXSHQ010000350.1:2907-4854 GCA_964236875.1 uncultured Acidobacteriaceae bacterium | reverse complement strand
CTTGCGATTTCAGGTGCTCCTCCTGCACCCGGAAGACGAATTTTCGGGCTGTTGTAGTTGCCAATAACGGTGGTATTTAGATTGGCGAACTTATCGATCTGGGCTGCGCCAAGAAAGCCGATGTCGACACGCCCGCCCTGCAGCCAGTAGCGAAAGATCTCAGGCGTCGAAACCACGGTGTCGGCGTTGGCCGCCAGGTCGCCATCGCCGATAGAAAGCGGGAGCACTTTGGGCTTCGCGCCGATCGGCCCGGACTCGTAAATGAGTACAGCATCGGGCGCGTGCGTGAGGCGTGCGAGGTTGGCCGCGGTTGAAGGCAGGCCTATGCCGACAAAGCAGACCGCGCGATTGCGAAGCATGCGCGATGCGGTCACAGTCATCATCTCGTTCGTTGTGTATGCCGTTGCGTTTGTGACTTCGAGTGTCGCTTCGCTCATTGCCTCGCCTCCCCGGTGTCTGCCGCTTCAGAACGCGATTCGGCAAGGACCCGCTCGAACTCTGCGAAGTCCTTTGTGCCATGGATGTGGCGTTCGATCCAGGAGTCGAACCGGTCGCGGTCGCGCGAAATTGCGTCCCACTGCACGTAGAAGGCGTTGTCGCGATGGTAGTAGCCGTCGGCGTAGGAAGGGGTCGCACCGCGCGGCACATGGCAGATATAAGTGATGGCCCACGAGGGGAGGATGCACGCGTTCGGCCACGCATCCAGCGAGTCGACGACCTCTTCTACAGTCACGATGGAGTGCTTGGCGGCCAGCACTGCCTCCTTCTGTACGCCCAGAATGCCCCAGAGAAGAACATTTCCTTTGCGGTCCGCTTTCTGTGCATGGATGATCGTAACGTCCGGCCGCACCGAAGGTGTGGCCGCCAGCACCTCGCCCGTGAAGGGACAGGTGACCGACTTGATCTGTGGGTTGTAGCGCGGCAGGTCGGAGCCCGCGTACCCCCGCAGGACCGCGAAAGGAAGGCCGGCGGCTCCGGAAGTAAAGGCATTCGCGAGGTCGCTATGGCTTCGCTCTTCGAGGATGAGCGCCGTGGGCCAGGACTTTTCGACAGCGTCACGAAAGCGATGGAGAGAACCCACGCCCGGATTGCCTCCCCAGGAAAACGTCAGGCGGGCCGCGCAGCCAGAGCCGATCAGCTGGTCGTAGATAACGTCTGGCGTAAGCCGGATCAGAGACAGGTTTCGCTTCCTCTGGCGGATAATTTCCATCCCCGCCGCGAAAGGAATAAGGTGCGTAAACCCTTCCAGAGCAACTTGACGTCCGTCTTCGATAAGGTCATGAACTGCGGTAGAAAGA
Source organism: uncultured Acidobacteriaceae bacterium (assembly GCA_964236875.1). Classification (GTDB taxonomy): domain Bacteria; phylum Acidobacteriota; class Terriglobia; order Terriglobales; family Acidobacteriaceae; genus Granulicella. Next base: position 3,556 of record CAXSHQ010000350.1, on the reverse strand, counting down.
GACACAAGCTCTGACATGGCAAGTTATTATCACGCCACGCTGCAATCCGTGTCCTGCAACAAGTGGCGCTCCGGGACGCTTTGCGGTGCAAGTACGGTTACCGAACTTTCCATGCGTTGCGTCTCCCGGTACGCGTGCAGGAAACCTCCTCTTCGTTGACCGTGGCATCGCCGGAGATTAGCGTTGCAAGCACAGAGGAAGTTCTACATCGTCAGTCCGACAACTCAAGATTGTCCCGGAAACGGAGAGTTCTTATGGAGGCGTCGATCAGCAAAGCCTTGGAGAAGGCAGCCGGGCGCAGAACCAGAATTACCGCCAAGAAGTCGCCGCGTCACCCAGCCTACCCCGTCGGTGATCAGGAGTTCATGTTGTCCCTGGCTCGCGGGCTGGATGTCCTCACAACGTTCTCCGACCAGCGGCGCAGCTTGACCATAGCCGAGATCAGCACGCACACGGGCCTTCCTCGCGCAGTCGTTCGCCGCTGTCTGCATACGCTCAAGCATCTCGGCTATGTGAGTCTGTACAACAGGCAGTTCAGCCTGCGGCCCCGCGTGCTGACACTCGGACATTCCTATCTTGCCTCAGCGCCGCTTGCAGCCGTGTCCCAGCCCTATCTCGAAAAGATGACCGGCGCCCTACGCGAGTCCTG
>CAXSHQ010000350.1:0-2897 GCA_964236875.1 uncultured Acidobacteriaceae bacterium | reverse complement strand
CTCCATGGCCATCCTCGAAGGCGACACGATCACGTATATTGCGCGGTCCGCATCGCCGGTGCGCATCATGTCGGTCGATCTACAGATCGGCAGTTCCCTGCCGGCGTACTGTACATCGATGGGTCGCGTCCTTCTGGCCCAGCAACCGCCCGAAGCCGTTGATGCTTACCTGCGTCAGGCAAAGCTTGTTGGCCTTACGCGCTACACGATCACCCATGCACCGACCCTGCGCTCTCTGCTGGTCACCTGCAAAGCCAGGGGATACTGCATGGTTGACCAGGAATTGGAACTGGGGCTTCGCTCCCTTGCGGTGCCTGTGTTCGATGTCGCCGGGAACGCCGTCGCCGCCCTCAATGTCGGTGTCAACGCGAGCCGCTACACGCGGCAGCAGTTGAAGGCTCTCGCTCTGCCGGTACTTAGAGCCATTGCCAGTGAAATACGCCAGCTGCTCTTGCGATGAGATGGCCTCCCATGAGGGAGCCCACTCATCACCGGCAACGGCCCTGCGGCGAGGGCCGCCTGCGAAGCCACTTCACCGGGCACCGGATTACGACGCTCGAATACGCCGCCATCGGACGCATCGCGCCAGCTTCTACCGATGAATAACTTCCCCAGGCCATCAGTGCGAGCCAAGCTCAGCTAGCAGCGCGGCGTTCGCTTCCGTGGCTACCGCCAGGACATTCTTCTCGAAAGCAGGCAGGTCCACCTCGACAACCACGCCCTTCTTCGCGCTGCTGCTGGTCGGGCCATTGCCGAAGCCGATGCTGCTCTTGTGCGTTTTGCCTGCTGCGGTAGACCCGATCGGCTCATTGGAGTGGATCGTGCCTTCGAGCAGCGCCTGCCCCATGCACGCGGCGCAGCTTGCGGTGCCGGCGGCCCAGCCGACGATCGAGGTGTTGCGCAGCATTTCCTGCTTGCCATTGCCGTCGATGGTCGCGCCCGTTTCCATTCCGGTCTTGGAATGACCGAAGCTGCCATTCCCGCCCTTAAAGTCGGCAAAGTTGACGACGATGGTCACGCCGATCACGGGCATGCCGGCTTCCTTGGCCGCAGCGGGAAATGCCTTGTTGGCATCGGCAGTCCCAAAGTCTGTAGCACCCATCTGCTTCCATTGCGCAAGCAAGCCTTTGGAACCCTTGTTGGCTTTTGTGCTGCCGTCTTCGGACAGTGCAACGGAGGTCTGCCCGGTGGGGATCACAACAGTGCCCATCCGGCCCTGCTCGTAATTCGTGGATGGCGCGAGTGCTTTGTAGCTGGCCGAAGCACCGGCGAGATGAACGGAGTCCGTAATCTTCAGACCACGCGCCGCAGCCTGCCGCAGAAAGTCGGCATACACCTGGTCGGCGATACGCTGCATCGTCGGCTGGTCGAGTCCCTCGAGCGAACCGGAAATGGAGGCGGAAGAGCTGCTGCCGCCGGTAACCCAGCTTCCCTTCGCGACCGATACGACCTCGTCTTCGGTTGTGAACGCCACGCGGAACGCACCCAGCGCGAAGCTCTCGCCCTTGAAAGGACCGCCATTGGCAACTCTGACCTTCACCTTGTCATTGGAACCCGAGGCATGGAGTGGAGCGGCAACGCTGAGCAGAAGGAGGCAGAGAGTCGTTGTCGTAAACGCGTGTCGCAAGAATCGCATGGAAATCTCCTGGGCAGGAGCTAGCTATAGGGCGCCCCGGCTAGCTGGTTGGGAAGAGGCGGAATTGCACTCTACCTGCTAACGCCGGAAAGAAGCGAAAACCCTCTCATGCGGGCACGCGAATCTTGTGCTTTGGGCTGATGGACAAGCTACGGGCAGACGACTCCTTGAGTCGTCCGCGTCAGACTAGCCAAAAGACATGGCGAAGAGCCCTTGGCGACTACATCGCTCAGCCGCTCTTGTCAGTAGCGCGATTGGTGCTCGGAGTCGACCCATCGCCGGAACGGGATCCGATACGTCACGCCCAGGGTAAAGATCGTCGGCCCCCACCGTAAAGTCGCCGCCGCCCGGCTTCACATATCCATTCTTCCCAGGTTCCAGCTCTGCGACTGGTAGTCCGCCTTGAGCATCACGTTGTGGGCCACATCGATGTCCACACCGCCTCCGCCCGAGTAAGCCAGACCGGAATCGTTGATCGTGCCGACCGGAATGGGATAGGTGATCGCTCCCAGGCCCACCAGGAAGTCACCATACGGGTGGAAGCGTCTCGCCAGGTTCACATGCAGTCGCGGCCCCGCTATGTACGTGTGCTCCTTTACCGTCTGGCCGCTGTTGAAGTTCGCACGAAACTCGAATCCAGGGATCGCACGCCAGCCGAAGAGGCGATCGTAATCCGCCCCCAGCGTGAAGCCGTTGTTGTGCTGCGGACCGTAGTCCGGTGACGTGTAAGCGTAGCCGCCGAAGACCAGCAGGTCGGCGAGACGCTGGGCAGTATTCTCCGCCTGCGCACCGGCTCGCGTGGCGACGCCCATCGTGACCATGAGCCCAACACTGCAGAGGAACAACCCGGCTTTCGACCTAACTCTCACGCTGTCAGTCTCCATTACTGACCATAAACGAAAGAGGGCAGCTCTCATGATGCGGCTTTTGATTCTCACCCGCTCCCTTGGCGCCATGCTCCCATCGGTCGGCCTTCTCACCCATGTGTGGGATTCCTCCAGCAACTCCGCGTCGTTGCGATCGGCGGCGGTACCGGCCTGTCCACGCTGCTGCGAGGCTTCAAGCGCTACACGGTCACCCCGGCCGCCCCGCAGCACCTCGCGGAGCCCGCATGCAAAGATGCGTCCTGCCTCATCGCGGACCTCACTGCCGTCGTCACCGTCACTGACGATGGCGGGTCCTCCGGACGCCTCCGCGAAGACCTCAACATCCTTCCGCCCGGCGATGTGCGCAACTGCATGGTCGCGCTTTCCGAGGACGA
>CAXSHQ010000349.1:0-4863 GCA_964236875.1 uncultured Acidobacteriaceae bacterium | reverse complement strand
TCGTCGCTCCGCGCTAGACTTGCGGCGTTGTCGGAGGCGGCGGCGGGGGTCCGCCAGGACCGCCACCCGGTCCGCGGCGCGTTCGCTGCTGCATGGCATCGAACTTCGTCTGCTGGTCAGCCGTCAGAATCGCCCGGATCTTCGAGTTCTGGTCCTGGTTCATGGCCATCATCTTCGCGCGCATGTCGTCCTGCGAAAGGCTCGAATCCCCCCGCAAGGCTGTCATCTTGCCGCGGCTTTCTTCCAGGATCGCCTTGATCTTGGTGCTCTGGTCGTCGCTCAGGCCAAGCTGCTCCTTCATCATGGCCAGGCGCTGTTCAGGGCTCATCATGCCCCCGCGGCCGCCACCCATGCCGCCGCCCGGCGGCGGTCCCTGTGTTTGCGTGGCAGGCGGAGGAGGCGGAGGCGTATCCTGCGCCAGCAGGGGCAGCGCGGTCAGGGCGGCACATGCCGTCACCAGCGCCAGCCGTCGGGTAAGTTTTCCAGCAATCCTGTTCATCGGTGAATCTCCTTCGCCCTCAGGGCGCCTTCTGCCGCCGAAACGGCGCGGTGCTGTGGTTAACGCACAAGCAGCCATCAAGGTTTCGGTCGCAGCCATTTTTGGCCTGAACGCCCGGCCGTGCAAGCTCTTAGCATGCGCCATCCGTGAAGGTCTCCTCGCCACAGGTGAGTTCCGCCGCAGTTCCGGCCTCCACTCAGCCGTTAGCCGCACGTTCCGGCGTATAGCAGTACGGGTCCCCATGCCGAGACGCATACTCCTCCACCACCCGCAGAAACGCCTGCGCCGCATGGCTCAGCGCGGCCTTCCGCCGCACCACCAGCCGCAGCTTGCGCTCCATCTGCAGCTGCGGCACCGCCACCCCAACCAGCGTGCCCGCCTGCAGTTCGCTTTCCACCGTCAGCCGCGGCACCAAAGCCACGCCCTCGCCACGCTGCACAAACCTCTTGATCGCCTCCAGCGACGGCAGCTCCACCTCCATCTGCAGCGGCGTCCGATGCCGCCGGAACGCATCGATCACCTTCTGCCGCAGCGGCGACGGCACGTTGTGCGCCACAAACGTCTCCCGCCCCAGCCGCTGCACAGTCGCCTGCACCTCCCCGGCCAGCGCGTGCTCCGGACCCACGATGCACACCAGCTCATCCCGGTACACCACCGTGGACCGCACCTGCGGGTCGTCCGGCCGAAAGCTCACCACGCCCAGCTCCACCGTGTGCTGCAGCACCTCGTCCGGAATGCGGCTCGCCAGCGACCGCTGCACCGCCACCTTGATCCGCGGATGCTTTCGCCGGAATGCATGCAACAGCGGCAACAGGTAGAGGCATGTGTACTCGTTCGCCGCCAGCGAGAGCCGTCCCGTATGCAATGCCCGCAGCTCCACCAGTGCCGCACCCGCCTCGGTGCGCAGGTTCAGCATTTTCTGCGCGTAATCGCGCAGCACCAGGCCCGCGTCCGTGAGCGTCCCATCGCGAAAGCTCCGCTCCAGCAGCGGCTCGCCCAGCTCCGCTTCCAGCTTGGCGATCGCCTGGCTTACCGCCGGTTGCGTCCGGTGCAGCCGCGCCGCCGCACGCGAAAAGCTGCGCTCCTCCGCCACCGTAAGAAAGGTCTCCAACTGCATCAGGTCCATGGCCTGCTCCCTTGCCCACACGCTTCGGGCGTGTCAATGAATGCATTAGAAACGCCTATACATCTTCACGCAAGCATAAGAAGCAGTTATGCTGCTGTTTATCGGTTATCTACGCTCAGGCAGCACTCGATGGGTGGAGCATCGCCCCGCGGAGTATCCTCCATCCAACAACGTAGAGAGCATCGAAATGCTCTCCAAACAAGGACACGCATGAAGCTCCACATCACCGTTCTCGCCGGCGACGGCATCGGCCCCGAGGTCACCCGCGAAGCCCAAAGCATCCTCCGCAAGGTCGCCGAGTTCGGTGACCACGACTTCCGCTTTACGGAAGCCCTCATCGGCGGGGTCGCCATCACCGCCAATGGCACGCCGCTCCCGCAGGCCACCATTGACGCCTGCCTCGACGCCGACGCTGTCCTGCTCGGCGCGGTCGGCGACAACAAGTTCAACCACCTCACGCCCGACAAGCGCCCCGAAGCCGGCCTGCTGCAGATCCGCCAAGAGCTTGGCGGCTTTGCCAATCTCCGCCCCTCCTTCGCCTACCCCGACCTTGCTGAGAACTCGCCCCTCCGCGCTGAAGTCACCAAGGGTGTCGATATCCTGTTCGTCCGCGAGCTCCTCGGCGGCCTCTACTTCGGCACGCCGCGCTCCTGGAACAAGGAAACTGGCGAAGCCATCAATACCATGCGCTACTCGCGCCCAGAGGTCGAACGCGTCGCCCGCGTCGCCTTCGAGCTCGCCCGCAAGCGCCGCAAAAAGCTCACCCAGGTCGATAAAGCCAACGTGCTCGAGTGCTCCCAGCTCTGGCGCGCCACCGTCGACGAAATCAAGGGCGACTACCCCGACGTGACGGTCGAGCACCAGCTCGTCGACTCCATGGCCATGCACCTCATGAACGTGCCGCGCAACTTCGACGTCGTCCTCACCGAAAACCTGTTCGGCGACATCCTTTCCGACGAGTCCGGCGTCATCACCGGCTCGCTCGGCATGCTCCCCTCGGCCACCATCGGCGGCAAGGTCAACCTGTATGAGCCCGTCCACGGCTCCGCGCCCGACATCGCCGGCCAGGGCAAGGCCAATCCTCTCGGCGCCATCCTCACCGCCGCCATGGTCCTCCGCCACTCCGCCCACCTCGAAGCCGAAGCCGCCGCCATTGAAGCCGCCGTCGCCCGGGTCCTCGAAGCTGGCCACCGCACCGCCGATATCGCCCGCGGCAACACCGCCGCCAACGTCTCCACCCAGCAGATGGGCAAGCTCGTCTGCGACACGCTCAGCGAATCCCTCGACCGCAACCAATCCCTCCACGCCGTTTAGCTCCGCTTTGTTGTCATTCCCGAAGGGAATCTGCTGTTGTCTTTGCGGTCGCTGTTGTCTTTGCCTTTCTTGCTGTCTTTGCCTTTCTTGCTGTCTTTGCCTTTCTTGTTGTCATCCCCGAAGGGGATCTGCGTTCTTCCGATGCGCCACTTCCTCCAACTCGGGACTCTCCTTACTGGCCTGACCATGGCCGCAACCGCCCGCGCCCAGATCACCCCGCCGGGCGCCCTCGTCCCCACCCCGCCACATCGCCGCGACGTACCGCCCAACCGCGCACCCGACAGCGCCAGCCCGCAATGGCTCTGGGAGTTCACCAAACCCCTCCCTAACGGCCGCGCCGACCAGCTCCGCTTCGACGAGCGCTTCGCCCCGCTGCTGGACGACAACTTCCGGCAGGCCCAGGCCCTCTGGGGCTCCACGCCCACAAAACAGGTTCCGCTCGCCGAAATCATCCCGCGCTTCGTCGCCCGCTACTCCACCGTCACCACCGAGAAGAACCGCTACATCACAGTAGACGGCTGCGTGCCCACCTTCTGCGCCGCTCACGGCCTGCTCTGGTTCGACCTCGGCCTGTCCAAGCCCCTGATGATCTTCGCCGCCGTCAACTGGTCCACCGAAGGCCACACCACCGACGAGACCGCCGCCGACTTCTACCTCTGGCTCTTCCCCAACCACTACGTTTCGTCGGACTCGCTGCCCTTCGAGCTCACCCAGGCCATCGCTCACTGGAACGTCCGCCTGGCCGCCGCGCACCGCCTCGTCCCCCACATCAGCCACGCCATCCTCGTCGAACCCGACGGCACCCCCGTAGCCCTCCAACCCGCCATGACCGGCGCCAACACCATCACCGCACAACCCGACACCATCACACCCAAAGATCCCGACAACTGATTTTCCGCACTGCTCTGAGCTAACCAGCTCAAAGCTCTAAGCTCGTTCCTAACCTTGCGCAGCCCATAGCTGAACAGGCGCCCACACCAACCACCACATAACTTAGACCTGCAACGTATGACTCCCATGAGCACACCCGACATCGCGACCACTGACAAGCCGCAGCAATTCAAGCCCCGCACCATGTTCGAAAAGGTCTGGGACCAGCACATCGTCGCCGAGCCCACCGGCGAACCCACGCTGCTCTACATCGACCTCCAACTCGTCCACGAGGTCACCAGCCCGCAAGCCTTCGACGGCCTTCGGCTTGCCAATCGCCCGCTTCGCCGCCCCGACCGCCACATCGCTACGGTGGACCACAATGTGCCCACCACCAGCGCGGCGGATCGTCTTGTAATCGCTGACCAGGTCTCCGCCGCACAGGTCAACGCCCTGCGCAAGAACTGCGCCGAGTTCGGGATCGAGTTTTTCGACGTCCAGGACGCCTCGCAAGGCATCGTCCACATGATCGGCCCCGAGCTCGGCGCCACCAAGCCCGGCATGACCATCGTCTGCGGCGACTCCCACACCAGCACCCACGGAGCTTTCGGAGCTTTAGCTTTTGGGATTGGCACCAGCGAAGTCGAGCACGTCATGGCCACGCAAACCCTCCCGCAGGCGCGTCCCAAAACCTTCCGCATCAACGTCGAAGGCGAGCTCCCTTACGGCGTCACGGCCAAGGACATCATCCTCGAGATCATCGGCCAGATCGGCACCGACGGGGCCACCGGCCACGTAGTCGAGTACGCCGGCTCCGCCATCCGCGCCCTCTCCATGGAAGGCCGCATGACGATCTGCAACATGAGCATCGAAGCCGGCGCCCGCGCCGGCATGATCGCCCCCGACGACACCACCTTCGCCTACCTCAAGGGCCGCCGCTTCTCCCCCGGCACTCCGCAAGGCACCACCGTCTCCGGCCACGAAGACGCCTCCAGCAAGGAGCCCGGCCAGGGCGTCGATCCCGCATCAGCCCAGCGCCAGTGGCGCGGCCCTG
>CAXSHQ010000348.1:4374-4866 GCA_964236875.1 uncultured Acidobacteriaceae bacterium | reverse complement strand
CGACGGCGTCACCGGCTCGGGCAAGACCGAGGTCTATTTCGAGGCGGTCGCCGCAGCGATGCGGCGCGGGCGGCGGACCAGTCGAACCAGCTCGCCGGGATGGAATGGAGCAGGGCGGCGGCGACCATCACGCCGGCGAGAGGGAGCGTGAGGTTCTCGGCCCCGTGACCCTGCGCGGAGAACACGGACGCGATCTGCTTGAGCACGGCCATGGCATCCCGAACGCTGGCCGCGCGGAAGAAGACCCAGGCCAGGCAGACGAAGTGGAACGTCAGCAGCGCGCCCAGCACGCTGCCCCACCATGTGGCCTCGCGGCGGCCCTGGCCAGCAGTCTCGCCGCCCTGCTGGAGGAGCGCGACCCGTTGCGTCTCGGCCCCGAGGCGCCGTCCGACATCGGCCTGCGCCTGCTGGCCGTGCGCCACGGCGACCCGGAGGCCGACCGCGGCGCCCTGTCCGCCATCCGCCGCGCCGCGAGCCAATACCGCCGCCGCC
>CAXSHQ010000348.1:3242-4364 GCA_964236875.1 uncultured Acidobacteriaceae bacterium | reverse complement strand
TGGCTTTCTGGAACTGCGCGGCGCGGGCGCGGCTCCAGACGAATACGATCGACAGGCCCACGCCGTGGAGCAGGCCCCAGATCACAAACGTCCAGGCAATGCCGTGCCACAGGCCGCCGAGCAGGAAGGTCACGAGGAAGCCGGCGCAATAGCTCAGGCGCAGCCACGTGCGGCTCTTGGGCAGCGACTCGAAGAGATAGTCGGTGAGCCTGGAGGAAAAGCTGATGTGCCAGCGCTTCCAGAAGTCCTGCAGGTTGAGGCTCAGGTAGGGCCGGCGGAAGTTTTCCGGCAGGTTGATGCCGAGCAGCAGCGCCACGCCGATGGCCATGTCCGTGTAACCGGAGAAGTCAAAGAAAAGCTGGAGCGCATAGCCGTAGACGCCGAGCAGGTTTTCGAGCCCGCTATACAGCGTGGGCGTGTCGAAGACGCGGTCCACGAAGTTGTCGGCGAGGTAGTCGGCGATCAGCAGCTTCTTGACTAACCCCACGCCGATGAGCACCAGCGCGCGGGCTGCGATGCCCGGCGGCAGGCGGAAAGGCCCGGTGACTTCCTTGAGCAGCTTGCCCTGGCGAGGGATCGGCCCGGCGACGATGGACGGAAAGAACAGCGCGGCAGCCAGGTAGGCTAGCAGGTCGTTCGTAGGCTTCAGCTCGCCGCGGTAGACGTCGATCGTGTAGCTAAGCGACTGGAAGCAGTAGAAGGAAAGACTGAGCGCGAGCAGGAAGACCCAACGATCTCCTCCGCCGCCGGCCGTGCGCGCCGCCAGGACCTTCAGGCCGGTGAGCGCGCCAAGGTTCATCCCCAGCGAGACGAGCAGCAGGCCCAGGCGGGCACCCTTGGTGCGGTCCGGACCGGCCATGGCGCGGGCCAGCAGGAAGTCCACCGCAGCGAAGCCCAGCAGCGCGAGGTAGACCGGGCCGAACTTCAGCAGGAAAAAGCAGTTGGCGAGCAGCAAAAGCACCTGCTGGATCCGCCGGTTGCCCGACGCGGGCCAGTAGAGCAGGCAGAAACAGAGCAGAAAGGCACCGAAGACCGGGGTGCTGAGCAGCATGGCGGGCAAACCAACTTTGCGGGTGCGGAGCTTTGCGGGTGTGAAGCGCCGGCGCAGACAAAATCCGGGGG
>CAXSHQ010000348.1:1583-3214 GCA_964236875.1 uncultured Acidobacteriaceae bacterium | reverse complement strand
CGGAGATGAGGCCTGCTGTGTACTAAGGAGATTCTCACCCCCTTCTTCCGCGAACCTGCGGAGAATCGCCTCCTGGGAGCCGCCGGAGCAGTTCAGGGTGGCCGATATCCGCTCAAGTTGGTAAACTTTAGAGGTGAATACGATTCCTTTCCGGCGTGAGCTGCGCCGCAAATTGCGTGGCCGATTACGTCGGCGCCGCCTCTTCCAGGGCTGCGCTTTCCTTCTGCTCCTTCCTTCGGCCGCCGCGTTTCTCCCGGTGCAAGGCCGCACTCCTCAAACCAAGATGGCCCTGATGCCCATCAACCCAGCGCCCATCGCCGCCGCAGTGGCCGTGCCGCTCAGGCTCGCCAAGCCACTCATTCGGGCGGCCACTCTCCAGTCCACACACAAGCATGCACGGCTGCCGATGCTTTCCGGCCTTGCGTCCTGGTATGGCAGAGTCCTGCAGGGCCACCGCACCGCCAGCGGCGAGCGCTTTGACGCCGCCGCCCTCACCGCCTGCCATCGCACGCTGCCGTTCGGCACCCTGGTGAAGGTGATCAACCTCGTGAATCACCGCAGCGTGACGGTTCGCATCACCGACCGCGGAGCGCTCAACGCCAACCGCGTCATCGATCTTTCCTCGGCCGCGGCCGAGGAACTGGATATGCTCCGGGCCGGCGTTGCGCCGGTGAAGCTGGAGATCCTGGACCTGCTGACGGGCAAGCCGGCAGCCGCGCAGCCCAGCTCCGCACCCACGGAAGCCGCAGCGACATCGCCCAGCGGCCCCTTCGACTAGAGCCTGGCAGAACGCCGGCTCCTCAGCGGCCCTGCCCGACTCCTCAGCTTGCGCTGCCCGGCTCCTCACTGGGCAGCGGCACGCCGCGCCTCCGGTCGAAGATCCTGCGCACCACCCAGAAGGCCAGCAGCAGCAGACCGAAGAGCGCTATCCCGATCAGCACGCTCAGGTGCTCATGCGCGGCAGAGCGCAGGGTGTGGAGCAGCGTCGGCCCAAACCAGATGGTGAGCAGCGAGCAGACCAGGAATTGCACCAGCTTGCCGCAGAAGATCGCGCCCACGAAGGGTACAGGCCTCATCTCGAAGACGCCTGCGGCGAATTGAAACAGCTTCAAGGGGAACGGCGGCGGGCACATGGCCGGAAAGAGCATGGCGAAGAACTCCTGCCGCTCGAACCGGTCGCGGATGCGCTCGTAGCGTTCGCGGTTAATGCGCTTAAGCAGGAAGAGCTCGCCGCCCGCGCGGCCGACATAAAACGGCACCAGAGAGCCAACTGCCGAGGCGGCTGCCGCCACGAGGGAGTAGAGGAAGAAGGCCTTATGGTTGTTGGCCACGAAGGTGATGATGATGCCGTCCATGGAAACCGGAATCGGGATCAGGGCGGAGTCGATCAGCGCCAGCGCACCCACCCCCAGCGCGCCCAGCTTCAAGAGCGGAAGCAGCGCGATGGAAAGCTTGTGGAACAGCTTCAGGGGGTTTAAGGCCATCCTGCCATTCTAAGATGCGGGTGTATGCCGGCCGGCTGCGACGGCGCGTCCGCATACCGCCGTAGCGGCGGGCAGTGGACCTACGGCGACCATCGCTTCACGCCGCAGGACGCGAGATCGGCGGCATAGCGGCCGAGGAGAGTGCCG
>CAXSHQ010000348.1:0-1573 GCA_964236875.1 uncultured Acidobacteriaceae bacterium | reverse complement strand
ATCCTGCCATTCTAAGATGCGGGTGTATGCCGGCCGGCTGCGACGGCGCGTCGCCTGGCAGGTAGTAGACCCGCGCGACAGCTCGGCGTCGAGCCCTGCCCCGCCGCTCAATGCGCGGTGTTGCCGGCCAGCAGGTCCAGGGCATGCTGAAGCAGCGGCAGCACAGCGGCCAGCGAGCTTTCCGCGCCTGCCGGGCTGCCGGGCAGGTTGATGACCAGCGCCCGGCCGCAGACGCCCGCAACGCCGCGTCCCAGAGCGGCATAGGGCGTCTGCGCAAGGCCGTCCGCCCGGATCAGCTCGGCAAGGCCCGGCGCGAGCCGTTCGCAGACGGCCAAGGTCGCTTCCGGCGTCACATCACGGGGAGCCAGACCTGTCCCCCCGGTAGTCAGCACCAGGTCGGCGTCCGCCGCGGCTTTGCGGAGGGCGGCGGAAATCTGCTCGCGCTCGTCGGGCACCGTCGTCGCCGGGAGCAGCTCCGCCCCGGCTCCGGCGAGATGACGGGCGAGCGCCGGGCCGGAAACGTCGGTCTGGGTGCCGGCCATGCAGCGGTCGCTTACGGTAATCACGGCCACGCGGCGACCGCGCAGGGGCTGTTCAGGGGCGGGAAGAGGGCCGGCCGGCATGAGGGCAGTGTACGTGCCTGGCCGCGCCGGCGGCCCAGCCGGGCGGCGGGTGAGAAGATAGGGAGAACGCGACCTTCGGGATGCGGGCGGAGAAGAGTCGCCGAAGACGCTTTTCGCAACCTTCGGCCCGGCCCATCCGTCTGAAAAGCAGCGACCGCCGCATGCCACTCACCTCCACGCCCCCGGGCGACACCAGCGAGCAAGACCTTCAGCCCCAGCTGCAAGACACGCCGGCCGCGCTAATCACGAAGGATTCGGCCCCGCTCACACCGGCCGATCCCGCCGCCCCGCTGACGTTTGTGCCGCACACGCCAGAGGGCGCCGTGTCGGGCGAGCCGCTGCGCATCCGCACTGGCCGCTTCGGCGTGCTGGAAGAGCATGAGCTGATCCGCCTGCTGGACAGCATCGAGGACGAGCGCGCACGCAGCCGCTTCCGCGAATCGATCTACATCTCCATCTTCGTGTGGATAGCGATTGCCGGTCTGATCCTGTACGGGCCGCGCTACCTGTGGCATGCGCCGCGCATCAAGCTCGCGAGCGACGTCCTGAAAGAACGCGAGCTGGCCACCATCTCCCTGCCGCCCGTGCCCCGGCTGGCGCCCGTGCCTCCGCCCAAGCTGGACAACAACACCCTGGAGCGGCTGCGCACCATGACCCGCGAGACCGCGCGCCGCGTTCCCACGCCGGAGCCGCCGCGTGTCGCCACACCCGCGCCGCCTCCCCCCGCCAACCTGCCCAACGCGCCCACCCCGACCGTAAACATCCCGCCGCCTCCGCCGCCGAACGTAACGCCGCAGCCTTCGCGGCTGCCGCCGCCCGCCATTGCGGAGGCTCCCACGCCGCAGACGCCCACCCGCCCAAGCTTCAACACGCCTTCCAGCTCGCCTTCGCAGCAGATGCGTCAGGCGCTCGGCAATGCGCCGTCCTCCTCGCGGATGCCCTCCGTGCCG
>CAXSHQ010000347.1:0-4885 GCA_964236875.1 uncultured Acidobacteriaceae bacterium | reverse complement strand
GGGTTACGGAGCCGTCCGCGTGGGTGATCACAAAATCTTTCAGCCAGACCTCTACGGGACCCGCCTGGGTTCCCGGCTGAATCGCAACCAGCATCGTGTTCAGCATGTTGCCTGCGTTACCGCCGATGCTGCCCACTTCGTGGTGCCAAGCACCGTCCGCGATGTTGAGCATGGACATCGATTGGCCGTTCTGATCGGAAGTGTCGGAGCCGATGACTTGGCCGGTAGGCGTGGTCTGCCAGAAGCCGGTGCCCCACGTAAGTCCCCCTGACGCTTTTACGCTAAAGGCTAGCCGGTCTCCTCCGGCAATGGGCCCGGTGCCCAAGTCGGCACCGCTGAGAGCCAGCAGCGCCCTGTTCCCGTTAGCCGCATAGTTCATTTTCAGGTGCAGCAAAGGTTCCTGCTGCTTTGCCATGGCGATCTTCTTGCCGTCCGCGTAGATGTAGTCATTCCACGTCGCTCCGATTTGCCCGTTTGCCGCGTTGGACTGTTCCTTTTCCGCATACGGCTGGCCACCGAAGTAGGTGTACTCGCGCCAACTCTTCAGTTGTTGGACACCGTTCGCTCCGGGCGTCCACTGGCCTGCCATTACGCGCTCCCCTGAGCCGTTGTACGCGTAGTTGGCCTTGGAACCCCATGCATAGTTATTGTTCAGTTGCTCCTTCCAGGCTTCGATCACCTGACTCTCTGCGTCATAGTTGAACGCCTGCGCGTTGGAGTTCTGGTCTCCTTGGCAGAGAACATTGCCCGCATCGTCGTAGCCGCCTGTTTCGCCCAGCAAGCCGTAGCAATTGAACATGGACGCAAGGTAGCGATTCTTCTGCCCATACCAGGACGAAGCGGGGATGGGTGTAGAGCCGTTCGCCTGGGTCAGATTCCCGAACGAGTCGTAGCCGAAACTCATCTCCCGTGCGTGTCCGGCCATGTTCGGCGTCGTCCAATGCGTAAGCCGGTTGAGGCTGTCGTAGCTGAAGTCCTGGTTGCGTAGGGCGGAGGACGGGCTGCCTAGGGTGTTTGTCGCGTCCATGATGTGCCAGATGTTACCGTTATTGGCTGTATCGTCAGGACAGGTATCACCGATCTGCCGGGTACTGGGCGTGGCGGTTCGATACGAGTATTGACGGTCGAACATCACGTTTCCGCCTGCCGATGCCGGGAGAAACGCCCAGCTTTCGCAGGGCTGAAGACGATTGTTCTGCGAGGCATGCTCCACCACCCCATTGCCATATGTGATCGAAGTAGGTGAACCGTTGGGCGCGTAGTCTATCTGCGAGATGTACGGTGCACCCGGCGACTGCGAGGTGCCGTCCTTCACCCACTCTAGACGCCCGGCCCCGTCGAAGTGCTGCGCGATCTGGCGTCCGCTTGGGTACTTCAGATCGATGAGATTCCCCGCCAGATCGTAGCCAGTCACGTAACCTTCGCGGTACGTGGGATCACCGACTATGGCGGCAAACGTCGTCGATTTCACCCGTCCCATTGCGTCGTAAGTGAATGCCGTGCCGCCTACGCCGTCATGATCGGCAAGGCACAGTCGTCCGATCCCATTTGTGCAAGTAAAGGGCACATTCCAGAGGTCTCCTGCGGCGATCTCATCGTAATAGTAATGATCGCTTACGGTGCCGTCACCCGAGATCTTCGCAATCAGGCGGTTCAGTGCGTCGTAGCTGTAGTGTATCGTTTCGCCTCGAGCATCGGTCTTGGAGCAGGGCAGCGAAACGTCGCCAGCGCACAAATTACCGATGGAATCCGTGTAGCTGTAGGCAATGTTGCCCGTTTCCGGATTGGTAGAGGATATGAGCCTTGAGAGACCGTCGTACTGGAAAGTTCGGACGCGGTCGCTTTGGCTGACACCCAGCAGGTCACCAGCCGCCGTGTAGTTATACGTAGTCAGATAGTTCAATCCATCGGGGTCCTCGGTCACGCTCACCAGCCGACCCAGAGCGTCGCTGCAGCGTGTATGTTTCACACCGGCTTCATCACGGCTACCAACGCACGGGAACTTGCTGTAGTCAGCTTGCGAAACGGACACGCCATCCGCCTGAGTAACTTTTGTTGTGCGGCCGAGGCCGTCATATTGTGTCGTCACAGCAGGCAGCGAAATGGAATATGCACCCCTGTAAGCATTGGTTTTCGAGATGACGCGGCCCATGCCGTCATAAACAGTCGTGACCGCTACCGTACCCTGAGGGTCGTTGACGTCTTCCGAAAGAGTGAGTTCACCGATGCCATCGTAGGTGAAAACATGTCTCGTGTTCCTGGTCGCATCGAGCTTCGTTTCAAACTGAACCTTGTCATCCACGTCGTTGTACGTGATCGTCTCTCCACCACCGTCCGGCAAAGAGGCACTGAGAAGCCGGTTCAAGCTGTCAAACGTGTACGTAGTTATTTCCGAATCTCCGTTCAAGCCCTTGATCTTGGAACGCTGACCACTACAGCTTTTATACGAAGCAACAACGCTATTCTGAAGTGCGTTCGTGACTTTCGTCACGTAGGCCTTCGCGGAGCCGGCGTTCTGTTGGAGAGAAGCTGGGTCGCAGGTGGATTCCTCCCAACTATCCGTCCAGTCGAACAATGTAGAGTTGCTTCGAGCGTCGGACGTACTGACGAGGTTGCCGGTTCGATCGTAGGCGTAGCTTGTGGTGAGCCAATGCGTGCAGGTGTCTATAGAGGAGGATGAACTAATGTCAGCGCAGCGTTCAACAGCATTCACCAAACCGCGCAGTGTTGTCCCAGGATCGTTCCACTGCACGACGGGTTCTTGGGTCGGCATGGAAGGGGCGGCAGAATCGTAAACGTACTTCGTTCTAAATGATTGAGCTCCATCCGAAACGATGGTGCTGATGGGAAGTCCCAGTAGACGCGCTCCCGTGCCGCTCGTGTAGTCCAGATACTGTTTCGCTATCGTCTGCAGCGCGGTGCCGGGCGAACCCGAACCGAAGTCGTACGTGACAGAACTCTCCCGCACATCTAACACACGATCTCCGGGATCGCTTACTGTGGGTTGCACAGGGCTGACCACAGTCAGCATGCTTGTTATGACATAAGGCTCGTACAAGACAGCCAGATGATGATAGGTGAACACCTCTTTCATAACCGCGTTCGCGGTGGCGGGAAGATATGTGGTTGTCACAGTTTTTGGAACGTCCCAAGTGTGGACGCCCGTCCAATCCGTATCCACACGCTTGAGAACCGTTCCATCGGCGCTGTCCGTCTCCAGTGAAGTCTCATGCGCTGTGACGGCGTGATCGCTCTCCGTTGAACCGATATATGAAGGAGAGAAGGTGTGCTTCTCTACAGTGCCGTCGGGGAAGGTGATGCTCATGCCCACGTTCGCGGGACCGCTAGCGTTGTAGTCGTAAGCGATTCGAGGAGAGGCCGCACCACAGGCACCGGACGGATCGACACGTTTGGCGATTACCCCCGGAAACTCTGCGAAGAGCGGCTGTGGATTACTCCCCTGTATTTCCTGCATGGGTGTGACCCCGCCCTGCGCAGCCAGAAAAGCCGCTGTAGAAACTGGAATGCTCAGGTTCTGATCCCAATCTTCCGGAAGCGGATCAACCACTTGACGTTGAATTTCCGCGTACTCGTAAGCTGTACAGCCGTGGTGCGGGTAAATTGTCTTTGTCAGCTCTCCTTGTGTGTTGTAGGTGAAGCTCCATGTCTTTGCCTCAGAGGTGCCTTCGTTGACGACGAGCTCGTCTAGAAACTTCTCCTGATACGCCGTGCCGCTGTTCAGCGAATTGAAAGTACCACCGATCCAGACCGGAGTTTGCATTGCGTGCTGAGAGAAGTGATAGACGATATGGCGTGCAACACCGTTCGTATCAACGTAATCGACGCCTGCCGAAGTCACATAAATCTTCCGTCCCAGCGTGTCCGTGATGGTCATACCTAAAGAGGTAGTGTTCTGCGAGATTGTGTTACCGGCAGCATCTACAATTTTCTCCGCCAGCACCGGTGTTCCTTGTGAGCCGCTCAGATCAGCTTCGTTGCCTCCGAATCCCGCTCCAGGAAAGAACACTTTCGTTCCATCTCGCTGCAGGACTACGTTGTAACCCGGATACGTTGTCAGGTCGAGCTGCATACCGTCAGGTTCTTCCGAATCCATGATCGGTATTTCCAAATTGCGAGGACATCCCGGGTTGTTGCGGAAAGCGTGACGGCTACCATCCTCAAGGACAACTGTGGTCGCGCCTTCACAGGCCGTCCATCCGTCTCCTCCTGTATTTGGGGGGTAAGACAATTGGCTTGTCGATATGATCGTAGGCCAATTGATATTCCAGCCGATGGCAACTTCCGGGAACTTCTTCGTAATCGCCCATCGTGTTTTCCATGTGGGTGTAGGCGACCAGTTTGCTAGCCACTGATGCTGAAGGCGCCAGATGCTGCTGTCATATGCAAGACGAAGGTCAAGGTTGTGTCCATGACGACCGGGTAGAAAGAGTAGCGGTAGAGACAGGTTCAAATTGTTGTTCTGGAGGTTGACCGTGTCAGAGGCTCCATCATAGTTGCCGTACGGATGGATGCCCGTGTCTGATATCCCAATCCGGTCTATCGCAGGCGTCGACGGCGCTTGTGCAGTGAGCCTCAGACTCCCGAAGCGTCCCGTTGCAGTGAGAACGAGAAAAAGCGCAGTGAGGCGAAGCGAAAGAGCGGATGCCATAGAGCTCTCCATGACCACACATTCCGTATGGCAGCTTTGGTGTTCTAAAACACTGCATCAGCGCAAGTCAGACTGTCAAACCCTGAGCGAACGGCTCCTATGGATTCAGCAAGACGAGCCCTCGTTCGAGATGCTGTTTTCGTGTGTTGCGATCTCGATGAGTGCCAAATCTCTAGTGCCGTATCGGCAGTGCTCCGCTGCGAGAACTTTCGCGCG
>CAXSHQ010000346.1:0-4920 GCA_964236875.1 uncultured Acidobacteriaceae bacterium | reverse complement strand
TCTGACGCGTAAACCGTGATTGCCGTCATCGACTACAAAGCCGGCAACCTCACCAGCGTCGTCAAGGCACTGCGCCACCTCGGCGCGGACGACGTCCACGTCACGCAGGAGCCCGCCGGGGAGGGGTGCAGGGCGGGTTCTATACTGAATCTGTAGCCGGCAGGAGGTCACCTCATGCAGAGAACCGCAGACATCTTCGTTGACGAAGGCCGCCAAGCCATCCGCTTGCCTGAAGACATTCGCGTCTCGGGTGACCACCTTCTCGTGCGGCAGGATGAGCGGACCGGAGAGGTGATCCTTTCTGCGCCCGCAGAAGCAGTCCAGAACGAAGCCTTCGCTGCATTCCTCAAGCTTCGGGAAGAGATCGGCCCTGCCGATGAAGATTTTCTGGGGCACCGGACGGGGAAGAGCACACCTGGACGAGACACCTTCTAGATGTTGCAATACCTCCTCGACACCAATATCGTCAGCTTCTCGCTTCGCGGTTTCTCTCAGGCGCTTGACCTTCGTTTCGTGCGCGAACCCCAGACAAATCTCGCAATCTCTACGATCACCGAGGCTGAACTCCTTTACGGTGCGGCAAAAAAGCCGGCGGAAGCACGCATCCACAAGCTGATTGCAGCTTTTCTGCCTACTGCAACCATTCTCCCGTGGACTTCGGCTTGTGCAGGAATTTACGGCACACTGCTGGCTCGCTTGGAAGACGCTGGACGCCGCTCAGCACCGAAGACACCATGATCGCGGCTCACGCACTTGCTCTTGATCTCACGCTCGTAACGAATGATCGCGCCTTCCGCTTCGTCCCAAATCTCCGCGTGGAAGACTGGACTCGAGCCTCATGATCGCCGTCATCGACTACAAAGCCGGTAACCTGACCAGCGTCGTCAAGGCGCTGCGCCACCTGGGCGCGGACGACGTCCACGTCACGCAGGAGCCCTCTGACGTGCGTCGCGCACGCAAGATCGTGCTGCCCGGCGTCGGCCACTTTCGCAGCACGCAGCTTCTGCACGACCTTGGCCTCACCCAAGCCACCCGGGCCGCCGTTGCGGAAGGCACACCATTCCTCGGCATCTGCGTCGGCCTGCAGTGGCTTTATGCAGGCTCGACCGAAGCCCCGGAGACCCCCGGTCTCGGCCACTTCGCTGGCGACTGCGAGCACTTCCCGCACACCTACGAAGCCCCAAGTGGAATCCAGGAGCTGAAGTCCCCGCACGTCGGCTGGAACTCCCTCGAAGACATCCGTCCTGACTCGAAGCTCCTTACCGGCGTCGAGCCCGGGAGCTTTGTCTACTACACCCACTCCTGGCGCGCCCCGCTTTCCGATGACACCGCCGCCGCCACGCTCTACGGCGGCGCCTTCACCGCCGCGGTCGAGCGCGCCAACGTCATGGGCGTCCAGTTCCACCCCGAGAAGTCTGCCGAAACCGGCCTTCGCGTCCTGAACAACTTCCTGCTTCTCTAGCATCCAAGACATCATGAGCACAGCCACTCTGCCCTTGAGCACCGTCGAAACCGTAAAGCTCGACGTCACCAACAACTGGACCGGTCAGGACGAGCTCCCCTTCGAGCTTGTGGCCGAACGGGCGCTCGAAATCGAAGCTCACGACGACCAGGGCCGCCCCGAGCAGGGCACGCTGACCATCAGCTTCGGCAAACCTGTCTTCCTTGACGGCATGGGCTGGGCCTGCCCTTTCCGCATGGCCGGCATGGGCCGTGTGCACGTTTCGCCCGCCCGCGGCATCGACGCCGTGGATGCCCTGCAAGCCGCGTTCACCCAGGTCGGTAAACAGCTAGCCGGCATGGGTCGCCGCCACCGGATCACCTTCGGCGGAGGCGACTACCTCGGCTTCATGCCCACGGACGCGCAAGCCGCCAAGCCGGCAGTCTCCGGCTGCCCCGTGATGAACGGCAGCATGAGCCTGTAGCCGCATGCTGACCAAGCGCATTATCGCCTGCCTCGACGTTCGCGGCGGCCGCGTCGTCAAAGGCATCCAGTTCGTCGACATCGTTGACGCGGGTGATCCCGCGGAACTCGCGCACCGCCACGCTGCCGCTGGCGCGGATGAGATCGTTCTCCTCGACATCACCGCCACGCATGAGGGCCGCGGCACGTTGCTCGATACCGTAAAGCGCGCGGCCGCCAACCTCTTTGTGCCCTTCACGGTCGGTGGCGGCATCCGCTCGGCGGAAGAGGCAGCCGCGGTCTTCGACGCCGGCGCGGACAAGGTCAGCATCAACTCCAGCGCCATCGCCCGGCCCGAGCTCATCGCGGAGATCGGTAGCAGCTTTGGCGCGCAGGCGGTGATTGTCGCCATTGATGCTCGGCGCAGTGCCGAAGCGGTCGACCCGGTAGGGGAGGCGGAAGTGTATGTTTCCGGCGGCCGCAAGCCGACGGGTCGTCGCGTGGTCGACTGGGCCAGGGAAGCGGAGCAGCGCGGCGCAGGAGAGATTCTGCTGACCAGCATGGATGCCGACGGTACCCGCAACGGTTTCGATTGCGAGCTCACGGCACGCGTTTCTGCAGCTGTCCAGATTCCTGTGATCGCCAGCGGTGGTGCCGGCTCCGCCACGCACTTCGCGGAGGTCTTCCAGCGCGGCAGGGCCGATGCCGCGTTAGCCGCCAGCATCTTTCACTTCGGCATCACTGACTCGCGCGCGCTCAAGGCCGAGATCGCGAAGATCGGCGTCCCCGTACGCTTGCCCTGCTGATCAGCAGGGAGTTGCGGGCTAATGCGTGCCTTCTTTGCGCCCGAACAGGCGGTAGGGCAGCAGGTATGTAAAACCGGCGAACGTCTCAAAGCGAGTGGAGGTACCGGTCAGGCCCTTGCTGAACCCCGCATCCAGCACAAGCGTTTTGCGCACGGTGTAGCCCAGGGCGTCGAGGTTGCCGATAGCATTTCCCTGATCGAACGGCTGGGAGAAGCGCCACACTTCACCAGTCAACGCAAACTTTGATGTGAGGTTATGCGTGACGGAAACAGTCTGGCCATACTGTGCACGGTTCACATCGTGAGTAGCGAGCGACGTTCGGTCATACCCGGTTCCTGGTTGCTCATTGAACAGGGCATTGACGTCATAGTGGAGCCCGAGCGGAAGATCTCCCGAGGCAAGCAGGAGAGCCGAGCGGCTGTAGCTTCCTACATCCAAATCCGCAGATGTGCCCGAGCGCACGCGCTGAATGAAGGAGACGGCGAACGTAGGAAGGTAGCTGTGGCTCTCGTCGTTATCAAGCAGCACCACCTGCACGCCAAGATCGAGGTCGCCCGGATCGTTCGACACCAAGCCTGCTGTACTGGAGCGTGAATATGGCTGGCTGCTGAGGAACGGCATCACGCGGTGGTTGAGAGCGAGTTTCATCGTCTGCACCAGGCTGAACTGGCTGTCCGGTCCGCCACCGGGCGTGGCGTTGGCCTGGAGAAAACCTTGTTCGAACTGCAGATAACCTGGGGGCGTAAGACTTGCCGGATTGGCAACGGTGGGCCGTGCGGGGTTAGCTGCCGGGTCTGCGTCGTGAGCCTCCGGGTGGGCTGAGGTGGCGGCAGGCACCTGGGGCTGGTGCTCCTGCTGCGAGTGCGCAAGGGGCACTACCGTAAACAGCGGGAGGAGCACAATTGCGAAGAGGCGGTGCGTCCACAGCCTACCGGGAGCGATTTGCACTCTTGGCGGCCTTGACAGGGGCTTTGCTCACAATTTTCACTGCCTGCTTCGCCACGGCTTTCGCGGCTGGCTTCGTGTCCTTGCCAGAAGCGGCTTTGACAGGCAGCTTCGCCTCGGCTCTGCCTGGAATCTTCGAGGAAGCTGGTGGAGAGGAGGCTCCTCCTGATGCTGGTGCGACGGGCTGCCTCCTCGCAACAGGCTCGCTCTCAGGGTGCGGCGTAAACTGTGCTGTAGCCCCTGCTGACGTCGGCTGCGGGTTCGCCGGCGGCGGGGCTGCAGCCTGCGGCGTAGCAGCGTCGGCGGAGCCTTCGGGTGCAGGTGGACGCAGGGCGTGAAGCACGACCCGGAGCATTTCTTCCTCAGGTGCGGGTTTGCCTGTCCATATTTCAAACTGCCGCGCACCCTGCTGAACGAACATCTCGACACCTGAGATCGCTGTGAGGCCCTTCGCACGGGCCATCTGCAGGAGAGGTGTTTCCAGCGGGTTATAGACAAGGTCGAAAACGATGCGCGCGTTCAGGTCTTCCGCCCCCAGCAGATGATCGGTCTTCTGGCCGCTCATCCCTACCGGGGTGGCATTGATGACGATGTCGAAGCCGGCCTTTGCCACGGCTTCGCGTTTTATGACCTTCGCCCCGGCCTGTTTTGCTAGCTTTTGCGCGGTTTCAGGCGTTCGGTTCAGGATCGAGACTTCCGCGCCCTTGTCGCGGCAACCGAAAACCGCCGCACGGGCGGCGCCGCCTGCACCCAGCACCAGGACCTTTGCACCCTTGAGGCTCATGCGCCGCTCCAGCGGGCCAATGATTCCGGCAACATCGGTGTTGAAGCCGTAGAACTTGCCATCCGGCATGCGCATGATGGTGTTAACGGCGCCGATCTTGGCGGAAAGCGGGTCGGTCCGTTCGAGTTTGGAAATTACGCCTTGCTTGAGCGGCATGGTCACGCTGAGACCCTGAATCGGGACCTCGCGGGCGAGTTGGAAGAGGTCGTCCGCGTTGCCGGTTTGCAGCGCGAGGTACACGGCATTCACCGTCTCACGGCGGAACGCGGTGTTCATCATCAGTGGCGAAAGCGAAGTGGCGATAGGGTTTCCGGCGACGCCGTAGACCTTGGTGGAGACGTCTACCTGTTCGATCCGGTAGGTCTCGATGAGTGTGCGTGCGGTGATCTGACCGGGGGCGGTTTCTTCACCCAGGTTGGCTGCGGCGAAGGTGAAGGCTGAGCCCGCGCGCAGGCCGAGTACGCGGGAGATGATGCCCGCCT
>CAXSHQ010000345.1:0-4947 GCA_964236875.1 uncultured Acidobacteriaceae bacterium | reverse complement strand
AGGTCCAGCAGATTCAGACGGTGGACTTCAAGCTCGCTCCCGGAACCACCGGCGAAACGGTCGAAGTCACCGACGCCGCCCCTGTGGTCTCCCTTTCCGACGCCTCCGCGGGTCTGGTGGTCGAAGGCCGCCAGGTCACCGACCTGCCGGTGAACGGCCGCAACTTTACATCGCTCGCCACCCTCACTCCCGGCGTGACCCGCGGCGCCTTCTCCTCCGATGCCGCCGGGCGCAATGGCAACACCGAGACCTTCCGCTACAACGACAGCGGTGGCGCCTCCCTGACCGTAAACGGTCTGCGCGCCCAGAACAACAACTTCCTCCTGGACGGCATCGACAACAACGAATCCCTGGTCAACACCATCGTCGTCTTCTCGCCGCTTGAAGCCATCCAGGAGTTCAAGGTCACCACCTCCATCGCTCCCGCGGAGTTTGGCCGCGCCGGCGGAGCCATCGTCAACACCTCCATCAAGTCGGGAACCAACCGGATTCACGGCTCCGCCTTCGGTTATTACCGCTCCTCCGCGTTCGGCGCCAACCCGAACTACTTCGCGACCGTAGGCACCACCGACGCGCTCAAGCCCAATCTCCAGCGCAAGCAGTTCGGCGCAACCATTGGCGGCCCGCTCTGGAAGGATCACCTCTTCCTCTTCCTCGACTATCAGGGTCTTCGTCAGAAGGCCCCACAGGACGCCGGCTTCCACACAGTACCTACCGCGCTGATGCGCCAGGGCAACTTCACCGAGCTGCTCGGCCAGGGCACCACGACCTCGCCTTCCGCCTTCTCCGGCATCACCGGTTGCACCGCTACGGTGGCGGTGAATGGCGCCATCTATGACCCCACCACCTGCCAGCAGTTCGGCGCGGGTACGGCGTCCGCCAACATCATCCCCACCGCCCGCGCAAACGCCGCCGGGCTCAAATACCTCAACGCCTTCAACGCACCCACGCGCGCCGGCATTCTCCAGAACTACTACACCGTGCGCCGCGCCGTGCAGAACTTCAACGATGCGGACGGCCGTCTCGACTGGCACATCAGCCAGAAAGACTCGATGTTCGCCCGCTTCAGCTATGCGCAGGACAACCTGACCGTCAATAGCCTCTTCACCAACCTGCCGGCCGGCTTCGCTTCCGGCGTAAATCCCAACCACCCGCGCGCCGCGGGCCTCGGCTATACACGCATCTTCACCAACAACCTAGTCAACGAGTTCCGCTTCGGTTTCGTTCGTCCGGAGTTTGCCTACACGCCGCCGTTTGAAGGCGTGCCGCTGTCGGCGAACCTGGGCATCGTGAACGCCAACCGCAATGCTCTGCTGGGCGGTGGTGCGCTGATCGGCGGCAACAACGGCCAGATCGAGTACACCGGCGACTACGGCCCCTACTCCGTTCCTGAGAAGACCTACCAGTACTCCGACAACGTTTCCTACAACCGCGGGCGGCACACCCTCAAGTTCGGCGCCAGCTTCATCCAGCGTGAGGTCGACTTCTTCCAGGGCAACGCCGCGAAGGGCTCCTTCGTCATCGGCGGCGTGAACTATCCCGGAACCGGCCGCTTCACCGGCTATGAAGTTTCGGAGCTCCTGGCCGGCTTCATGGATTACCAGATCGGCGCAGCCAGCACCTACTTCAACACCCACAACATCGAAGACGGCGTCTACGTGCAGGACGACTGGAAGGTTTCGCGTCGCCTCACCTTGAACCTCGGCGTCCGCTATGACCTCTACACCTTCCCCTACGAAGAAAACAACAACTGGGCCAACTACGACGTTCCTTCCGGCACGCTGCTGATCGCCGGTCAGGGCGGCCGCCCGCGCAGCCTCGTCAACACCGACAAGAACAACGTCGCCCCTCGCTTCGGCTTTGCCTATGACGTGTTCGGCACCGGCAAAACCTCCCTGCGCGGCGGCTACGGCATCTTCTACTTCCTCGATCGTGGCGGCGTGGGCAATCAGCTCAGCAACAACCCCGGCTTCAACGGGCAGAACGTCTACACGGCCCAGAACGGCTACCGCATCACGCTCACCGGCCAGGTGGCTCCCAACACCAACAACAGCAGCGCTGCGCAAACCGCGCTCCCGTTGCCTGCCTTCGGCGCCAACGCGGCCTTCGATGCCAATCCCGTCAACGCCACCCTGCTTGCCATCCTGCCCAACAACCAGAACGGGCAGACCCAGGAGTACAACCTCCAACTTCAGCAGCAGCTCGACTCGCACACATCAGCCACCCTCGCCTATGTCGGCACCAAGGCCGATCATCTGTCGACGTTCTATAACCTGAACAGTCCGCAGTTCGTTACCGGCGCGTCGCTCTACCCCACCCGGGGCACAATCAACGTCGGCGTGAACGGCGGCACGTCCCACTACGACGGCATGCAGCTTTCGCTCAACCGCAACGTCGCCAACGGGCTTACGATCACTGCGGCGTACACGTGGTCTCACACCCGCGACAACTCCAACGGCGCTTACAACACCGGCACCGCCGGTTCAGGCACGCGCATCTTCGTGAACGCGCAGGGCGCCAACCTTCGCGCCAACTATGGCAACTCCGATCAGGATCAGCGTAACGTCTTCGTGACCAGCGCCCTGGCCAAGCTGCCGTTCGGCAAGGGTCAGCGCTTCGCTCGCAACGTGCCCTGGTACCTCGATGAGTTAATCGGCGGTTGGCAGCTCAATCCGCTGGTGAGCTTTGGCGGCGGCACGCCGATCGATTTCGACGCCCCCGGCACGCCGGATAACCGTCCTGACCTGATCAGCTACACGCCCGTGAACAAGGCGAGCGGACGCAACGGCACCAACATCAACTACTTCAACGCCGTCATGGCCAAGCCCACCATGGTCAACAACGTCTATACGCGTCCCGGAACGCTGGGCCGCAACTACTTCAAGGGTCCAGGCTACGGCAACCTTGATCTGTCAGCTTTCAAGGGCTTCCACATCACCGAGCGCACCAACCTGGAGTTCCGCGCACAGGCCTTCAACGTCTTCAACCACCCGCAGTTCGGCAATCCGGACACGAATCTGAACGACGCGGTAGCGAATGCCAACGGAACCTACTCGATAGGGAACGGCAAGACGTTTGGCACCATCAATGGAACGCGGTATCTCACCCAGCGTCAGGTTGAGCTTGCTCTTCACCTGACCTTCTAAGTGCATTTCCTCTTTCCTCAAAGCGGCATCGCCACCCGTGCGATGCCGCCTTCTTCTTGCGCAGAACACGAAAGCAGAGGCGAATCGATGCGGCTCTTCATGCTGTCCCGGCCACTTCTTTTCTCGCTCGTCGCGCTTGCGCTCCCAAGTGCCGGTGGCGCACTGGCGCAGACGCAATCCAGCGCTCTCCGCATCACCAAGATCGACCCGCCCAACTGGTACGCCACGCTGCCTAAGCCCATGCTGCTCGTCCGCGGCGAGGGCTTCACGGGCGCGACCTTCGCGCTGAGCGACAGGACCCTTCACATCGACTCCACGGTCATCTCGGCCAACGGCCATTGGGCGCAGCTCTGGCTTTCCGCCTCGCCCGCCCACCGGGAGACCGTACAACTCTCCGTCACGCGCACCGCGGCGCACGCGCAGCATGCGCAACAGCCCTACACCTTCGCAAGCCCTCGTGCCGCGGGTGACGGCATCGCCGGCTTCTCCAGCAGCGACGTCATGTACCTCATTATGACGGACCGCTTTGCCGACGGCGATCTCTCCAACGATGGCCCACAGGCCCGCAGCACCGCTGGGAGTCCTGAGGCCACCGCCGAGCGGGCAAAGCCGAAGGGCTGGCACGGCGGCGACCTCCGCGGGATCGAGCAGCACCTGGACTATCTCCAGCAGCTCGGCATTACCACTATCTGGCCCACGCCCGTCTACCAGAACCTCGGTGCGGAGTCCTACCACGGCTACCATGCCACCGATTATTACGACGTTGACCGCCACTACGGTACGCTCGCGGACCTCCAATCCCTCGCCAAATCTCTCCATACGCGCGGCATGAAGCTCGTGCTCGACACGGTCCCGAACCACGTGGGTCCGCTCCATCCATGGGTCACCGATACCCCCGCGCCTGACTGGTTTCACGGCACCGCCGCGCAGCACATCTCCACCCAATACGATTTCAACTTCCTGCTCGACCCACACTCCACCGAGCACGACCGCAACCCGATCCTCAACGGCTGGTTCGTCAACGAGCTGCCTGACATGAACACCGAAAGTCCGGCAGTGGCCCAGTACCTTCGTCAGAACACAATCTGGTGGCTCGAGCAGACCGGCGCCGATGGCCTCCGCATTGACACCTTCGCCTATGTGAACCGACAGTTCTGGCACGACTACTTCGCAGCCCTGAAGCCTCTCTTCCCCCACCTTACCGAGGTCGGCGAAGTGCTCGTCGGCGACCCCGCCACCGTCAGCTTCTTCGCCGGCGATCAGGTCCGCACCGCTGCTGACGGCTCGGTGGACACCGGCCTGTATACCCCCTTCGACTTCCCGTCCTACTTCACGATCGCCGAAGCCCTCACCGGAAAAAAGCCGATGAAGGCACTCTCCGATATCTTTCGCGCCGACTCGATGTATCCCCACGCGGATCGCCTCGTCACGCTCATCGGCAACCATGACCTCGCACGATTCCTGTCGCGCCCCGGAGCCGACCCCGCGCGCCTCCGCCTGGCCTTCGGCCTGCTCGCCACCATGCGCGGCATGCCGCACCTTTATTACGGCGATGAGGTCGCGATGACCGGCGGTGACGATCCGGACAATCGCCAGGACATGCCCGGCGGCTTTCCCGGCGCCTCACCAAACGCCTTCTCCGCCGCCACCGAGACAGAGGCCCAGCGCGCCATGCACGACTGGGTGCAGACGCTCTTCGGCCTTCGCAGTCATGCCCGCTCGTTGCGCGAAGGCTACCAGCAGGACATATACGCCGACACCACGTCAATCGCATTCCTGCGAGGCGACCGGGACACCGGCG
>CAXSHQ010000344.1:0-4971 GCA_964236875.1 uncultured Acidobacteriaceae bacterium | reverse complement strand
GTCGTCCTCCTCACCCAGGCGCCAGAGCGCGAACGCCTGCAGGCCGAGCGCGCGGGCGACACGCATCTGGTTCAGCACCGTGACGGCATCCAGCAGCCACACCTGGTGGCGCAAGCCGGTGTCCTCGTCGATGTACCCGAAATGGGGGTTGAGGGAGGCGTTCTCCAACTCGATCTTCGCGCCAGCGTCGGAGGCGGCCTGCCAGGCCTCCTGCGTGGAAAGGCTGGCGGTGTTCAGAATCTGCTCCGGGCCTTCCGGTGCGGCAGGAACTCTGCCCCGGACGCCTTTCTTGCCTGGCACCGGCTCCGTGGGCGGCTTGCTCGTCCAGTCGTAGGCATAGCTGCCGATGGAGCAGACGATCTTCTCGCGCGGCACCACCTTCATGATGGCGCGGAGATTGTTCTCAAACCAGTCCTGCCCGGCAATGGGACCGGGATCCGTGCCCGGCTGGTGCTGGTCGTAATCCAGCAGGACCACACCGTCAGTGTGCGCACCAAGAAAAGCAAAATCGATGCCCGGGTCGCCGACGCCGGCGTTGACGTAGAGCTTGAGCTTGCGGGCCTGAAAGTCCGTATAGAGCGACGCGATGAGCTGCTGATAGAACGGCTGCGCCGCGGGGGATACATCCTGAAAGTTCAACGTCAGCCCGCGATAACGGGTGTTGGCGGCGAAGAACCGGTCAACCTGCTGTTGGAATTTCGCCCGTGCCGCCGCGCTCATCAGGAACGGGCCGGGATCAAGGAAATCCTGCGCGGTGGGGCTGAAGTTATTGACCAGCGGAAAGATTTCGGTGTCCTGCTTGGCGTCGGTGATCGCCCGGGCAATCTTGTTCTCGCGATCGACACCGTGGACGCCAGCGGCGTCGACAACGTTGAAAGGCACGTTATCCACGGTGTAGGCGGTCAGGTTCCCGTCCGAGGTGACCAGATGGAGCCACTCCGGGAACACAATGTCGATCTGTCTGACATGCTGCTTGAACGAAGCAAAGCTCGCCGGGTCGACGTCCGTGTAAAAAGCCGCGCGCAGGCCTTCGCCCTTGTTCAGCACCACATCGGAAGGCTTCAGGTCGGAGTACCGGTGCGCGGAGTGGTTCAGCTTTTCATGCGAACGGGTTTCCAGCGCCGGAGGCTGGGAGAGCGCGCGATAACGCTTGGTGGCTGAGCGCAGGTCCAGCCCCTGCAGCGGCCGTACCCGCAGCAAACCCACGAGAAAGACCACGCCTAGAAGCGCGCCGAAGAGCGCCAGCAGGTCGAAAATGCGGCGTAGACGCTTCCAGCGCTTGCGTTGCGGGTCGTAGAAAACAGGTTTACTCATCAGCGCTGTTCGTTAGGGTCATCGTAGGTAAGCGCAGCGGGGGAGTCAACGTGAGCCCGGCCCGGAACAAGACGCTGGCGGGTCAGTATGATGCAGAGTCATGCACCGCCGACGCCTGCATCTGTGGACCGCGCTCCTGCTCGCGCTCGGCGCCGTGCTCCGGGCCGCGTTCCTGTGGAAGCACCCACGCTTCGCCGGGGACACGCTTCTGTACGGCGACCTAGCGCAGAACATGCTCGCGCACCACATCTACGGCTTTACCGAAGCCACGCAGATCCGCCCCACCCTCATCCGACTGCCCGGCTACCCGAGCTTCCTCGCGGTATGCTTCCGCCTCTTCGGGCTGGAAAACTACACCAGCGCGCTGCGGGTTCAACTCCTCGTCGACCTGCTGACGTGCTGGGTTTTGAGCCGGCTTGCGGTGCGGGTGTTTGCCCATCGCGAGGATGCCGAGCGGCTCGGCCTGATCACCCTCGGCATTGCTGTCCTTTGTCCGTTCACGGCGAACTACTGCGACGTGGGACTTACGGAAACGTGGAGCCTGTTCTGCGTGGCGGTGGCGCTGCTCAGCCTCCATGCGTGGCTCGGGCGAGCGGCACGCGGCGGGCCCTGGAATGCGTGGCTTGCCAGCCTCGCGCTCGCGCTCGCTTTCGCGGTTCTGCTGCGGCCGGACCAGTCGCTGCTGGCGGTGGCCGTGCTGCCGGTGATGCTCGTCGCAGGCTGGCGAGCGGGTGCGGGCCGCTCAGCGGTGCGCCGGATTGCCCCGGTGGCAGCTGTATGCGCGGGCCTGCTGCTGCCGCTGGTGCTGTGGAGCGCGCGCAACTGGCACGTCTTCCACGTGGTGGAACCGCTTGCGCCCAAGTACGCCAACGATCCCGGTGAGCCGGTCAGCTATGGCTTCTACCGGTGGTACCGCACCTGGGCGGTCGAGTACAAGTCCAACCTGGATGTCTACTGGGCGTATGACGGGGAGCCGCTGCGCATGAAGGACTTGCCGCCGCGCGCGTTCGACAGCCCGGAGCAGTGGGAGGCGACGGCCGCCATTCTGGCCCGCTACAACCAGGACAGTGCCTCTTCGTCCGCCGTCGAAGCGTCCTTCGACCAGATAGCTGCCGAGCGCATCCGCGCTCACCCGGCTCGGTCGGGTATCGTGCTGCCCATTGCGCGGCTTGCGGACATGTGGCTTCGTCCCCGCACTGAGTTTATGAAGCTGCCCGTGGACTGGTGGCGCTGGCGAGAGCATCCCGGTGGCTCCGCGCTGGCGGCAGGCTATGGAGTGCTGAATCTCCTGCTGCTGGCGGCTGCGCTGGCCGGAGCCTGGCGCTGGCGCTCGCTTGGCTGGGCAGGACACGGGGCGTTGGCGGCTGCCGCGTTTCTCTTTGTGGCGTTGCGTTGCGCGCTGCTGCTGACGCTGGATAACTCCGAGCCGCGCTACACGATCGAGTGCTACCCGGTGGTGCTGCTGCTGGCGGGCTTTGCGTTCCTGCGCCGCGATCTGAAGCGTGACTCAGGCCTCAGTGCACGATCTTCTTCGCGCCCTTAGGAATGGTGTACTTGCCCTTGTCGATCTTCTCGTTCAACCGGATGTTCGAATAGACCGTGGTGCGGCTGTCTCCGTTGGGCTGGTAGAAGACCTGCTTCATCGAGACATCGCGCGCCGGATCGAGCCAGATCGTTACGTGCGTGAACATGTTCCTGACGCTGGGATCCTTGCTGACCATGTCCAGCTTCTCGGTCTTCACGTCCGCCACGGTTTCCGGCCCCTGGTCGGTGACCGTCCATTGGTTTTGCAGGTCTTTGCCGCTGCCGCCGAAGCCGAGCGTCAGGAAGCTTTCGTACTTCGCCTGGTTGGCGCCGGCTTTGAACACGTCATTCTGGTTCGTGCCCGGGGTGTAGACCTGCAACAAACCTCCGCCATAACTCAGGAGCTTGTCCGAGCTGCTGGAGTCTTCGCTATGAACGACGGCGCCCATGCTTTCTGTCGCTCCGGCTCGCTCGATGTAGATGGAGCCGGACGAGAGGTCATGGGCCTTTACAACCTTGGTGTAAACGTCGTACTTCACGTCGGCCTGCGCGCTTTTGAAGCGGGCACTCGCTGCGTCCATTTGGCTGTAGATGGAGTTCTGCGCGTGGACTGCCGGCAGGTTGCGGCATACGCCTGCTGCCAGAGTGGCGGCAGCGGCAAGCGAGACGGCGCTGAGAACGAGGCTGCGTTGCATGAATCGGGACTCCCCGGCGGCAGAACCGCCTCGTAAAGGATGCTGAAACCCACCGAACCGGCTCAGTTGCTTGCTTATTTCAGCACCGTCACGTTGTAAGCGACTACCTTGTGGCTGGCGTCCTGCACGGGCTCGATCTTCTGGATGGTGACCGCGCCGCTGATGGGCTCGATGGCATTGCGCACCGCTTCCTGGAGGGCGGCGTCGTTCCTGGGAGCGCCCAGGTCTTCGGCACGGACTTCGTAGAGGTACCGCTGCCTAGCGCCGACCGTGCCCACGGGCTTCACGACCACGGAAGCTTCATGCAGCGGCACCGTGGGTACGGGTCTGTCGTGGAAGTCGATATAGTGCGGGCCGACGAACAGGAAGAGAAGAATCGCCGTCACCATCACGTCGTAGTGGAAGCTGCCCCGCTCGTAGGACCAGAGAACATAGTTGCGGATCAGCCGCAAGGGGGAGAAGCCCTGCGAACCCGGCGGCGAACCGGGGTTGGAACTCGGCTGGGAACTCGGCTGGGAATTCACAAGGCACGCCCCAGCTTCTCAGGCCGGATGACGTCCTGCCCCATGTAAGGCACCCGCACGGATCCGTCCACCTGCTGGTAGTTTTCGAGGATCGCGAGGTAGGTGCGGCCGACGGCTAGGCCGCTGCCGTTGAGCGTGTGCACGAACTCGGCCTTGCCGACGCCGGCCGGCTTGTAGCGGATGTTCGCACGGCGGGCCTGGAAGCCTTCGAAGTTGGAGCAGGAGCTGATTTCCCGGTACATCTGCTGGCCGGGGAGCCATACTTCGAGGTCGTAGGTCTTGGACGAGCTGAAACCCGTGTCGCCTGTGCACAGCAGCAAGCGGCGGTAGGGGAGTCCGAGCCGTTCCAGCACGGTTTCTGCGTGCCGCGTCAGCGCCTCGTGCTCGGCGGGAGAGTCTTCGGGCCGCGTGAACTTGACGAGTTCTACCTTCTGGAACTGGTGCTGGCGAATCATGCCGCGCACATCCTTGCCGTAGGAGCCAGCTTCGGACCGGAAGCAGGGTGTGTACGCACAGAAGCTGATGGGGCCGCCGCTGAGGTCGATGGTCTCGTCGCGGAAGATGTTCGTCACCGGTACTTCCGCCGTGGGGATCAGCCAATGATCGCTTTCGGCCAGCTCTCCTGGGACGAACGCGCCTTTGTCATCGCAGTGGAAGAGCTCTTCGGCGAACTTGGGCAACTGTCCTGTGCCGAAGAGCGAGCGCGAGTTCACCATGAAGGGGGGCAGGACCTCGGCATAGCCGTGCTCGCGGGTGTGGAGGTCGACCATGAAGTTCGCCAGCGCTCGCTCCAGCCGCGCTCCGGCGCCGAAGTGCACCACAAACCGGGAGCCGGAGATTTTCGCGGCGCGCCCGAAGTCCAGAATGCCCAGCGCTTCGCCGAGCTCCCAGTGGGGTTTGGCAGGAAAGGGCAG
>CAXSHQ010000343.1:1461-4990 GCA_964236875.1 uncultured Acidobacteriaceae bacterium | reverse complement strand
CGCCCTCACCAAAACGGAGCTGCAGGTAGCCGGGCACGGAGTGCGTCTTGGAGATGTAGTAGAAGGGCATCATTACGATGCCGAGGAAGAGCATCGCCGGGATGGCGCCGATCCAGTACCAGTGGGTGGCCAGCAGGCCGTATTGGTAAGCGGAGCCGGCCCAGCCCATCAGCTCCAGTGAGCCCAGGTTGGCGGAAACGAAGCTAAGCCCCGCGATCCAGGCGCTCATTTCGCGGCCGGCCAGGAAGAACTCTTCGCTGGTGTTGGTCGAACCCTTGACGTAGAACCCGATGAACAGGACCACGCAGAAGTACAGGACCAGAATCAGGATGTCGGCCCCGGAGAGTTTGATGAGCTGGTGATTCTGGAACATCAGTGCGGCAGCAGCCAGCATTCTTCCACCCTTACCGGACCGTAGGCACCCCGCCGCGGTCACTAGCGTTTTCTTCGCGAAGAGAGACCTTTCAGGTGTCGAAAGAAAGTGCTCTTCGGGAACGCAGTAACTATACAGCACGCGAATGTGGGATGACGCTTAGTGTGAAGGCAGACTACGGGGAGCAGTTCGTGGCCGCGAAAGACGACGGAACAACGGACCGACGCACCAACCTAAACGCTTGCGATGCAATCCTAAGCAAAAGGAGAACGATCGTCTATGAAGAACATTTGGGGAACAGGTTTACTGGCTGCCGCGCTTTCCTGCAGCATGGCCGTGGCGCAGCCATTTCAGAGTGTCGGCCAGGATATGAAGAACGCTGGCCACGACACTGCTCACGCGACCAAGACCGTTGCGCATAAGACGGCGCATGGCACCAAGGTCGCTGCGAAAGATACCGCGCACGGAACCAAAGTGGCGGCGGACAAAACGGTGGATGTATCGAAGACCGTGGGGAAAGATACCGCGCACGGAACGAAGGTCGCCGCGAAGAGCACGGCGCACGGCACCCGCAAGGTCGCCCACAAGATTGAAGGCAAGCCCGACACACCGGCCAACAACCCGAAATAGTGCTCCTTGGCTGAACGGCAAACACCCGGCACGATGCCGGGTGTTTGTTATTTCTATTGATCGTTGATGCCTAGCCTAGTATGGGCATCGTGGTGTCTACGCCAGTGCGGATACCCGTGGGCCAGCGCGCCGTCACGGTCTTGAGCCGAGTGTAGAAGCGCACACCTTCCGGACCATGGACGGCGTGGTCGCCAAAGAGCGAGCGCTTCCAGCCGCCGAAGCTGTGGAACGCCATCGGCACCGGAATGGGCACGTTGATTCCGACCATGCCGGCCTGCACACGACGGGTGAAGTCGCGTGCGGTATCGCCGTCCCGGGTGAAGAGCGAGGTGCCGTTACCGTACTCGTGCTCATTGACGAGCTCGAGCGCGGTCTCAAAGTTGTTGACCCGGACTACAGCCAGAACAGGCCCGAAGATTTCTTCCTTGTAGATTCGCATCTCCGGCTTCACGTGATCGAAGAGGCAGGCGCCCAGGAAGAAGCCTTCGCCGCGCGACGCTCCAACTTCCCGTCCATCCACCACGAGTTCGGCGCCTTCCTTACCGCCCAGCTCCACATAGCTGGTGACCCGCTCCAGGTGCTGCTTCGTCACCAGCGGGCCCATATCCGCCTCATCCTTGGAACCGTCGCCCACGCGCAGATCGGCGATGCGGCTTTGCAACTTGCCAAGCAGGGCATCGGCTGTATTGTTGCCCACCGCCATGCAGCGCTCTCCGGCGGAACCGTAGGCTGCTCCCACCAGCGCATCGGCAGCCTGGTCGAGATCGGCGTCGGGCATCACGATCATGTGGTTCTTCGCGCCGCCGAGCGCCTGCACGCGCTTGCCGTGCCGCGTGCCTTCCGCATACACATACTCGGCGATAGGCGTGGAACCGACGAAGCTGACCGCCTGGATCGTGGGGTGTGCGAGGAGCGCGTCGACCGCGATCTTGTCGCCGTGGATCACGCTGAACACGCCATCCGGCAGGCCGGCTTCCTGCAGCATCTCGGCAAGCAGCAGCGACGAGCCAGGATCGCGCTCCGAGGGCTTCAGGATGAACGTGTTGCCGCACGCAAGCGCGACAGGGAACATCCACATGGGCACCATCGCGGGGAAGTTGAACGGCGTGATGCCGGCTACTACGCCGAGCGGCTGGCGCATCGACCAGCTATCGATGCCGGAGCCGACCTGCTCGGTGTACTCACCCTTGAGAAGCTGTGGGATTCCGGTGGCGAACTCCACGACTTCCAGGCCGCGGGTGGCTTCGCCGCGCGCATCGGAGAGCACCTTGCCGTGCTCGCGATTGATAAGTGCAGCGACTTCTTCAAGGCGGCGCTCGAAGATCTCGCGAAAGCGGAAGAGGACACGTGCGCGACGGAGCGGCGGCTGAGCGGCCCACTCGGGAAACGCTGCTGCCGCGGCCTGCACGGCACGATCGACTTCGGCTGCGGTCGCTAGTGGCACACGCGCCTGCACCAGGCCCCGGGACGGGTTGTAAACGTCACCGAAGCGGCCGGATGTGCCCGCAGCGGGCGCGCCGCCGATCCAGTGGGTCAACTCACGGATGCCGCTACGAGCACCGTTGGAAGCGGTGCTAGGGTCGAGAGAGGGCGGCGTGACAACGGCAGCGGACATGAGGGTCGAGGCTCCTGTGAAAGCGTCATTCTAGCGCGTGAAGCTGCGGAAC
Organism: uncultured Acidobacteriaceae bacterium; assembly: GCA_964236875.1. Classification (GTDB taxonomy): domain Bacteria; phylum Acidobacteriota; class Terriglobia; order Terriglobales; family Acidobacteriaceae; genus Granulicella. The sequence continues at coordinate 2,320 of CAXSHQ010000343.1, read as the reverse complement.
GGCTCCCCGAGCTGCTCGTGTTCTCCTCTTCGGAATGCGTTCGGCAGGCGATATCCTCCGCTGGTGAGGGAAGTGCCATGTCAGTCGACTCTTGCATTCCGGTAGTCCCAAGCACGGACCTCGAAAGAAGTCTGCGCCTGTGGGTGGAGGGTCTGGGATTCTCGGTGCACACCGAAATGCACGAAGCTGGCAAGTTGATCTTCTGCATGCTTCGGAAGAGCGACATGCAGTTCATGCTGAACCGACGTGCGGGGACTCTGGAGAAACCTGAAGACTACAAGGGCATTCGGTTCTACTGGGCGCCGACAGACATCGAGCAAACCAGACAGCGGCTGAAGACCCTGGGGTATAGAGTCTCAGAACTCGAACATCGGGAGTACGCACAAACTGAGTTTTTCCTCACCGACGATGACGGCTATCTCCACTGCTTCGGCGTGCCGACGCCGGAGTCGCAGCGTTGAAGCCTGTTGCAGAGAATCAACCGCGCCGTCGCGCGCGGCGTTCTGTCGGCCCATCCTCGTCGAAGCTGATGATGAGTGCCTGCACGGGCCCGTCTCCGTCGCAGTGATAGCTGCGCTCGGTTTCACCGGAAACGTACATCATGTCGCGTGCATTCAGGACGTGCCGCTCGCCGTTTCGGTCGAACTCAACCGCTCCACCGAGGACGTAACACATCTCCACACCGCTGTACTTCTCCGGGAAGAACGGCTCGCGGTCTTCGCCGGGGAGGAACTCCGCCATGCAGGGACGCATGCCGCCTTCCGGCACCAGGATGCCGAAGCTTTCCGCAATGTAGTCGGGCTCGGGCGAGCCCATGGTAAGGCGCACTCGATCCTTGCGGCGCTGCACGCGGAACACG
>CAXSHQ010000343.1:0-1451 GCA_964236875.1 uncultured Acidobacteriaceae bacterium | reverse complement strand
TCCGGCTCGAAGAAGTGGGACAGATCCTTGTTGAAGACCAGCGCGATACGCGCGAGATTGCGCAGCGTAGGCACGACGCGGCCGGTTTCGAGCTGCGACAGGAAGCTCGCGGAAAGGCCGGTCAGCTTGCCGAGCTCCACCAGGCCCATGGAGCGACGCAGGCGCAGCCGCCGAATGCGCTGGCCCAGATGAGCGAGCTCCAGCAGGCGTTCCGCCGACGTGGGATCGACAGACGGGTAGTGGAAGGCGGAGCGAGAGCGTTTTGGGGGCGCGGCTTTGGAAGTGGCAGGCGGCAAGATCGTTCTCCTACATCCTAAAGATGCGTGTTGAGGAGCGGGCGTTTTGTTCATTGCCCGAAAAGATTGTTGCGGGGCATGGTGGTTAGAGCTTTTGGATGGCTGCCGGGTCGAGATGCTGTGCGGTCTTGAGCATTGCCTTCCAGGGATCGCTGCGCAGGCGCGCGCTCCAGGAGGGGAAGTCGTGTACCGAGAAGACCGGGCGTTCGCGCTCTCCGAGCGCGGACCACGGGAGCGGCACGGACACGGTGGCTCCGGCGCGGGCGCGCGGGGAAAACGGAGCGACGGCGGTGGCTCCGCGCTCGTTGCGCAGGTAGTCGAGGTAGATCTTGCCGCGGCGCGCGGCCTTGCTCATCTTGGTGAGGTAGAGAAACGGGTTCTTGCGCTCCATGGCCTCGACGAAGCGGTGGGCGACCGCCTTGATCTGGTCCCAGCCAAGCTCAGGCACGATCGGGGCGACGATGTGCAGACCCTTGCCGCCGGTGGTCTTCAACCAGCTTTCCAGGCCGGCTTTCTTCAGCCGCGCACGCACCTCGGCGGCGGCCACGCAGACGGTCGGCCAATCGATCTCCTCGTCCGGGTCAAGATCGAAGATCAGCCGGTCGGGGTGCTCCAGGTCATCGTTCTGCGAGTTCCAGGGGTGCACTTCGAGCACGCCCATCTGCGCCAGACCGGTGAGGGCTTCCGGGGTATTGAGCGTGATGTAGGGCTCGGTCACGCCGGTCTTCTTGTCCGGCACGTCCACCCCGAAGACGCCGGGCGGCAGCATGTGATTGACGTGCTTCTGGTAGAAGCAGGGTTTGCCCGCGCCTTCCGGGCAGCGGACGAGGCTCAGGGGGCGGTTGCCGATGTGCGGCAGCATGTGCGGCGCCACGGCCCAGTAGAAGTCGGCAAGCTCCTGCTTGGTGAGGCCACTGACGGGATCGAGAACTTTGCTCGGATGCGTCAGGCGCATGGCCGGGCGGGGCGCAACCTTGAGCGGCTTGGCTGCGCGGGCGGGCTTCTCCGTTTCGGCGGCGGGCTTCTCTGCAGCGCCACGCCGGGGCGCGCCGGCCGAGGTGGCTGCGAACCGGGCGGATTTTTGCGAGAGCTCGTCGGTCATGCGCTGCACGGAAGCGGATGTACGCGTGCGGGGAACGACCGTGAACTTGTCAT
>CAXSHQ010000342.1:4725-4998 GCA_964236875.1 uncultured Acidobacteriaceae bacterium | reverse complement strand
GTACGGCGTGGTCCCAATAGGCGTCGAAGGCGGCGCGACTAAGGTGGTCAAGGGCACGGCCCTTCCATGTATCGCTGGAGGTGGAAACGCGGGCGTCTGAATTGGTGTAGCCAATGCGCAGGACTTCCCACTCTCCGGGAGGCGCGTTCCATGCAAGGCTTCCGTCGGCAGCAACGTGAGACGAAAGATCCTGCACATCGTGCAGCATCGTGTCGGAAGTTACGGCGCCCTGCCCGCCGTCATGGCTCTCACCGTCACGCAAGCTCTGCAGGT
>CAXSHQ010000342.1:0-4715 GCA_964236875.1 uncultured Acidobacteriaceae bacterium | reverse complement strand
GCATCCAGTCTGACGAAGGCATGCTGAAGCCGGTTTCGCGTGCAGCGATGCGGTCGGCCATCCCAGGCAGTGAATGCATGGCTGCACCCTGATGCAGCGGATAAGCCAGCACGGCAACCTGCCGGTAGAAGCCGTTCTTCTGGGCAGGCGCGGGGAGTGGAACGCTGACGGGGCCGCCGCCCTGCACAGCGGTTCGCGTCCAGGTCAGCAGCTTCGAAGACTGTTCCGGTGTAACGTCCGGTCCTCCGAGATTCCAGCCACTGTTGATGTTGAGCGTGATCTCCAAGCCCAGACGATCCGCTTCGCGAAGCGCATGTGTGTAGAGAGCAATCCACTCAGGGCTTCCGAAGCGCGGGCCTGCCGGCACAGCATGGTTGCCATCCTGGTTGGCGCCGTTGGCATCCACAAGGAGCGCTCCCCCGAAGCCTTTAGCTTGCATCTCTTCCAGATCGTGTGTGATGGTGGGCGTATCCGTATGACCGTTCAGCCACCACCAGTAGCAGCGGAGGCGCGCAGACGGAGGCGGTGCGGCGAAGCCTGCTCGCAGCTCCGCTAATTGCGGAGTGTGAGCGGAGGAAACGGGAGGCACGGCATGCTGCGCCCTCGCTGCTGCGATAAGCATGAGGAAGCCGAAGGAGTAGTGCAGGCGACGAGGCGCTGTCATGATGGCCAACCTCAGAAGTGTTTCGTCTCAGCCGATGTCGACCCATGGTACGGGTCGCTCAGCCTCTGTGTATACGGGAACAACGGAAGTTTTCACTAGTACAAGGCAAATCTCCGATGCTCATCGCCAGTAGACGTTCAGCGCCACACAGCATGCCAGAAGCAGCCCGGAAAGTATCCACAACAGCGCCGGCGAATCCTTCAGCCCCGCGCCTTGCCAACGCAGTATCGCGGATGGAGACCTTCCTTCCTCTCCAGACTTGCTTGTGAGCCAGCCGACAACGAGTGCAGTTAAGAAGGCGTACGTCGCTGCGTAGAAGTTACTGCTCATCGTGCTGCCGTAGTGAAGCCATCCACGCGTGAGCGCAAGGCTATGGGCAAATGAAAGACCGGCGCCGCTGAGGAAACCTGCGATCGCTCCCCGCTCATCCACGCGGTGGGAAGCCATTCCCAGCAGGAAGATCGCCCAGAATGGCGCGCCGACGACCGAGAAGATGAGTTGCACATGCTCCATCAGATCGGCGAAAAGAAAGTTCAGGTAGGAAGCGATGATGCTGACCAGAACCGCGGTCACGATGGCGACGCGTCCTACTCTGATGTAGTGAGCTTCACTTCGGTGAGGAAGAATGCTCGTCCGGTAAATGTCTTGCGTCCAGAGGGAGCCAAATGCGGACACGTTGGCGGCGAATCCGGACATCAGGCTGGCAGCCAGGGCTGTGAGTCCCAAACTCAGCATCGCCGGGCCGTACAGGATCTGCATGAGAGCTGGTAGCGCTCGATCGAAACGCTGCTGATGGCCCAACGCGGGAAGCAGGCGGGTTGCCGCCAGTCCAGGAAGCACCACGATGAGCGAGAACGCCAGCTTTCCGAAGCCAGCCCAGAGCGGCACCTGCCGGGCTGCTGTTTCGGTTTGTGCGGTGAAGGCCCTTTGCATCAGGACGAAATCTGTACACCAATAGCCAAAGCTCAGGACGAAGCCCAATCCCAGCGCCACTCCAGCCACATCCATCGCTGCCCGCGGCTGAGCCAAGGGAAGCGTGGTCCACAAGTGCGCACCCGCGCTTGTGTAGGCAAGCTGATTAGGTCTGGCGAACGCCATACTACGGACGGCAAGCGGAACCAGACCCGCGAGCATCACTGCCAACTGCAGCACCTCGTTGTAGATGGTCGCCCGAATGCCCCCGATGAGAACGTAGACCAGCACCACGGTTGAGCAGATGAGGACGCTCAGGAGAAACCTAAGGCCCAGGATCACCCCGAGCACCTGCGCCATTGCATACAGGCTGATGCCCGAAAGCAGCAGAAGCATGACCGCTGTGGTCGCAGCGTTGAGCAGGCGCACGCGGGGTCCGTAGCGCAGCAGCAGGTACTCCGGCACGCTGCGCACGCCGCTGCGCCGGTAGACCGGCATCATGAGCAGTGCGAGGAACACCATGGCCGGAACGGCCCCGATCCAATAAAAGTGGAAGGCCTGCACGCCATATTGCGCAGCCATCGCGCTCAGGCCGACGATCTCCAGCGCTCCACAGTTGGAAGCGAGATACGCGGCGACGACAACCCAAAGCGGAAGCGAGCGAGTGGCATTGAGAAAGTCACCGGCGCTCTGGCTTCGCGAACGCGCGACCCAGCCGATTGCCAGTGTCACGAGCAGGTAAACCGGAACGGTCCACAGCAAGGTGTAGGGGTGAAGACGATTCAGCATGGGCGCACGAAGGACGCCTACTTCCGCCGCTTATGCGGACGGGCGGTGCTTTCGCGAACGATGAGCTCCGTTGGAACGGAGAACTGCTTGCCAACACGCTCCACGTCCTCTTTGGTGTAGTTGAGGGCGTCGATGCATGCCTTGGCGAGCCGCTTGCGAGGAATGCGAATCGTTGTGAGCGGAGGCTGAATGACTTCGGTCAGGAGCACGTCATCGACGCCGACGATGGAGAGATCGTGCGGAGCAGACAAGCCGAGGGTATGTAAACCACGGATCACACCGAACGCCGTCAGGTCGTTTGCGGTGATCACCGCGGTCGGCGGCGAGGGGCTTTGCATCAAGGAGACAGCGGCGAGCTCACCGCCCTTGACGCGATAGTCGCCGCGTCGGACGAACTTCGGTTCAAAGGTCAACCCTGCGCGCTTCAGGGCAAGTTGAAAGGCTTTGGCTCGGATTTTCGATGTTTGTGGCCCCTCCATACCTCCAATGAATCCGACCCGCTTATGGCCTAACTCGCGGAGGTGCTTTGCGGCTTCGGCGAACCCCTCCTCGAAAGCTACGGCCACATCGCTGCATCCCGTTTCCACGCTGCGCCGGTCGACGGTGACGATCGGGATCTTTCGTAGAAGCAAAGGCTCCACGGACTTTGTGTCGAACTCCGAAGCCATCATGACTACGCCATCGACCTGACGCATAAGCATGCGGCGTATGGACTTCAGCAGCTTGTCTTCCGTCTGCACGCTGGTGACGAGCACTTCGTGGTCGAGCTCGATCAGCCGCTCCTCGAAGGCGCCGAGGAACTCCGAGTAGAACGGGTTGCAGATGTCAGGGATGATCAGGCCGAAGGTTTTGCTGCGCCCATATTTCAGCGTAGTCGCCATCGGATTCGGAATGAAGTTCACCTCATCCAAGATCTTCTGTACACGCTGAGCGGTTTCTCCCTTTACCAGCGGGGAACCGTTGATCACGCGCGAAACAGTAGCGCTCGAAACGCAAGCTCGTGCAGCGATCGCGCGCATGTTCATGGTGACCACTATACCCGTCCAAAGTGCAGGCCTGATGGAATGCAAACAGGCTGTTCAGCTCGCACACGCTTGCAAAGAAAGAGGCTCCCGAAGGAGCCTCAGGAGGAAAGAGTAGCGGTTAGAAGTTAATACGCGCGGTAATTTGACCAACGCGTGGATCGTTTGCCTGGTTCAGCGTGACGACGCCATAGCTTGCGCTGTTCAGACCCGTTCCGGGGCCTCCGAAGTTCGGGCGGTTGCCGATGTTGAAGAACTCGCCGCGAATCTCGAAGCTGACACCCTCGCGCAGGATGAACTGCTTGAACGCCGAAAGGTCGACCAGGGGATAGATTCTCTGACGCACGTTGATGTAGGGACTGTTCGTCTGGGTCGTGTAACTGAACCGGGTTCTGTAAGCCGGATTCGTTGCGGGTGAAGAGGCATCACAGCCCTGTGCAGAGCTGCTGGTATTCACCGTGGTGATCACCGCGCGATTCGCCACGCCGTTGACGGTGGACGAGGCAACAGTTTGATAGCAGGTGTTGAACATGCGCTGGAAATTCCGCGGTGCGATCGCTGGATCGCCAATCTGGTAAACGCCGCCCGGGGCTGAGATCAATGCCCCGTTTTGCGCACGCATCACTGTGTTGACCTTCCAGCCGCCAAGAATTAGCCGCTGGTAGGCAGGACGGTTGAGAAGGCGGGGTAGCTCTACCGTCCCAAAGATGTTGCCGAGGAGGCTTGCGCCGGGGTCCTGAACGCTGCTGAGCGTGGAGCCGTCGCCGAAGTTGTTGAGGAAGGTGCTGTGAGTGATCAGCTTGTTCCAGGTAAAGCTTCCCTGGAAGGAAACGTGATGCTTCATCGGCTTGCTGACCTGCACCTGCAAGGCGTCGTAGCGCTGGTAGCCGATCGACGAGTATTGCCGGGTGACGGTGCCAAACTCCGGGAAGGGACGCAGGAGTAGCTGACGCTGGACCGTTGCAGCGTTCAGGGTCGAGTTGGTGGGGATCTTGCCGGCCATCGGGTTGGGCATCAAGGTTGTCAGGTACACCTGGTTGTCGAGGTTTGTCTGAGGATCCGTGCTTGTGCTGTAGTACTGCTGCGGCAATGCGTTGATATCCTGCGAGACCTCAAGTTGGCTTGGCCGGTTGTTCACGTAAGCGACCTGAAACTGCAGGTTGCCGATGAACTGCTGCTGCAGGCTCACGACCAGCTGTTGCGATTTCGGCTGCACGTGGTTCGGATCGACGAAGCTGATATTGGAGCCGATGGCGGTGCCCAAACCCAGGGAGCTTCCGGTGGGAAGGACAACACCGCCGGGGTAGGGATTGCTCAGGGTTGTGACC
>CAXSHQ010000341.1:4480-5038 GCA_964236875.1 uncultured Acidobacteriaceae bacterium | reverse complement strand
CCTGCGCGCCGGGCGTTGTCCATCAGGTGTTCGGAGGAAAGGTCTGCACCGGCTTCGTTGTGCGCCAGATCGTACTGCCAGTCGAGCAGGTACAGGTAGTGGTGATTGCGGTCGTAATGCGCGAGCACGTTGTAGGACGGGAAGTGCGTTGCCAGCACCGGAACGCCGGGTGGCAGGCCGCTTGCGGCGTCGATGAAAGCCTGCGGCGGGTAGAGACCTTCGTTGCGGTCGTGATGCCAGCAGAAGGCGCCACACAGCGCGAAGGCTGCGAGCGAAAGGACCAGAGTGACGGCAGAATGGCGAGGACCTGTGAGCGCGCCGGGAAGCACGCGCATCAGCAGGCAGGCGAGCAAGAGAGCCGTGGAGAGAGTGACTGGCAGCACGTAGCGCTCGGAGAAGACCGCTACCCGCACCTGCGACTTCAGAAAGAGGGCGAGCACGGTAAGCGCCGTGCAGAGGAACAGGATGACCACTTCGCGGGGCAGCGGCGCGGCGGGCCGCAAGCGAAGGCGTTGCGCCCAGGGGGAACGAAGAAGCGCGTAGGCTACGAGCAGGAAT
>CAXSHQ010000341.1:0-4470 GCA_964236875.1 uncultured Acidobacteriaceae bacterium | reverse complement strand
CACGATGTTCGTCCCCGAATTGACGCCGGTGACGAAGCTGCTGGACAGCGCGAAGCTCGTAAGCAGATCGCCGAGGCCGGGACGCTGTGTCCAGAACGCGCGGGTGGCGACTCCGGTGGTGGCTTGTATGGCGTGCCATGAGATCGGGATCAGAAGCCAGCCGACGGCCCCTGCGAGAGCGGGCGCTAGGCGTCTGCGCGCCTTTCCGAAGACGAGCATCCCGGCTACGAGAAAGAAGCTGTAGGCGATGCCGAGAACATGGCTTCCCACCAGCAAAGCATGCGCGAAAGCCGTTGCGATCAGAACGCGGCGAGAAGGCGGGCGATCCAGGGTGCGGAGGAACAGCACGCCGGCGAGGCAGGCAGACGCCAGGAAGGAGCCGTAGAAGCGGCCGTCGGAGGCCTGCCAGAGGAACTCGATCGGCAGGAGAAAGACCAGGCAGGCGGAAAGCGCGACGAGCAGCGTCGACGCATACCGGCGCGCCGCAACCCAGGTAAGGGCGACAGCGGCAGCCATGCCGGTTGTGGAGAACAGGCGCAGCGTGAGCGCACTCAGACCGAAGAGGCGGGTCCAAAGGCGAGCCAACGCGTAGTAGAAGAGTCCGCCACCGTCAGCGCCCTCGTACCAGCCGCGCAGGGTGCCCTTCCATGTCGGCGCGGCGAGCACGCGAAACCCCAGCAGCTCATCGGACCAAAGCAGATGAGCGCGAGAGCGTTGCACCGAGAAGACGAACAGACCAACGATGAAGACCGACAGCAGCGACCAATCAACCGGATCCATCCGCATGACAGCAGGCGGGCGTAGCCGCGGCACTGTCTGGAGAGGCCGATCGGGCTCGCCGCCGCTGCTTACCAACCGCGGTCCTGCATGCGGTGCTGGGCCTCAATGGCGGCGGCTGCCAAGCCCTTCATGCTGCCGACGATGGCCTCCGAGGCTTCGGCGAGGATCTTCGGGTCGTTGTAGTGCAGGGTGGCGAGCACGATGGCCTTGGCCCTGCTGACGGCTTCGGCGTGGTCCTCGGGATTGCGCGGGGTGCCGATCTCGTCCTTGGTGCAAAAGCCGATCTCGGCGTGCTCGGCAGTGAAGTCGCGGACGTCGAGCTGCTCGGCCCCGGACTTCATAAAGATACCGGAGCCGACGAAGACGGTCTCCGCTCCGAGCTGCATCATCAGCGCTGCATCAGCCGGGGTGGCAATGCCACCGGCGGAGAAATTGGGCACGGGGAGCTTGCCGACCCTGGCTACCATGCGGACGAGCTCGTAGGGCGCCTGCAGAACTTTGGCCTGGTGGTAGAGCTCCTGGTCGTCCAACACGGTGAGCGCCTTGATCTCACGGGTGATGTGGCGCATGTGCTGCACGGCGTGCATAACGTCCCCGGTTCCCCCTTGGTCCGGATCATGGCCGCGCCTTCGGCGACGCGGCGCAGGGCTTCACCCAGATTCTTGGCACCGCAGACGAAGGGCGTGGTGAAGGCGTGCTTGTCGATGTGGTGCTGCTCATCGGCGGGAGTGAGCACCTCGGATTCGTCGATGAAGTCGACCCCGAGCTGCTGCAGCACCTGTGCTTCCGCGAAGTGGCCGATGCGGACCTTTGCCATGACCGGAATGGAGACGGCGGCCTGGATTTCCTTGATGAGCTTGGGGTTGGCCATGCGGGCCACGCCGCCTTCGGCGCGGATCATGGCGGGAACGCGCTCCAGCGCCATGACCGAGACGGCGCCCGCCTCTTCGGCGATGCGCGCCTGCTCGACGGACATGACGTCCATGATGACGCCGCCCTTGAGCATCTCGGCGAGGCCGGTTTTGAGGCGGAGGCTATTGCCCGTTCCGCTGCTGCTGCCGTTGGGGGTGGATGCGCCGTCGCTGCCAGTTGTGTTTGCCATGATGTGCCTCTTTACACAGATGCGGATGGGCTGTGCACGGAGCCAGTTTATCGCGAGCTGCAGGATGCTAGCGGTAGTCCTGCGTGTCTTCGCGGCAAAGGGTGCGGAGCTGCTCGCCGGTGACCTCGATGGGATCATGCGTACCCACCAGCGCAAGGCGCAGGGGCAGATGCGCGCCGCGGAGATCGTCTTCCATCTCCGCCTGGCTTGGATAGATGAGGGTGACCGGATTGCGATCGGCCTCGGGGGAGCCCTCGATGATGCGGTAGATAAGCTCGAACTCGCCGGGAACTGGGCGGACGGAGAACTGCACGGTGTAGGTCATAGCGCCGGAGTGTACCACCGCGCGTTCACTGTGGAGGCTGCCGCGGTGCTCCGGGAATCGTGAGGTCGAGCGTTTTGACCGTGCCCAGGCCGGCGAGCGGCGGGTCGATGGTGGGGCCATTGCCGACGACCACGATGGCGAGCTTGTCAGGCTGGATGTATTTCTGCGCGACGCGGCTGATGTCGGCGGCGGTGACGCGCTCCACGCCGGCGCGGTAGCGGTCGAGGAAGTCGGCGGGATAGCCGTAGACGGCCAGCGTGACCTGCTCGTTGAGCACCTTCTCGGGTGTGTCGTAGCGGAAGATGAAGCCGTTAAGCAGCTGGTCCTTGGCGCTGCGGAGCTCGTCGTCGGTGGGCGGGTCGGTGCGTAGGCGCCGGACTTCGTCGAGCGTGGCTTTCGCGGCGGGTACCGTCGAAGCGGACTTGGTGCCGAGCGAGACGGCGAACAGGCCGGGGTGATCGTAGGCCGCGCCGAAGTTGCCGCCGACGTCGTAAGCGAGACCGAGCTTGGTGCGGACGTTCTGGACGACGCGCGAGCCGAATCCGCCGGAGAAGATTTCGTTCATGACGCTGAGAGCGTAGAAGTCAGGGTTGTCCTCGCGGGTCCCCAGGCCCACCATGTACACGGTGGACTGGTTCACGTCGCCCTTGTTGGCGAAGTAAACGCCGGGGGCAGGGTCGTGGAACGGAATGGTGATTGAGGCGAATTCTGTCCCCTTCGGGATGGGCCCGAATGCGGCGCGAAGCTTCGCTTCCATCGCCTTGGTGTCGAAGTCGCCGATGACGCCGACGATGAGGTTGGCTCCGGCCACGGTTTTGTCGTGCCAGGCCTGGATGTCGGTGAGCGTAACCGCGCGAACGGTAGCGAGCTCGGCCTGTCGGCCGTAGGGGTTGTTCTTGCCGTAAGCGATCCGGACTGCCTCTCGCTCGGCGACCTCCTGCGGGTCGTCGTTGCGGCGGAGGATGCCCGCCACCGCGCCCTGCTTGGCGAGATCGAGCTTGGGCTGCTTGAAGCTCGGGTGCTGGAGCAGGTCGAGAGAGATGCCGAGGAGCTGGTCGAAGTCCGACGCGAAGCCGGAGAAGGAGATGGAGGTCGCGGCTTGTCCGCCGGCGGTTTCCACGTGCGCGGCTTCGGCGGCGAGCAGGTCGTCGAGCTTGTCGCCGGGATGCGTCGCGGTACCGGAGGTTCGCCAGGCAGAGCCGTAGAGCGAAACGAGGCCGACCTTGTCGGCGGGCACGTCTCGGCTGCCGCCGCGTACGCGGATGAAGCCATCGATGAACGGGAGCTCGCGGTCTTCCTGGAGGAACACGGTGACGCCGTTTTGGAGATCGACGCGCGTGGGCTCAGTGGGGTGGAAGGTGTGGAGCGGCGGGATCGGGATTTTGGTCCAGGGCTGCTGTGGGGATTGGGCAGGGGCGGTCGAGCCAAGGAAGAGGGCTGCGGCCGCTACGAGGAAGGAGTGCCGCAGCAAGCGGAATACAGGGGTCTCTCCGCTCCGCGCTGCGCGCTCCGGTCGAGATGACAGACTTTTGTGACAAGAAAAATGAAAGAACATCATTGCGCACCTCCTTGACCGGCCGGCGCAGGTGGGGCAGTGGGCGCCTGGAAGTCAATGCGGGCGCTGGTGCGGTTGGCCTGGGTGAAAACCTCGTTGGCGACACGGCGGATGTCGGCTTTGCTGACCGCATCGATCTTCGCCAGCTCGCGGAACATCTCCCGCCAGTCGCCGTAGCGGGTTTGGTAGAGGGCAAGTGTGCCGGCGAGGCCGGCGTTGTCGTCCAGGCTGCGGAGGAGGCCGGCGCGCGCGGAGGCTTTGAAACGCGCGAGCTCGGCGTCGGTCACGTCGGTGGACTTGAGGATGTCCAGCTGTTTGTGGATGGCAGCGCGGAGCTCGTCGTTGGTGTGAGCCTCATTGGGAACGGCGTAGAAGGCGAACAGGCCGGGGTACTTGACCCCCGGAAAGCCGGTGAAGCCCTCGGCTGCTGCGGCGATCTGCTGGTCGCGAACCAGCGCGCGGTACAGCCGCGAGGTGCGGTCGTTGGAGAAGATGTCGGCGATGGCGTCGTACACGTTGTCATCGGGCGAGAGATAGCTGGGCCGGTGGTAGCCCTCTACGTAGAAGGGCTGCGTGGCTTCGTGAAGGGTGACCGCGCGCTCGGCGGTCTGGGGTGGTTCGGTGGTGAGGACCGGCAGGGGCTTGGGGCCGGTTGCCGGAATGCTGCCGAAGTAGCGCGTCAGCAGGGGCAGCGCGGTTGCGGTGTCG
>CAXSHQ010000340.1:0-5043 GCA_964236875.1 uncultured Acidobacteriaceae bacterium | reverse complement strand
CTGACGCAGATCCGATCGCTGCTCCAAAGCGCGGGGAGCCTGCTGAAGCCGGGAGGCAGGGTGACGCTGATCAGCTTCCACTCGCTGGAAGACCGGCTGGTAAAGGATGCTTTTCGCGATGGTGCGAAGGCTGGAGTGTACGAGATTCTGACGAAGAAGCCGGTCGTGGCAAAGGAGCAGGAGTCGCTCCGGAACCCACGGTCACGCAGCGCGAAGCTGCGGGCGGCGCAAAAGCTGTAAGGGTCAAGAAGGAACGCGGCCAAGGAGCAGAGTTCGCTCCGGAGACCGCGTCCACGGATACAGAATGTGGAGAGGAGCAGAGATCGCTCCGGACACCACAAACCGAGTAGTTACGAGCTACACGGATGAGATTTGGAAGTGGCGAAGGAGCAGAAGACGCTCCGGAGCCGAGGTCAGAGAAGGCTAAGGAGCGAACAACACTCCGGAAGCCAATGTTTTACGCCGAGGAGCAGGGATCGCTCCGGAGGCTGGGCCAAGGAGAAGGATTCGCTCCGGAGGCCTGCACCTGGAATCCGTTTGGGGAACACCAGGTTTTTGAAGCGGGCTAAGGAGCAGACCAAGCTCCGGAAGCCGGGTAGTACGGCAGTACAAGCGGCCAAGGAGCAAACAAAACTCCGGAAGCCACAACGTCGGAAGGGCCGGGTACAGGCGCGGCAAGGGAGCAGACAAAGCTCCGGGAGCCGCAAGCTTCAGTACCTATACGAGATGGAAGGTTGACCGGATTGGCTAAGGAGCAGAAGACGCTCCGGAAGCTGAATCAGTTCAGGACCACCGCGTAGCGGCCAAAGTTTTCCAGCTGAGGAGCTTACAACACTCCGGAGGCTGGTCAGAGAGTTACCGGGTGCTTTGCAGGGCCGCCAGTTGACTCATGTGTAAATAGACGTGGAAAACCGCTACAGGGTTTCTCCACATATAGCAAAAAAGTTGTACAGACGTTTGGTTGGGGGCAGCAAATGGCAACGATGGCGCTGGCAGGCGGAGAGATGGAGCAGATGCAGGTGAAGCGGACCGCCGGACGCGCGGCCAGCGTTCACCAGCGGAACCGCGAGCTCTTCGAGCAGCAGCGGGCTCGCCGCCGCGGACCCACCCCGGAAATGTTCTTCACCAAGCACCTCGACAACAGCCGCCTGGTGACGGCGGACGATCCGGACCGCCGGCGCGAGATGCGAATCTTTACCGGCGTCGTTACGGTGTTCTGCTGCCTGTTGCTGGTGTACGTGTGGCAGCACTTCTCGGCGATCGAGGTGGGCTACAAGGTGGAAGCGCAGAAGCTGCAGGTGGAGCAGTTGCGCGAAACCAACCGGCAGCTTCGCCTGCAGGAAGCGCAGCTGAGCGATCCGGGACGGATCGACAAGATTGCCAAGCAGCTTGGGCTGGATGTGCCGCTGCCGGGGCAGGTGGTCCGGCCGGATGGAACGCCGTCGCAGGATGGGACGGTGATGGCGAAGGTGGAACCAAAGCAGGTTCTGGTAGCGAGGTTCTAGGAGAAGCTCTCGATAAGCTGACAGGAATACCTCAGCGGCTGAAGCCGTATTGATTGGCAGCTTTTGCGGCACGGCTGAAGCCGTGCCCTTAATGAAACAAGCTTGAACAGAGTTCCTGGTATCTGAACCCCGACATGAAGACAGCCTCACGCAAGACACTGGTCGCACCGATACGGAGGGTGCGCTTTGTCTGGGTGACGCTGTTTTTCAGCTTGTGGGCCATTGCCGTCGGGCTGCGGCTGGGGTGGCTGCAGGTTTGGCGCCACGGCGATTTTGTGCATATTGCGGCCCGGCAGCAGCAGCGCGGGTTTGAGATTGCGCCGCGGCGCGGCGTGCTCTATGACCGCAACCTGCGCGAGCTGGCGATGACGGTTTCGGTGGACAGCGTGTTCGCGGTGCCGAGCGAGTTGGGCGAGAACAGGGCCATGGACGCCGCGCTGCTGGCGAAGATCGTCCATACGGATCCTCTGGACCACTTTACGCAGGAGCCGCAGATCCTGGCGCGGCTGAATGCGTCGCGCAACTTTGCGTGGGTGGCGCGCAAGCTGGACGCGGAGACCTCTGCCCGCGTGAAGGAGCTGAACCTCAAGGGGATTTACACGACCAAGGAGTTCAAGCGGTTCTATCCGAACGCCGACCTGGCGGCGCATGTGCTGGGCTACGTGGGCACGGATGACAACGGGCTCGGCGGGTTGGAGCAGCAGTTCGATCAAGACATGCATGGTGTGCCGGGGCATGTGTACACGGACGTGGACGCGAAGCGGCATGTGCTGGGCAGCGACATGCAGCAGCCCCAGCCGGGCGAGAACCTGGTGCTGAGCATCGACGCGAACATCCAGTACATGGCCGAGCAGGCTCTGGATGCGCAGGTAAAAAGCGTGAAGGCGGCGCACGGGACGATTGTGGTGCAGGACCCGCATACGGGGCAGATCCTGGCGCTGGCGGTGAGTCCGCGGTTCAATCCGAACGACCAGCACCATATGGATGCGGATGTGCTGGCGAATCTGGCGGTGAGCGATATCTATGAGCCGGGCTCGACGTTCAAGCTGGTGACGTACTCGGCGGCGATCGATTCGGCGGGTGTGCAGCCGACCGACATTGTGGATTGCCAGGGCGGCGCGATGACGATGTATGGCCGCACGCTGCATGACGACAAGGCGGACCACTACGGCCGGATCACGGTGAAGATGGCGCTCGAAAAGTCGAGCGACGTGGGCGCGGCGAAGATGGCGCTGAAGACGGGCTCGGAAAAATTCTACGAGTACATGAAGGGCTTCGGGTTCGGCGAGCGGAGCGGGATCGAGCTGCCCAGCGAGACGCGCGGGCTGCTGAGGGCGCCGAAGAAGTGGGGAGCGACGAGCATCCTGTCGCTGGCGATCGGGCAGGAAGTGGGCGTGACGCCGGTGCAACTGGTGACGATGGTGTCGGCGATTGCCAATGGTGGGACATATATTCCGCCGCATATCCTGCTGCAGTCCACGGACGAGATGAAAGGCGATGCGCGGCTGCAGCCGTTGGCGTTCCATCCGACGATGCAGCTTCCGGCGAACCTGCCGGATGGATCGCACCGGGTGATCAAGGAAAGCACGGCGGCGACGATGCGGGACATCATGCATGGCATCGTGATCGAAGGCACGGGCAGCAAGGCCGCGCTGAACGGCTACAGCTCGGCAGGTAAAACGGGCACGGCGGAGAAGATCGACCCGGCGACCCATACGTACTCGCATACCAAGCTGGTGGCTAGCTTTGCAGGCTTTGCGCCGGCGAATAATCCGGCGATCTCGGTAGCGGTGGTGATCGATACGCCGACAACGGTGGAAGGCTATGGCGGCACGGTTTCGGCGCCTGTGTTCAGCACGCTGGCGCAGCAGGTTCTTGAGTACCTGGGCGTGCCGCATGACCAGCCGTTGAAGACCAAGGCGCAGATGACGGAGCTGGCGAAGAACGTGACGCCGGAAGATGTCTCCGACCAGGGCGGCGGCGACCTGAGCGCGATGTTCGACCAGATCAACAGCCTGCCGGCGGATGACCCGCTACGGCAGCCGGCAACTGCGGCGGCGATGGCTCAGAATCGCGTGGCGGATGCGGCGCAGGCGCAGCAGTCAGAACGGCTGGCGGAGAAGCGCGCGGGGATGACGCTGCCGGAGAAGGTGATGGCGGCGTTCCACAAGAACGGGAATACGACCTCGGTCATCAGCGAGACGGAGCCGGCGGAAGGCGCGCCGCTGCTGGCGCCGCATATTCAACCGGCAGTGCAGACGCGCGGCAATGGCGCGGTGGTGATCGACGCGGGCAAGCGGGTGGCTGTGCCGGATTTCCGTGGGTCGGCGCTACGCGGGGTGATCGAAGGTGCGGCGCACCTGGGACTGCGTGTGCGGCCGGTGGGCAGCGGGCTGGCGCGGGAGCAGGTGCCGGTAGCGGGCACGATGGTGCCGGTGGGGACGGGCGTGGTAGTGCGGTTCGCAAGATAGCGAGTCAGCGAGTCAGCGAGTTGTTTCGAACAGCGCAATCGGCTTGTGTTGCTCGTAGGATTGCGTGTATGCGGTGGAGTGATGTGCTCAGCGGCGCGGATGTGATTGGGGCCGCGGGCAGTCCGATCGTGGATGTGCGTGGGGTGCAGTATGACTCGCGGCGGGTGAGCGCGGGCGATGTGTTTGTGGCCATGCGCGGCGGGTCGACGGACGGAAACCGCTTTGTGGATGCGGCGCTGAGGAAAGGCGCTGCGGCGGTGGTGACGGATTCGCCGGAGATGTTTGGCGAGCTGCGCGCGCGGCAACCCGAGCTGGCAATTGCCATGGTGGAGCATGGGCGGCGGGCGCTGGCCGAGGTGAGCTCGGCAGTGTTTGGGCGGCCTCAGGACAAGTTGAAGCTAAGCGCGGTGACCGGCACCAATGGGAAGACCACGACGGCGTTTCTGCTGGAGCAGATGCTGGCGAGTGTGGGGCGCAAGAGCGTGCTGCTGGGGACGGTGGAGACGCGCGTTGGCGAGCAGGTGAGACCGAGTGAACATACGACTCCGGAGAGCCGGGATGTGCTGGTGTTGTTCGCCGAGGGCGTCCGTGCGGGGTGCACGGAGGCAGTGATGGAGATGAGCTCGCATGCGCTGGAGCAGGAGCGCGTGTGGGGACTGCCGGTGGATGTGGCGATCTTTACGAACCTGACGCAGGACCATCTGGATTATCACGGCGACATGAAGGCGTATGCGCGGGCGAAGGCGAAGCTGTTCGCGGGTGTGGGCGCGGGTCCGCCACGAGTCGCGGTGATCAATGAAGACGCGAAGTACGCGGGCTTGATGATCGATTCGTATGAGGGCGAGGAGTTTGTGGTTCGATACGGGCTCGACAATGAGGCAGGAGCGAACCACTGGACAGAGGACTTGCGGCTAGGCTTGGGAAACACGCGGTTTCGCTTTGTTACGCCCGCTGGGAGCGTTCAGATTCATTCGCCTCTGAGCGGGCGGGTGAATGTTTACAACCTGCTGGCGGCCGCGTGCGCGGCGCTGGCGCGTGAGCTGGATTGCGGGCAACCGCCGCGCGAA
>CAXSHQ010000339.1:0-5062 GCA_964236875.1 uncultured Acidobacteriaceae bacterium | reverse complement strand
AGGGCGGCGCCGACTGCCAGGCGGGGCTGCGGGTAGAGGAATGGGTGGATTTTGCTGGATTTGGGCGCGCTTCCTGCGGCGATGGCGGTGCGCTCGGCGAAGCTGCCGCCGAGGGTTCCGGTGCAGTAGAGGGCGTCGCCGGGTTGGGCTGTGGAACGGCGGAGAGCGGCGCCGTGAGGGGTTGCGCCGAGGCAGACGATGTCGGCGTGGACCTCGGAGGTAGATTGCGAGGTGTCGCCGCCGGCCAGGGGGATGCGGTGCTGCGCGGCGAGGGTCAGGAGGCCGTCGAGGAAGGCATCAACCCACGCGGTGTCGCGGGCGGTTTCGGCGGGTAAAGCCAGGGAAAGAAAGGCGGCTACGGGGCGGGCGCCCATGGCCGTGAGGTCGCTCAGGCCGCGCGCCAGGGTGCGGTGACCGGCGGAAGCGGGCGGATTCCAGGCTCGCGTCCAGTGGCGGTTTTCGAGACAAAAATCCGTGGTGACCACGAGGTCTTCGCCTGGTTGCGGGCGGAGAATGGCGCAGTCTTCGCCAATGCCGAGTTGGAGCTCGGGGGAGGTGGGGAGAAGTGCGGCCCGGCGGCGGATGCGGTCGATGAGCGCCAGCTCGCCGGAGGGCTCGGGCGGAGCGGAACTCGCGGGCTGGCGGCGCGGAGGCATCCGGTGTTCAGGATAGACCGGTTGCCTGGGTGGGCCCAGGCGGTTAACATAGGAGGTACCGGGGTCACGGTTCGGCTGTCGCACCTGAAGGCGTCCTGAAAAGGACGACAGGTGCTGGACGGGTGGACCAATCCACGTGCCCGGTGCAACACGCGGCGGCGGCTGTCCGTCTACCTGAGAGGTTCCTTTTGCTTTCGAAGTCCGGGCTCAGGTGCGGCAGCGCGAACGAACGGTGCACGGAATGAACAGACGCAAGCGCTACATCGTATATGTCACGCGGGATGAACGAGGCACGGTGGACCGTGTGTCGATCCCGATGCGCTACGTGTATGTGTTTGTGGCGGCGGCGGTGATGGGCATGTTCACCATCGCGGGAATGGCGGGTTCCTATACGCGCATGCTGGCGAAGGCGGAGACGATCAACCGCTTGCGGGACCAGTTGAATGCTAGCCGTTCGGATTATGCGCACCTAGAGAAGACGGAGCACGAGAAGGATGTGCAGGCGGCCAGCCTGGGATCGCTGGCGAGCGAGATTTCGGCCCTGTACGGGATGACGGCGGGGCGGCTGACGCGGCATGGACGCGGCGCGGGCGTGGTTTCCGCGGCGGCGCTGACAGCGAAGGCTCCGCTGAAGACGGATGCGGCCAGTTTTTCGGATGAGAGCTACTACAAGTCGCTGGATACGTTCTATGCTCTGCGCGACCGCGGAGAGTTTCCGGTGCAGACCGACGATCCGGGACGGGTGCTGCGCGGGGCGCTGGGCTCGCTGGGCGGTCTCAGCCTGGACATTGCAGACGGGGAAAATGTGCCGGACATGTGGCCGATCCTGGGAGCCATCACCTCGGGCTTTGGCGAGCGTGAGGACCCGATCCTGGGTGTGGGGACCGGTGAGTTCCATAAAGGGGTGGACATCGGCTCGCCGGATGGGACGCCGGTGCATGCGCCGGCCGGCGGGCGCGTCGTGAAGGCGGGCATGGGCACTGGCTATGGCCGCGAGATCGAGATCGATCACGGCAACGGCATTGTGACGGTGTACGGGCACCTGCAGGGGTGGAACGTGACTGAGGGTGAGTCTGTAGTCAAAGGGCAAGTGATCGGCTTCACGGGCCACTCAGGACATACACAGGGTCACCACCTGCACTATGAGGTCCAGGTGCGGGGAAATGCGGTGAACCCGCATAAGTATCTGCGGACGACGATGGCGCAGATGGGCGGCGGGCCAGCGAGCGGCGGGATGTAGGAGCACGTGGTACGGGAAATGCCGTTGCAGCGCACAATTCGACCGATGAGCTGGTGGCTTAGGGAGGGCTCTGGTGATGGCCGTTCTCGTGCGGGTGTGGCTGCATCTATAGGTCGCGCCTTCAGCGTTCGGAACTTACCGTGCGGCTAACCCAGGGCTTCGCCCTGGGCTGTTATAGGTCGCGCTTTCAGCGCGAAGAGGCGTCGACCTGCACCTGAGGGAGGATGGTCTTAGCCCCTGCTTCCGGGTCGGAACGGAGCTGTAGCTGTTCTCCTCGAGGTGTAGGCGCCCACTCCTGATGCATCCGTTCCGCTGCGAGCGGAATGCGGGGATCCTTCGCTGCGCTCAGGATGACACCTCGCTATACGAGACGACTGTGCCCGACGGAGAACTACTTTATATAGCTGCTGTAGTGGGCAGGCACGTCTCAGAAGCAGTGGCGCAGCTTGCAGGCCACGACGATCAACGCGATGAGCAGGACCGTCCATAGGGTCATCAGGTAGATCGGCATGAGCAGGATGTGTAATTGGCCTTTGTCGTGCACCTTGCGTGCGCCGCCGCCTCGGAGGCCGGGGAGGTGCATCTGCTCCGCGGTGAGCAGGCCCTCGCTTTTCCAGAGTTCGTTGGTGGCGAGCCACTTTTTATCAAGAAGGTCGACGGCGTCGGCGGCTGCCCGCAGCGCGCCCCGGGAGAGATGGGCGGCCAGGATGCCGGTGGTGGTGATTGCCGCAAGGGAGATGCCATACAGGAGCGTATGCGCACTGACCGTTTGGCAGCAGTCAGGGTAGAGCAGCGCTGGCTCGATATCGCCGAACACCTTGCCGAACATGGCGCCCCAGGCGGTGAACAGGGTTCCCTGCACGAGCAGCATACGCTGGGTGCGTTGGCTGATGAGGGTGTCCTCATGGATGATGTAGGCGCGGTACACACCGTAAAGGTGAAGCGCATCGCGCTTGTGCGCGGCCAACCGCCTGGCAGACGAAGCCTGCAGTGTGAGCATGTCCGTTTGCCTCCTGGAGACATTGTGAATCTGCAGCGCACTTGACGCGTATTGCAAATAGCGATATAATTATTGCAATCCGTAATGAGAGCGGATAGGCGATGAAGCTTTGCGACAAGATTCGATATCTCCGGGAAGTGGAAGGAGAGCTGCGCGGGTTAGGGCGGGCGATGACGCAGGGCGAGTTGGTGCGGGCCATCAAGGAAGAGATGGAGGAGCCGCTTAGCCAGAGCTATCTGAGCCAGATCGAGAGCGGGACGCGGCCGCACCTTACCAATACGTCGCGGCTGCTGCTGGCGAAGTTCTTCAAGGTGCATCCGGGGTACCTGGTCGACGACCCGGATGGGTACCACGCGGAGTTGATGAGCGATGCGCGCGGGTTGGAGGACAGGCTGGATGGTTGGCTGGTCGGCGGGGCGGAGCGATTCCGTAAGGACCCGGAGTTGAGGCGCGCGCTGCTGGCGGTGGCCAAGCACGAGGATTCGCGCGGATGCCTGCTGCTGCTGGAGGCTGTGCTGGAGACGCCGCAGCTTGCGGGGCGGTTGATGGAGTTGCTGCGGCCGGAGAAGCAGGGCATAGGGAGCAGGGAGCAGGGAACAGGAAGCAGGACGGGAACAGCGGGCGCTGCGAGTAAAGAGGTCCGATCAGGGTTGGTGCTGGCGCATGGCGCGGGCAGGAAGGGGCGGGCAGTATGACGGGGAATTGGAATTGGGATGCGATCTACCTGACATGTTTCGGGGTAGGGCTGGCGTTGAGCGTGGTGGCGTTTCTGAGCGGTGCTATGCACCTGCATTTAGGACACTGGCAGCTGGGCGGTCACCATGGCGGGCACTTCAAGACGCATGTGCACGGGGGGCAGTCCATGTCTCCGCTGAACGGGTTTACGCTGTGCGCGTTTCTCTGCTGGTTCGGCGGCACGGGGTACCTGCTGCACCATGCGGGTGTGCTGATGGGGCCGCTGGTGCTGCTGTTGGCAACGTTGAGCGGGCTGGCAGGGGCCGGGTTGATCTTCTGGTTTCTGACGCGGGTTCTGATGCCGCTGGAGAAGACGCTGGAGCCCGCGGACACAGAGATGACCGGTGTGATCGGGCGGCTGTCCGGTGCGATCCCCGTGGACGGCCTTGGCGAGATGCTGTACTCGCAGAACGGTGCGCGACGTAGTGTGGCGGTGCGCGCGGACGGGGCGGGCGAGATCGAGCGGGGATCCGAAGTGGTGGTGATGCACTACACGCGCGGCGTGGCCTATGTGCGGCG
Organism: uncultured Acidobacteriaceae bacterium; assembly: GCA_964236875.1. Taxonomy (GTDB): domain Bacteria; phylum Acidobacteriota; class Terriglobia; order Terriglobales; family Acidobacteriaceae; genus Granulicella. Next base: position 912 of record CAXSHQ010000339.1, on the reverse strand, counting down.
CTGGGAGGAGTTTGCAGGAGGGTTGATGGGGGATGATGAGAGGCCGGAAAGCCAGGAAGTGGGAAGTAGGAAGTGAAGCTTCGTTGTAAGTTGTATGTTCCAAGTTGTACGTGAGAGGCGATTCGTGCTGGCTGCGCACCTCGTGAGGAACTTACAACGTTGAACGTTGAACTTCAGTTGACCTGGCGGCGGGTAGTGGCCGCGGTAGATGGGAACGAAAGAGACGACGATGTCGAACCAATATGTAGTTTTCGGCGGGCTGATGGTCCTGCTGATTCTTGTGCTGATGGGCACGATGGCGAGGATGTTTCGCAAAGCCGGCCCCAATGAAGCGCTGATCCGCTATGGTGCGCGCGGGCCGAAGGTGATCAAGGGCCATGGCGCGTTCATTCTGCCGGTGGTGGAGCATGCGAAGCTGCTGACGCTGGAGCTGATGAGCTTCGACGTGGCGCCGCAGCAGGACCTTTATACGAAGCAGGGTGTGGCCGTCACGGTGGAAGCGGTGGCGCAGATCAAGGTGCGCTCGGATAACGAGAGCATCATGACCTCGGCGGAGCAGTTCCTGTCGAAGTCGCCGGCGGAGCGCGAAGGGTTGATCCGGCTGGTGATGGAAGGGCATCTGCGCGGGATCATCGGGCAGTTGACGGTCGAGCAGATTGTGAAGGAGCCGGAGATGGTGGGCGAGCGGATGCGCGCCACCTGCGCGGAAGACCTGAGCAAGATGGGGCTGGAAGTGGTGAGCTTCACGATTCGCGAGGTGCGCGACAAGAACGAATACATCACCAACATGGGGCGGCCGGATGTGGCACGCATCCGGCGTGACGCGGAGATTGCCGCGGCCGAAGCGGAGCGCGATACGGCGATCCGCCGCGCGATGGCGATGCGGGAAGCGGCGGTGGCGAAGTCGGCGGC
>CAXSHQ010000338.1:0-5124 GCA_964236875.1 uncultured Acidobacteriaceae bacterium | reverse complement strand
CGTCACCTGCCAAAGCTAGCCGCTCCCGGGCGAGTTAGTGCTCGACTTCGACCAGGACAGCTAGCGGCCCCTTTAGACATCCCATGAGCTATGAACTGCTACAACTCGAGCGCCACGGCAAGGTAGGGCTCATCCGCCTCAACCGGCCGGACGCGCTGAACGCGCTCTCGCTGCCCTTGCGCGAGGAGTTGCGGCAGGCACTGGTCGAATTCGAAGGCGACGACAGCATCGGCGCGCTCGTCATCACCGGCAATGAGAAGGCGTTCGCCGCGGGGGCCGACGTAAAGACGCTGAGCACGTGGAGCTACATGGACGTCACCACCTCCACGCAGTTGCGCGGCGCGTGGGAGCAACTCGCCCGCGGCCGCAAGCCGGTCATCGCCGCGGTCGCCGGTTTCGCGCTGGGCGCGGGCTGCGAGCTGGCCATGATGTGCGACTTTATCCTCGCCGCCGATACTGCGCGCTTCGGCCAGCCGGAGATCAAGCTCGCCACGATTCCCGGCTCTGGCGGAACACAGCGGCTCACCCGTCTCATCGGCAAGAACAAGGCCATGGAAATGGTGCTCACCGGCCGAACCATGAACGCAGAAGAAGCCGAGCGCGCCGGCCTGGTCGCGCGCGTGGTGCCCGTGGCCGAACTTCTTGACGAGGCCCTCAAGGTAGCCGCGCAGATCGCCGAGCTTTCCGCGCCGGCTGTGCGCCTGGCGCGTGAAGCCGTGAACAGCGCCGAAGAAGCCTCGCTTGCTGAAGGCCTGCGCGCCGAAGCGCGTCTCTTTGAAGCCACCTTTTCACTGGAAGACCGCCGCGAAGGCATGCAAGCCTTTCTCGACAAGCGCAAGCCGGAGTTCCGCAACCGGTAAGCCACCACGAAGCAGTTCCGAACACAAGGGAGCGATATGCAACTTGAAAGCTACGCCTACGGGCAATGGGTCGGCGGACAGGGCGGCGACACGATTCGCAACGCCGTCAACGGGCAGCCTGTCTGCACCGTCTCCAGCAAGGGTGTGGACTTCGCCGCCATGCTGCGCCACGGCCGCCAGGTAGGCAGCCCCGCGCTGCGCAGGCTGACGTTTCACGACCGCGCCCTGCGCCTCAAAGCGCTCGCACAATATTTGATGGAGCGCAAAGAGGAGTACTACGCCGTTTCGCTGGCCACGGGCGCCACGCGTAGCGACTCCTGGATCGACATCGAGGGTGGCATCATGACGCTCTTCGCCTACTCCAGCAAGGGGCGCAAAGAGCTCCCCAACCAGACCTTCCTGGTGGATGGCGCGCCCGAGGTGCTGAGCAAGAACGGCACCTTCGTCGGCCAGCACATTTGCACGCCGCTGCAGGGTGTCGCGGTGCACATCAATGCCTACAACTTTCCTTGCTGGGGCATGCTGGAGAAGATATCCGTGACGCTGCTCGCGGGCGTACCCGCCATCGTCAAGCCCGCCAGCCAGACCGCCTTTCTCACCGAGCGCATGTTCCGCGACATCGTCGCCTCGGGCATCTTCCCGGAAGGCTCGCTGCAACTCATCTGCGGCAGTACCGGCGACCTGCTTGAACATCTGGAATCGCAGGACGCGGTCACCTTCACCGGCTCCGCGTCAACGGGCCGCAAGCTGCGCCAGCTTCCGGCCATCCAGCGCAACTCGGTTCGCTTCACCATGGAAGCGGACTCGCTGAACTTCTCGCTGCTAGGTCCCGACGCCACACCCGAGCAGCCGGAGTTCGATCTGTTCGTCAAGGAAGTCACTCGCGAGATGACCACCAAGGCCGGTCAGAAGTGCACTGCCATCCGACGTGCCTTCGCGCCCAAGGCGCTGGTGCCGGCGCTGATCGAAGCCATCGGCAAACGGCTCTCGAAGGTCGTGCTCGGCGACCCTGCCGTGGAGGGCGTGACCATGGGCGCGCTCGCCAGCCTGGGTCAGCGCGACGAAGTCCGCGAGCGCGTGCAGGAGCTGCGCTCGAGCGGTGCGGAGCTCGTCTTCGGCGACCCCAACACCTTTGATGTGAAGGGCGCCGACATCGTCGCCGGAGCCTTCCTCGGGCCCATGCTGCTGCACAGCCCTGACCCCAAGCACCACGCCCAAGCGCACAGCGTGGAGGCCTTCGGGCCCGTCGCCACGCTCATGCCCTACGATTCGATTGAGGACGCCATCGAGCTTGTCAAGCTCGGCGAAGGCAGTCTCGTCGGCTCGGTCTTCACCTATGACAACGACTTCGCGCGCGAGTTGGTCCTCAACATAGCCGCGTATCATGGCCGCCTGCTGCTTGTGAACCGCGACTGCGCAAAAGAGTCCACCGGCCACGGCTCCCCGCTGCCCGCATTGGTGCACGGCGGACCTGGACGCGCCGGGGGGGGCGAGGAAATGGGGGGCATTCGCGGCGTCATGCACTACCTTCAGCGCACCGCGCTGCAGGGCTCCCCTGAAACCCTCACCCGCATCGGGCAGCGTTGGATCACCGGCGCGGATCGCCACAACGACGTCCATCCCTTCCGCAAGTATCTGGAGGAGCTTGATCTGGGTGACTGCGTCGTGTCCGCCGCGCGTACCGTGACGCTCGAAGACATCGAGCACTTCGCCCATTTCACCGGCGACATGTTCTATGCGCACATGGACGAAGCCGCGGCCAGGGCCAACCCGTTTTTCGGCGGCCGCGTCGCGCACGGCTACTTCATCGTCTCCATCGCCGCAGGCCTGTTCGTCGACCCTGCCCCAGGTCCCGTGCTCGCGAACTATGGCGTGGACAACCTGCGCTTCCTCACGCCCGTCTTCCCCGGAGATTCGCTCAAGGTCATCCTCACCTGCAAGCAAAAGAGCCCGCGCGAAACCGAGAACTACGGTGAGGTCCGCTGGGATGCCGCCGTCACCAACCAGGACGACAAGCTCATTGCGCAGTACGACGTTCTCACCATTGTGCAGAAGAAGCCGATGAAAGACGTGGCCGTGCAGGCCGCCGAAGAGCGCGCCCATGAGGAAGCCGAGGTAGCCGCATGAGTGCTGCGCCGACAAGATACGAGAACATCCTGTTCGAAATCGCCGGCGGCATCGCCCGCCTGGTCTTCAACCGCCCCGACAAGCTCAATAGCTTCAACACCGCGATGCACGAGGAAGTCCGCGAAGCTGTGGCGCGCACGGGTACGGAGCCCGGTGTTCGCGTTCTGTTGCTCACCGGAGCCGGACGCGGCTTCTGCGCAGGCCAGGATCTCGGCGACCGGGCCGTCGCACCCGGTGCGGAGCCGGTCGATCTGGGCGCCTCCATCGAAAAGTATTATGCCCCGCTGGTGCTCGCGTTGCGTGCCCTGCCCATGCCTGTGGTGTGTGCGGTTAACGGCGTCGCGGCCGGCGCCGGCGTCAACCTCGCGCTGGGTTGCGATCTCGTGATCGCGAAGAAATCGGCCAGCTTCATCCAGTCCTTCGCACGGCTCGGCCTTATCCCGGACACCGGCGGCACCTACTTCCTGCCGCGGCTCGTCGGCAATGCGCGGGCCATGGGTCTCGCGCTGTTGGGCGACAAGCTGGGAGCCGAGCAGGCCGCTCAGTGGGGCTTGATCTGGAAGTGCTTCGAAGATGAATCGTTCGAGGCCGAAACCGAAAAGTTGGTCCAGCACTTGGCCGGCACGCCCACCCTGGGCCTCGCGCGCACCAAGCAGGCCCTCTATGCGAGTGCCGCTTCCACGCTCGAGCAGCAGCTCATGCTGGAGCGCGACGGCATGCGTCAACTCGGCTTCAGTGCGGACTACCGCGAAGGCGTCGAAGCCTTCCTCGGCAAGCGGGCCCCGGTGTTCCATGGCCGATAGCGCACAAACGAACACCGCCACCGCCGAGCCCCTGACGGCAAGCATCACCGTCGGCGTCGTAGGCGCGGGAGCCATGGGTGCAGGCATCGCGCAGGTGGCCGCCGTGGCGGGTCACCCGGTGCGGCTCTACGACACTCGCGTAAACGCCGCCCAGGCAGCAACGGAAAGCATCGCCGCCACACTGGGCAAGCTCGCCGCCAAGGGACGTCTCTCCACCGAAGCCGCGGCCCAGGCGCACGCGCGCCTCACACCCGTCACAACTCTCAACGAGCTCGCCGGCTGCGGCCTTGTGGTCGAAGCAATCGTCGAAAACCTGGAGGCGAAGCGCGGTCTCTTCCGCGACCTGGAGTCGGTCCTGCAGAGCGCCGCGCTTCTGGCGACGAACACCTCCTCCATCTCCATCACAGCCATCGGCTCTGCCTTGCAACACCCAGAGCGGCTGGCCGGCATGCACTTCTTCAACCCCGCGCCGCTGATGCCTCTGGTGGAGATCATCTCCGGCGCCGCCACTGCGGACTCCACCGCCGCCACCCTGCACGCCACCGCTGCCGCTTGGGGTAAGGTACCGGCATATGCACGCTCCACGCCTGGCTTCATCGTCAACCGCGTGGCGCGGCCCTTCTACGCGGAGGCCCTGCGCGTGTTGAACGAAGGTGGAGCCGACCCCGCCACGCTCGACGCTCTGCTGCGCGACGCAGGCGGTTTCCGCATGGGTCCCTTCGAACTCATGGATCCCATCGGTCACGACGTAAACTACGCCGTCACACGCTCGGTCTTCGACGCCTTCTACGGCGACCCCCGCTTCACGCCTTCGCTGCTCCAGTTGGAGCTCGTGGAAGCCGGCTTCCTCGGCCGCAAAACTGGCCGTGGCTTCTACCGCTATGGCGAAGGCATCACACCCCCGCATCCACTTACAGCGTCCGCGGGCACCGCACCTGCCCAGGTGCAGCTGCATGGATCGGCCGCGTTGACGAACGCACTCGCGAAGAAGCTCTCCTCGTCTGGTGTGAAAGTCGAACGCGCGGAGGCACACCCAGATGGCCGCATCGCCACGATGAAGAGCGGCGTGCTGTACGCGAGCGACGGCCGCACCGCCACCGCACGCGCCGTGGCGAACAGCGAGCCAAACACCGTGCTGCTCGATCTCGCCCTGGACTACAGCATTGCCAAGCGCCTCGCCCTGACCGCCGCCGCGCAAGCCTCTCCCGCAGCCTTCGCGCAGGCCACCGCGCTTCTCAGTGCAGCCGGATACGCCGTGTCGCCGTTGGCCGATTTGCCCGGCATGGCCGTGCTGCGCACCGTCGTCATGCTTGCCAACGAAGCTGCCGACGCCG
>CAXSHQ010000337.1:0-5134 GCA_964236875.1 uncultured Acidobacteriaceae bacterium | reverse complement strand
CTTGCGCTGCTCCTCGCGGAGGTGGTCGCGCAGCTCCGTCGCGGTGGCGCCCGGCTCGATCAGTCCGACGCGGACGTGCCGCGTCGTGACCTCCTGCCGCAGCGCCTGCTGCGCTTCCGGATCGTACGGGTGCCGCTCCAGCAGCTTGCGGCCTTCCGCGCGGGTGCGCGGGTTGTAGGTCAGGATTTTGCCCAGCGCCACCTGGTAACGCGAATCCTGCGGATACTTGTCGATCATGCCGCGCAGACCAGCGATCGCATGCGGCTTGCCGTCTTCGGTCGCCGCTTCGGTCTGGTAGTACGAAAGCGCCGCATCACCCGGGGGAGGATTGGTCCCGTACACCTCGCGCAGCAGCACCATCGCCCGCGCATACTGCCCCGCTTGCGCCAGCCGTCCGGCTTCCTGCAGCTTGCCGGAGTCGTCTTGTCCCGTGCCCATCCGCTCAATGCGTTCGATGTTGGGGTCGTTCGGGTTCACCGTCTTCAGGCGTGTCAGGTACTCCTGCGCCTCTTGCGGATGCCCCTCCGCCTTGTTCGCGCGCGCCATCCCCGCCAGCGCTTCCGGCTGGTTCGGGTTGCCGTTCAGCACCTGCTGCCACACCTGCCTGGCCAAATCTAGGCGGCGGTGCATCTCCAGGCCATGGGCTTTGTCCAGCAGCTGCGCTTCGGCTGTTTGTTCGGTCTGCGCGGCAGCCAGTAGTGAAGGGGGTATGCTGCCATAGAAGCTCAGCAGCAGGCCGACGGCCCAAACTCGACTCAACGAACTTCTCGTCATCGTGTCTCTTCGCCGCCTAAGGAGATACCGGAGGAAATCACCAGCGGAACCAAACCAGTCACCAGCGGTTTCCCTAGAGAGTAGCTCCCTTTATCCCACGGCTGTTCGGTTTTTTAGGAAGTTTCCGGGTAAGTTGTGGATTTCTATGCACAAACCAGGGTTTCACGCGGGTTTTCCACAGGGATTCCTACTTCGAGCGCAGATGCAGACGTCCATCCGTCTCGAACCGGAAGCGGCCCTCCGCCCATCCTGTAGCAAACAAAGCCAGATTCTGGTCGTAGTAGCTGCCTCCCTGCCCGTACAGGCCGCTGTTGGCATCTCGCGTCGCCTGCAGCCGGTTCGCCTGCGCTTTCTCGAGCACCTTCAGGTCGAGTGCGTGAAGATAAGGGATCACTGCCGCCGAAAACCCCGGCGGGGCTTCCGCGCTCACGACCTTGCCGCTCGGGGCCACGCTCAGCGGAGGGGTCACATGCCCGCTCAGGTACAGCGCCATCCCCCGCATCCGCTCCAGCGACTCGCGCACACCCGGCGTCTTCCCGTCCGCCAGCCCCATCCACAGGTAGACCCGGATGGCGTCATAGCTGCCCAGCGGCGTCGCATCCTTGCTTCCCTCTTGGGCCGCAGCCGGGGTCGCAGAAGGTTTGAGCGCGCCGTCCGCCGCTGTCATCCAGTCCATCGGGAATCCGCCGTCGGTCGCCACCATCTCCGGCAGGCTGGTCAGCACTTCCTTCCAGGGCGTCTGCGGCTGCCGGCGCGCAAAGTACTCGATCACCATCGGAGGCAGATAGCTCGGGTTCAGGTACCAAGTCCCGGGCTGCGGGTGGAAACCCTCCGACCCGGGGAGCAACGTCGTCCCCAGCCCCGGCACCAGTACCAGTTCCTGCTGGCCTACGCGGGTCGCCAGCACCTCACCCAGCTTCGCGTATCGGTCCACACGCCAGAGCCTCCCCGCCTCGCAAAGCGTGTACGCCATCCAAAGGTCGGCATCCGCCGCCGAGTGCGGATCGAGCACCCGCCAGCTGCCGTCGGGCGCCTTGCCCCAGCTCCACGCCGGCAGCCGCAGCGTCAGGTCGCCGCCCGCCATGTTTGTTTCCGTCCAGCTCAGCAGCTTTTGAAAGCGGTTCCGGTCATTCGTCACCAGTGCGAAAAACATCGCATACGCTTGGCCTTCGGTCGTGGTCGCGTCGCTGGCGTCGTGGTCGATCACCCGGCCCTGCGCATCCAGGAACTTCGCTGTATAGCTCTCCCACAGCGGCCACGGGTCGGCCTTGCACCCCGTCCCCTGCACGGCGAGCGCCAGCAGCAGCACGGTCGCTCCCCATCGCCGAGCTAGACGCCGAACCACACGCCGCACAACGCGAAGCGGCCGTCTCCTCGACGGCCGCTCCGACTGCCTGTATTTACACATGGACCCGACTCCCGTCTAGTCCACCGGCTGCAACCGCCGCCGCGCATGCCGCCGCAACAGCGCCCGCAGCAGCGCCGCCATCAGGAAGCAGAACAGCGCTGCCGCAATCACGATCAGCCACGGGTATTGCGAGAAGATCAGCCCAATCCGGATGAACCAGTTCAGCGTGCCGACGTGGTACACCTTGTCGCCAACCTGGTAGCTCACAAACCGCGTACCGTTGAACACGCTCACCGTCTGCGACACATCCGAAGACTGCGCCACATTCGGATCGAAGAACGTACGCTCGAACGACGGGAAATCTTGCTCGTTATCCAGCGCCACCAGCACCACGGACTTGTCCGAGCTGCCCGGCCACTCCAGGCCCTCGATCAGCGCATCCGGATGGCCGTTCGCCAGCTCCAGCTTTCCGCTGTCCGGGCGGTCCGAGCTCCGCACCGTCCACCACTCATGCGAGCGCGGCCGGAAGAAGCCCTGCGTGTCCTCGATCTTCAAGCCTGTGTCGGAGAGCTGCACCGGCAGACGGTCTTTGATCTTGTCGATCGCCGCCTGCGAGTCGCTGACAGTGCCCAGGATCAGGTAATCCTTGTCGCGCGCCTTCATGCCGCTCGCGTTGGTCACTGTGACGTCCAGCACCGGGTAGCCCGTCTGCGCGCCGAAATGTCCCATATAGGCCAGAAACAGCCCGATCTCGTTCGCGCTGGGCGTATCCGGCAGCACCACTGCGCTATCGGAAAGGTCCGCGCGCCGCGTAAACGGATAGCCTGCATTGGCGAAGATCTCCAGGTCCGGCAGCCGCGCCCAGTGCGGAATCCCGCGCAAGTCCAGATAGGAGTCTTTCCGGACCGCTCCTTGCAGGTTCAACGGCGCCGTATCCTGGCAGTATCCCTTCTTTGCGATCTGGAAGATGAACCGCAGCATCATCGAGTTCGAGAACGGCCGCATATCCACCACCGGCACCGGCACGATCGTCGACAGGTCGGCCGACGCCTTGTCCGTGTGCGGCATCGGCGTCGAGCTTACATACGCGCCGTTCATATACACCTGCAGCGAGCTCTCGTTCGCCAGCGGGAAGCCGTTGTACCGGTAGTTCATCTTGAACGCCAGGTTCTGCTTTGCCCCGTAGTACAGATCCGGGGGAAGGCGTGAGTAGATACCGATCGGCACCGTCCCGTCGCCCTGCAGGTCTCCCGTGCCGGTGATGTCCCCCAGGTGCGTCACGTGGTCGGTGCTCAGCCAGCGTGGCGCATCGTCCGGTTCCCGCCGCTTCGGCTTTTCTGTCAAACGAACCTGCTGCGACTCACCCGAAAGATGGGCAAACTGCAGCGACAGCACCTGCGCGGCTTCCAGCAGCTGGTCCGGGTTGTCGCCCGTCACAATCAGCACCTTGCTGTACGGGTCGGACGGGTTGGTCTTCATCGCGATCTGCGGCCCGGAGCCGCTTACCGCTAGCCCCGCCGGCAGCGAGGCTGGGTTCTCCGCGATGATCACCGCGTTTCCCTGCGGGATCGTTCCCATCGAAACCGGAAAGTGTACCGGCCGATAGTCCGAAAGGATGCCGAACCACGAGGCCACCACGCCCGCCGCCTGCAGCGCCTTGGGCGAAGGCTGCGACGTGAACATGATCGGCACCGCCGGATGCAGGTTCACTTCCTCGTCATAGAACGGCAGGGGCAGCAGCTTCAAATCGTTTTGCAGCGGCAGCAGGTTGCCCGCCAGCTCCACCGTGGACGTGTTGTCCACGTGTGCCCACAGCGTCGAATGCGAGGGATCCTCGCACTTGTAGGTGTAGTGCCCGATGAACTCGAACGTCAGCTCGTTGTGGTGCACCAGCATCTCCGCCGGCATGGCCAGCGTGGCCGAAAGCAGCGGGCTCTGCTGCGCGTTCGACATCCCACCCGCGGCCTGCTGCTGGAGCTTCTGCTCCGGTGTCAGGTCATGCTCCTCGGTCACCACCACGGTCGGCGGATGCGTCACTGGGATCGTGGCGAACAGGTTGCCGTTCAGGCTCACCTTCAGATGGCTCAGCTCCGGGATCAGTCCCGGCGAGAAGTGGAAGTACAGCTTCAGCGTCGCCATCTTCACGTTCTGCGTTTGCGGCAGCGAGAAGTACACCGAGTGATACGTGTCCACGCCGCGCAGCACGATCGTGTCCGGCACGTTCACATCCCGCAGCTGGAACATGTTGTCGAACGTGCCCGGCGCAACCGGCCGCGCCATGCGCGCCGCGTCCACGCCGCCGCTTCCCGTCACCACGCCGCCGAACGCCGTCTGCGTTCCCGTCGGCGCCGCACCCGGATTCGCCGGTTGCCCGCTGCGCAGCATCGTGGCCGTCGGCTGTGCCTGGGCGCGCGGCGTCACTGCAGCGCTTCCGCCCAGTACCGCGGCTAACACCAGCAACGGCGCTGCATTGGTGGCCAACCGGCCCTTCGGGCCGCTGCGGCGGGGCCGCAATCCGCGCAACGTCCGCCGCAAGCCGACCACCGCCAGCTGGTTAATGCGCCACATGCTGAGCAGCGGCCGATCCACCTCGCGGCTCTCGCCCCAACCCAACCATGTATCTGCACGCGAATAGAGCACCATCGTCAACGCCTCTTCTTCCTGAATCGTCAGGGGATCGAACTGGGCCCGTAGCGTAAATCCATCACCGCCAACCACCGTGGCCGGCAACGTCGCATCGCCGTCCAGTACTGGAAACACCAGCTTCACCGGCTCACCCAGTGGCACCGATACTTCCTCATCGAGCTGCAGCATGGCGCCGCCTGACGAAAGGTCAGACGTGATGCCCTGCGCCGCGGTGCCGTCCGGCAGCACCACACCCACCGGTACCGCCATGGGCACACGCACCGTGGAGCGGCGCTGCTGGCTTTCCCACGCCACCGCCGTCGCCACGCCCAGGATGATCACGTTGAAGATCGTCCACAGCACGTTCATAAAGATAGTGCCTGGGTG
>CAXSHQ010000336.1:0-5139 GCA_964236875.1 uncultured Acidobacteriaceae bacterium | reverse complement strand
GAAAGACTTTAGGCGGTTGGCTGCCAACGCTCGATTCCGAGGGAAAGCCGACCTTCAAGAGCACCAACTACGACATTGTGCAGCAGGGCGGACAGGGTCACTCTACAGGACCGGGTCCTTCAGGATCTGCCGTCTCTCATCAAACGAGCGAGATCACGTTCAGCGGGGCTGAGTTGTGGGACATCGCCGCGCCACGCCTTTACCACTTCAAGGTCACGGCGGAAAACCACCGCCAGAATGGTCGAAACGACACTCGCACCATCGCCTTCGGCTTTCGCGCCTTCGCCCCCACCGACCTCGGCGCCATCAACTCCGACGCGAACGCCACCTTCCGCCTCAACGGCAAGCGCATCCGGCTCTACAGCTCCATCTCCTGGGGCTTCTGGGGACTCAACGGCCTCTTCCCCGTCCCCGAGCTCGCCGAGAAGGAAGTTCGCTCCGCTCAGGCACTTGGCCTCAACTGCCTCAACTTCCACCGCAACCTCGCCAAGGAAGAAGTCCTCCGCTGGCACGACCGCCTCGGCGTCCTCCGCTACATGGAGCCCGGCGGCGGCAAGCTTGCGATAGGGCGCTTGCCTTCGAATGTGCAGGCCAACGCCGCCGGCATCGTCATGGAGAAGCCCACCACTGAAGCCGACAAGTTCGCCCAGCGCTTCACCTTCGTCAAGTGCGTGGAGATGGTCAAGGCGTTCCGCTCGCATCCGTCGGTCATCATCTACTCGCTCCAGAACGAGCTCGGCGCCGACCTCAAGAACCCAGCCACCCTCGCCGTCCTCAAGGCCATGCACGACGAGGACCCCAGCCGCATCGTCGAGCTCAACGACGGCTTCGAGGAGCGCGGCGCCGCCCAGGCCTGGTACGAGCCCTGGGACAACGAGCTGAAGGAAGGCAAGCTCCACCGCAGCGACGAAACCAAGTACGGTGACTTCTGGAACAACCACCAGGGCGCCGGAGACCAGTGGTATGACGAGTTCTACCAGTCCCCTGCCAAGTTCACCTACAAGGCCCCGTATAAAGCCATCCTTACCGAGTACGGCGAGATGGAAGGCTGCGCCCGCCCCGACAACCACGCCCTCATGGTCCACCAGATCGAAGGCGTCTACAAGCGCTACGGCGGCGTCCAGCCCGCCTCCTACGATCTCGAGAACCACAAGCAGGTCCTCGCCTCCTATGACCGCTTCCTCACTAGGTACGGCTTCCGCAAGGCCTTCCCCTCTGCCGAGCAGCTCTTCACCGCGCTCGGCCGCACCTGCTTCGACTCCTGGCAGAACTACATGGAGAACGCCCGCATCTCCGACGAACTCGACTTCGCGTGCATTTCCGGCTGGGAGTCCACCGCCATCGAGAACCACTCCGGCATCGTCGACAACCTCCGCAACCCCAAGGCCGACCCGAAGATCATCGCCGGCTCCCTGCTGCCCATCCGGCCCATCGCCAAGCAGCGCACCTTCGTCATCGAACGCGGCAAGCCCGCCACGTTCGACCTCTACTTGGCCAACGACACCAGCCACCCGGCCACCGGCACTCTAACCTTCAGCATGGTCACGCCCAGCGGCAAGCTGCAAACCCTCACCACGCTCCCAGCCCCCACCCAAACGCCCGACCAGTTCAGCTACTTGCTGAAGGAAGCCTTCACCACGCCGCCGCTCAGCGAAGAAGGCCTCTACCGCTTCAAGTTCTCCATCTCATCCGCGCCGCCTGCGACTCAGACTAAAGAAATTTGGGTGGTGCAGGGAGCCTTCAACGATGTGGCGGGCATGCCTTTCCAGGTCCGCACGTCCGGCATCACTGCGGCCGCTCGCCAGCAGCTTGGAAGTCTCGGTGCTCTCTACAGCGCGGCGGATTGGAACGGCGGCAGACAGCGCGGGACCACCAGCGTCCTCGTCACGTCCGGCCTCACCGCCCAGACCGCCGCCGATAAAGACACCGGTGAAACCACCGGGGAGTCCATGCCCGCGATGAAGCCCGGCCACGTGCCCGAGCCCGGCGAGAGCGCCGTCATCACCCGCGAAGGCCACATCGACCCCGCCGTACTCGACGCCGTCCGCGCCGGCACACCGCTCCTCATCCTCGCCCAAACCGACACTCTGGCCGACGGCGTCGCCAAACAACTCGCAGCCGCAGGAGCCTTCACCTACGCCGGCCAAGTGGGCGATTTCCGCGCGCCCTGGATGGGCAACTGGTACTTCGTCCGCGAGCACCCGCTCTACGCCGGCATGCCTGCCGACCAGGCCATGGGCCTCTTCTACCAAGCAAAAGGCCGGCAGTCCAACGGCCTTCTCGTCGACGGTCCTGGCGTCGAGATCATCACCGCCTACTCCCGCGACCATGACCGCCAGATCGGCGCAGGCACCTTCACCTGCCGCCTCGGCAAGGGTCGCATCGTCTTCCACCGCTGCCCGGACTTCCACCCCGTCCTTCAGCAGCGCTTCCTCGCCAACGCAATCTCCTGGCTGACCGCGCAAACACCACGCACCACCTAGCTCTGAGCTCGACCTGCTCAAAGCTCTAAGCTCGTTCCCTTCTGGTACGGAGAACGAGCATGGCGCAACTTGGCGCTCCTTGGCGCACATCGCGTCAAAGCTTCTAGCCCACATCGCCACAAACTCTCTCGAAGGACCCCATGACCGGAACCCGCGAAGCAGAACTCCTCCAGGCCGCCGACCTCCTGCTCGACGCCCGCCGCACCGGCAAGCGCCTCTCCGATCTCCCGGAGGCCCTCCGCCCGGCCGATCTCGACGAGGTCTACTTTGTCCACGACCGCCTCGCCTTCAGCTACGGCGCCATAGGCGGCTGGAAGATCGGCGCGCCCGACCCCGAAGCCACGCCCATGTACGCCCCCATGCCTGCGGACTGGATAGCGCCTTCCGGCAGCACCCTCAGTGGCCCGCGCTGGTCCTTCCGCGGCCTCGAAGCCGAGATCGCCTTCCTCGTCGGCCAAGACCTCCCCCCGCGTCCTGGCCAGCCCTACACGCGCGAGGAAGTCTTAGCCGCGATGGCTTCCTGCCACCCCGCCATCGAAGTCCTTGAGACAGCCTTCATTGATCCCGCCGCGGCAACGCGCAATGCCTCCTTGGCCGATCTCCAGACGCACGGCGGCTTCGTCTACGGGCCCGCCTTCCCCAACTGGCGAGCTGTAGATTTCTCCACCGAGCACGTCTCGCTCGCCGTCGACGGCATTGTGCGCGTCGAGCGCACCGGCTCCAACACCTCCGGCGACCTCCTCCGTCTGCTTCCTTTCCTCGCCAACGAAGGCGCCGCGCGCACCGGCGGCCTCCGCGCCGGTCAGTGGATCACCACCGGCTCCTGGACCGGCAACACCCTCGCCGACAAGACCTCCGTCGTCGACGTCACCTTCTCCACGGTCGGCAGCGTCAACCTCCGCTTCGAGTAAGTCGCCTGACAACACCACCGCAACGAGGCAGTCCAGGAAACGAGTTCATGAAAGCAGCGATTGTCACAGCACCCGGCGCCACCCCGGTGTACGGCGACTTCCAGGAACCCGTGGCGCGTGACGGCGAGGTCGTCGTGAACGTCGAGGCGTCCGCCCTCAGCCATCTCAGCAAAGCTCGCTCCACAGGCGCACATTACAGCTCCGACGGTACCTTCCCTGCCGTGGCCGGAGTCGATGGCGTGGGCACCACCGCCGATGGACGCAGGCTCTATTTCGTACTGCCGCTAGCCCCATTCGGCGCACTGGCGGAACGCTGTCCCGTGCCGCTTGACCGTTGCGTCGAGGTGCCCGGTGAGCTCGACAGCGTTACCGCCGCCGCCCTCGCCAATCCCGGCATGTCGGCCTGGGCTGCCCTGGTCGAGCGCGCGAAGCTCCAACCAGGCGAAACCGTTCTGGTCAACGGGGCGACCGGCACCGCCGGCCGCATCGCCGTCCAGGTCGCCAAAAATCTGGGCGCGGGCAAGGTCATTGCCACAGCCCGCAACGCGTCCGAGCTCGAGGAAATCCGCGCGCTGGGTGCCGATGTGCTCGTCCCCTTCGATCTCGGCCCACACAACCCGCGTGGCTCGAACGACCTCGAACAAACCCTGCAGGATCACTTCGCCTCCGGCATCGATGTCGTGATCGATTACCTCTACGGCCAGAGCGCCCTGTCCATCATCACCGCCATCGCGAAGTCGGCTGAAGACGGCAGGCCGGTCCGGTTCGTGCACGTCGGCGCCGCAGGCGGCGATGGAGCGATTGATCTACCGGGCGCCGCGCTGCGATCTTCCGCCATCGTGCTCATGGGCAGCGGCCTCAAAAGCGTCCCGCTCTCCGGTCTGCTTGACGCCATCCGCAACACCTTCCGCATCGCCGTACCCGCCAACCTACAGATCGCCACCAGGACGCTGCCGCTCTCACGGATAGAAACCGCCTGGAACGATGCGCTCGGCAAGCCGCGTCTCGTCTTCACGCCGGGCTCTTGAGAGCCAACCCGCCCTTCAGCTTCTCCAGCACCGCCGCCAGCCGCGGTCCCATCAGCAGCAGCGCCACGCCCGCTGCTACCGGCGCCGCCAACCCTACCCGCAGCGACCCAAAGTGGCCTGAAAGCGCTCCAGTCAGCCACGGAAAGACGGACGCCCCCACTCCGGCGATCACCAGGATCAAGTTCCCGCGCACCCTCGGCAGCACCGCAGCCAGCAGCATGGGATATACCGGCCCCACGCCGAACCCGATCAGCAGCGCCGCTATCCATACCAGCTCCCCGCGCTGAAACGCCACCAGCACGCCGCATCCTGCAGCCGCAACGGCAATGAACCCCAGCAGCAGCTGCCGCTCGCTCCATCGCCCCACGCAGCCGGTCGAGCACAGGGCACGGCTCGCCAGCAGCCCCAGCCAGAAAAGAGTGGTGGCCTCCACCGGCGTGGCCAAGCCGCCCTGTAGCCGGTGCGCATACGTCGCCAGCCACGCGCCCATGGCAGCGCCGCCACACCCGTTCCGGCTGGATCTTCCTCGGCAGAATCCGCCGGACACCCCTGCGCCTCGCGCAGGCCGGCCAGCCACGTCCACACCGCGCCCACCCCGAACACCGCCGACAACCCAAGGAACAGCGCCCGCACACTGGCGTGATGCAGCACCCCATTCGCGACGGAGGGGCACAGGAACGCGCCCACTCCCCACACCAGATTCAGCCGGTTCACCTC
>CAXSHQ010000335.1:0-5140 GCA_964236875.1 uncultured Acidobacteriaceae bacterium | reverse complement strand
ATGTGAGTCCATTCGAAATGAGCTGGCGTCAGGGCTGGTTTCTCGGACGACTACAAGGTTCTTCCGTCGCTTCGGAACGTCACGCACAGCTTTTTCCCGCAAGCCGCTTACGTCGTGTGCAAAGAGCCGTTCAGTACGGTTCGCTGGCTCTCTGGATGAGCTTTGTTGCGGTAATGATTTGGATGGATCGCAGGGCTGCGGCATCTTCAGAGCAGTCGGAAGCAACGCAATCGTTTAGCAGATAGGACAAAGATGGCGGCAGCTACACCACGAGTGATTGTTGTTGGCGGCGGGCTTGCGGGCCTTGCGGCGGTGATCAAGATTGCCGAGGCGGGCGGCAAGGTCGACCTGTTTTCGATTGTGCCGGTGAAGCGGTCGCACTCGGTGTGCGCGCAGGGCGGCATCAATGCGGCCAAGAACCTGAAGGGCGAGGGCGATGACGTCCTGAAGCACTTCGACGACACGATCTACGGCGGCGACTTCCTTGCCAACCAGACGCCGGTGAAGCAGATGACGGCGCAGGGGCCGGCGATCATCGACCTGCTCGACCGCATGGGTGTGCCGTTCAACCGCACACCCGAGGGGCTGCTGGATTTCAGGCGGTTCGGCGGGACGCTGTACCACCGCACGGCGTTCGCGGGCGCAACTACAGGCCAGCAGCTTCTGTACGCGCTGGATGAGCAGGTGCGGCGCTACGAGAGCGAAAGCAAGGTGCAGAAGTACGAGGGTTGGGAGTTCCTGAGCGCGGTGCTTGACGATAACGGCGTGTGCCGGGGTATCTGCGCGATGGACCTGCGTTCTATGGAGCTGCGGACATTTCCGGCGGACGCGATCATCATCTGCACGGGCGGCAACGGAGCGATTTTTGGGAAGAGCACGAACTCGGTGGTGTGCACGGGCTCGGCGCAGAGTGCGCTGTACCAGCAGGGCGCGTTCTACGCGAACGGCGAGTTCATCCAGGTGCACCCGACGACGATCCCCGGTGAAGACAAGCTGCGGCTGATGAGCGAAAGCGCGCGCGGCGAGGGCGGGCGCGTGTGGGTGCCGAAGGACAAGACCGACAAGCGCGCGGCGCAGTCGATCCCGGAAGGCGACCGCTGGTACTTCCTCGAAGAGCGTTACCCGAAGTACGGCAACCTTGTGCCGCGCGATATTGCGACGCGGGAGATCTTCAAAGTCGTTTACGAGGACGACATGGGGATCGACGGCCAGCCGATGGTCTACCTCGACGTGAGCCACCTGTCGCCGGAGCGGCAGAACAAGCTTGAGGGCATTCTCGAGATTTACGAGAAGTTCGTCGGCGACGACCCACGTAAAGTGCCAATGAAGATCTTCCCAGGCATGCACTACACGATGGGCGGGCTGTGGGTGGACTTCGACCAGGCGACCAACATCCCGGGCGTGTTCGCGGCGGGCGAGGCGGACTACTCGATTCATGGCGCGAACCGGCTGGGGGCGAACTCGCTGCTCTCCTGCATTTACGCCGGGTTTGTCTCGGGGCCGAATGCGATGGCGTATGCCAAGGCGCTTCCGGCTTCGACAGGCGATGGCGGGCATGCCGCGGAACTCGCTCGCCAGCACGAGAAGAACGCGGTGCTGCTGAACAACAAGGGCACCGAAAACCCGTTCAAGATATGGCGCGAACTGGGCGAGACCATGACCAAGTACGCCACCATCGTCCGCTATAACGCGGGTCTTGACGAAGCGGACGCCAAGCTGGTCGAGCTTCTCGAGCGGTACCGGAACGTCAACCTTTCCGATAAGTCACAATGGGCGAATACCAGCTTTGCCTTTACGCGCCAGCTTTACAACATGCTGGAGCTGGGGCGGGTGATCGTGAAGGGCGCGCGGCTGCGGGACGAGAGCCGCGGCGCGCATTACAAGCCGGAGTTTCCGAATCGCGATGACGAGAAATTCCTGAAGACGACCAAGGCGGCGTTCGTCGATGGCGCGCCACAGATCTCCTATGAAGAGGTCGATATCAGCCACATCAAACCGCGGCCGCGCGTTTACTCTTCGACCTAGAAAGCTGGCTATGGAGCATAAGCTCAGCATGAACGCGCTGGTGATTGCCCTGATCGTCGGCGCTGCGATTTGTTTTGGAGCGTTTGTGCTGTACGGGGCGTGGATCGATGGACGGCGGCAGAAGGTGCGGGAGCAGGGGAAGCATCCGGTGACGGAGGCGGACGGGGCGGTTACAAGCTCCGAGGCGTTGGAGGACGAACGGCATGGGTAGTCTTGTGTGGCTGATCGCCGGTTCGGTTCTGTTCTTTGCCCTGTTGATCGTGGGGCTGGCGTGGATGTATGGGGCGCAAAGCGCGAAACGGCGGCGGACGTTTCAAGCAGGCCGCGGAGCGTCGAAGAGGTAGGGCGATGGCTGGTGCAGTACAGCTTCAGACATCGCAAATACATGGGTCTCTCCGCTCCGGCCGCAAAAGCGCGGCCTCCGGTCGAGATGACAAGCTTCTCGTTGCGTTTGAGAAATGCTGAGCAGTGTGAGTGGGAGTGAGGGCGACAGCGATGGCAGCAGAAGTGACGACACCGAATCATCCGGCAAGCAGCAAGACGTTCACGGTGAAGATCAAGCGGCAGATGTCGCCGGATGTGCCCGCCGTCATGGAGACGTTCGCTATTCCCTATCGGCGGAACATGAACATCACGTCGGTGCTGGGAGAGATCGCGCTGAACCCTACGACCGCCGAGGGCAAGGGCACGACGCCGATCGCGTATGACTCAAATTGCCTGGAGGAGATCTGCGGGTCGTGCGCGATGCTGATCAATGGCAAGGCGATGATGGCCTGCTCGGCGCTTGTAGATAAGCTGATCCGGAATGGCGAAGGCACCATCACGCTGGCACCGCTGACAAAGTTTCCGGTGGTGCGCGACCTGGCGGTGGACCGGTCGGTGCTGTTCGAGAACCTGAAGAAAGTGAAGGCGTGGGTACCGGTGGATGGCACGTACGATCTGGGGCCTGCGCCGCGGCAGTTTCCGCAGACGCAGGAGCAGCGGTACCCGCTGTCGAACTGCATCTCCTGCACGATCTGCATGGAGGTTTGCCCGCAGTTCAATGAGGCTACCGGCTTTGTGGGGGCGGCGACCATTGCGCAGGCCAAGCTGTTCAACATGGACCCGGCCGGGGCGGTGCTGAAGGAAGAGCGGCTGCGCGCGCTGGCCGGCGATGGTGGCGTGCAGGAGTGCGGCTTCGCGCAGAATTGCGTACAGGCGTGTCCGAAGCAGTTGCCGCTGACTGAAGCGATCTCGGATATAGGGCGGGATGCGTTTGTGCAGCAGGTGAAGGACTTCTTCCGGCGGTAAGAGGCACTGCCTGGCTGGATGTATACGCGGGCGACTTCTTGCTGGATGCGGCGTCAGAAGCTAATCTCACACCATGACACAGGATGTGCTCTTCGAAATTACGCGAGAAGACGACGGCGGGTACAGCGCCAAGGCTTGTACGAGTGACGGCACCATATTTACGCAAGGCGACACGTGGGAAGAGCTAAGGCGAATGGCTCTCGACGCCGTGAAATGCCACTTCGGTGACGAGGTCGCACCGGCAACTATCCACTTAATTCTTGATGAGGTCTTGGCTGTCGCTTGAAGTTGCCGAGAAACATCGATGGACACCAGCTCGTGAACCATCTCGTCAGACACTGGCAGTATGAGCGGGTCCGGCAAGTTGGCAGTCATATACGACTGCGAACATCCTCACCCGGTTCTCACGCGGTAACCATTCCGGCTCATTCCCCACTGAAACCCGGCACTTTGGCCGGGATTTTACGAGAGATCAATTTGTACAAGGGAGTTAGCGTGGATGAACTTCTGCGTGGCTTGTAGGAGCCTTTGTGCAGCGCTGAAGGACTTCTTCCGGCCGTTGTCTCCGGCGTTTATAGCTATTCTCGCTGGGTGTAGTTGCCCTTTCCTGACGCGTCCGTTCCGCTGCCGGCAGACTACAGAGATCCTTCGCTTCGCTCAGGATGACGCCCTCTCTATAGGAGAGGACGGTAGCCGATGGAGAACTGCTCTATGCGACGGCTTGTTCTGCTAGCGGAAGGAACAGACAGAAGACAGTTCCATTGCGGCCTGCCCGCACGGCACTGCGCATCCGCAGGAAGCCGCCATGTTGCTCGATCAGGTTGCGGGCTACCCACAGGCCTAAGCCGTTGCCGATGTCTGCTTTGGTGGTGAAGAAGGGCTCGAAGATGCGCTCGTGCAGCTTCGGGTCGATCCCGGAGCCGTTATCGGCAACCAGCATGCGGACGCCGGCGGAATGTGCGCCCTTCCAGGCACGAGAGGGCCGGGTACGAACGCGGATGCGTCCGCCGGGGGCGGCAGCCAGCGCGTTCGAGACGAGATTGATCAGCACCTGCCGAAGTTCGCCATCCTTGCAGTGGACGTCAAGCGATGGCCCGCGTAAGTCTATCGACACGCTGACGCTCGCCGTTCGCAACTTGGACTCAAGCAGCTTCAATGCCGACTCCACGACCTCCTTCGGGCAGCAAACACTTTTCTTGCGGTCGTCGCGATAAAAGCTGAGGGTTTGTGTCGTAATCTGTGCCGCGCGCGCGAGCTCCTCTTCGGCGGTCCGCGTATAGCCAGCCACTTCGTCGAGAGAAGCCGCGGAGCCGATCAGGTAAAGCAGATTGCCAACCGACTCAAGCGGGTTATTAATCTCATGTGCGATGCTGGCGGCGAGCCGGCCCACGACGGCCAACTTCTCTGTTTGCAGAAGCACCTGTTCTGCCTTTACGCGGCGAAGCTCTACGCGCTCCAGCGCCATGTGATCGCGCCAAAGAACGAATGTCTGGATGGCGATGAGCGTGACGACCATGAGTGCCATGGTGAATGGCGGGTCGAAGAGGCCGGAGCGCATGCCGGACAGCAGAGGAAGACCTACCAGCACTGGCAGCAAGGTCACGCTGACGAGAAGGCCCACCTTACGGCGTCTTCCGCCAGTCGCCAGCACCAAGGAGCGGACCGGTTCACGATCCGAGCGCAAAGCGAGCCCAGCCGTTTGCAGCAGAAGCAAAGACACGGCGGTGTTCAGAGCAACCGAGCGGAACCAGGGCACAGGGGTAAGTGGACCGGCATGAAACAGAAAGCCCACGATAGCGGAAAAGGAGACGAATGCAGCAGCGAG
>CAXSHQ010000334.1:2504-5175 GCA_964236875.1 uncultured Acidobacteriaceae bacterium | reverse complement strand
GTCTCTGGCAGATGGACGCGCTACGCCGTCACGTTGCCGGTGAGCTTGCCGAGATTCTTGGCCCATCCATGGTGGATCACGACCGCCAGCAGCGTACCCTCCAGCTGCGCGCCGCCGCCGACCGCGCCGTGCTGGTGCTTCCCCCCAGCCAGCTTGCCGAGCTGCAGGCCTATGCGCGCGGCGTGAACGCTTTCCTTGAGAGCAACAGCGACCGCCTGCCGGTTGAGTTTCATCTGCTTCACTACCAGCCCGCGCCGTGGACGCCGCGCGACTCCCTCCTGGTCGCCCTGGCGATGTTCCAGGACCTCAGCACCAGCTTTCCAAGCAAGCTGCGCCGCGAAGCCTTCGCACTGCACCTTCGCCCCGAGCTCCTCGCCGACCTGTACCCCACGCGCTCGTTCCGCGACCAGCCGCCCACACAGCCGCGTCGCGACCTGACCGCGCCGCAGCCCGAGATCCTTCAGATTCCGCTCGATGACTCGCAGGTCAAGCTCCGCAAGTCGCGCGATCCGATGCCTGCTCCTTTCCCCGCGGTGAACATCATCGGCGACGAAAGCGCCCTCTGCCCGGAGTGCCGTGCCGGCTCCAACAACTGGGTTGTCAGCGGGCAGCATACCGCGTCGGGCAAGCCGATGGTGTCCAACGACATGCACCTGAGCTTGAGCGTGCCGGACATCTGGTACGAGGCCGGTCTGCACGCGGCTGCTTCGACGGCCGAGCCCGCGCTGGACGTCACGGGGTTTACGCTGCCCGGCGCACCGTTCATCATCGTGGGCCGTAATGCGCATGTAGCCTGGGGCTTCACCAACCTCGGCGCGGATGTGCAGGATCTTCGCATCGAGCACCTGCGCGGCTCGGGCGACGCCACCGAGTTCCAGCAGCCCGATGGCTCGTGGGCGCCGGTGGCGCACCATCGCGAGCTCATCCGCGTACGCGGCGGGCGCGATCGCGCGCTGGATGTGCTTACCACTACGGCTCACATCGGCAGCACGGAGATTTCCACGCCCATCATCAGCGGGCTTTACCCTAACGAGCACCGCGCGCTTTCGCTGCTCTGGACGCCGTACGATCCGCAGAACCTTAGCGAGCCGTTCCGCGCCATCAACGCGGCGCAGACAGGCTCCGCGCTGGTGGCCGCGCTGGCTGGCTTTGGCGGCCCCTCGCTTAACCTCGTATACGCCGATGACGCCGGGCACATCGGCTACCACGCCTTAGGGCGGCTGCCGATTCGAGGCCCCGCCGAGCGCCGCCCGCGCGCTCTCGCCCCGCAGTACATCCCGGAGAACGGCAATCCGCTGCCGGACGAAAGTCCCGAGAGTGAGCCCGGTACAAACCAGACGGACCGCAACAAGAACAACGACGAGGAGCCCGAGCCCGCACTGCCACAAGCTTCTTTGCAGCACGATTCGACCAGCGACGTAGCTTGTCATCTCGACCGGAGGCCGCGCCTTTGCGGCCGGAGTGGAGAGACCCCTGTATTTCGGACCAGCGAAGATCTCTCCAACACAGCGAGAGCCGCGACAGCCGCCCCAGGAGGGCACCTACTTCTCGTGGCTAACGTGCGCCGCCGCGCCGCGCGCCCGGGTACTCGTCCGGCGGCTCACCCCGAAGGAAAGATATCTCGCCACATTCCGATCAAACCCACGCCACAAACCCCCGACCAGCCCATTCCCACGCCGCCGCCGGAGCGTGACTACACCATCGGCTCGCCGATCCCCGCCATGCCCGTGGACGCGCTCGACGCCGCGGCCCAGTGGACCGGCTACATTCCGTACGAGGAGCTGCCGTCCATCGTCGATCCCGCCGACGGCGTGCTGGCCACCGCCAACGCGCGTATCACGCCCGACGACTACCCCTATTTTGTTTCCGACGACTGGGCGCCGCCCTACCGCACGGAGCGCATCCGCAAGCTGCTGGCCGGCCGCACCGGCCTCGCAGCGGCGGACATGCTCCGCGTCCAGACCGACACCACCTCTGTCTTCGACCGGCTCTTCGCCGAGCGCCTGGTCTACGCCGTGGACCATGCCTCTGCCAAGGCACTCGGCGGACAGGCCAAGCGGCTACATCAGGCCGCCGACGTGCTCCGCACCTGGGGTGGCGGCACACCCGGCAACATGACCACGGACTCGCCCGCTGCCGCCCTTGTGGCCGCTGCCCGCGCCGAGATCTGGCCCATGCTGCTCGCGCCGCAGATCGCCCGGCATGACCACCTGTCGGCTACCGACTCCACGCTTCCCAAACTCACCGCTCAGTACGAGTGGGGCGAGCAGACCGTGGCGCTCGAAACGCTACTTACCTTCCGGCCAGCCCGCTGGCTCCCCGCCCCGTACGCCAACTGGAACGACTTCCTGGCCGCTATTCTGGCTCGCGGACTTGCGGACAAGTCGCCGCCGCGTGACCTTGGCCGCTGGACGTACGGCTCGGTGCATCCGGTGGACATCGAGCATCCCGTGCTCTCGATGTTTCCGCTGCTCCCGCGTTTGCTCGGCATCCGCGCGGGCACCGGTCCGCAGCCCATCGGCGGTGACGGCACCACGGTCCAGGCCACCAGCCGCGCCTTCGGTCCCAGCGAGCGCTTCACCGCCGACCTCGCCAACCTGGACCGCAGCACACTCAACCTCGTCCTCGGCCAATCCGGCAACCCCACAAGCCCCTGGTTCCTCGACCACTT
>CAXSHQ010000334.1:0-2494 GCA_964236875.1 uncultured Acidobacteriaceae bacterium | reverse complement strand
CGCCTGGCTGCACGGAACGACGTTCGCCATGCCCCTGGGCGGCTCGCCCGCGCAACATACCCTGCGGCTACTTCCATGAGCGAGCCAGCCGCCCATCCCGCAACCCAGCCTTGCGTGAACGCTGTCTCGCTCAGCCCGCGTCACGGCTTCTCCAAGGCCCCGCAGCCCGCCATTCGCTTGCTCGCCGGCGAAGGCGTGGAAGGCGACGCTCACCGAGGCCACACTACGCAGCACCTCTACCGCATGCGCCGGGATCCCGCGCAACCCAACCTCTGCCAGGTGCACCTGCTCGCCCGCGAGTTTCTCGATGAGCTGGCAGCGAAGGGCTTCCCGGTCGCATCCGGGGCCATGGGTGAAAACATCCTCACCGCCGGCCTCGACCTCCTCGCCCTGCCGCTCGGCACGGTGCTTCGTCTCGGCGCTGAGGCGGTCGTCGAGGTCACCGGCCTACGCACGCCCTGCAGTCAGATCGACGGCTTCCGGCAAGGCCTGCAACAGCACTGCTGGGGACCGCGCGCTGCGAAGGGCCAGCGCACCCGCCGCGCCGGCATTATGAGCATCGTCCTCAACGGCGGCCTCGTCCGGCCTGGCGACATCATCGGAGTCGAGCTTCCAACCGAGCCCCACTTACCTCTTCCGCCTGTTTGACCCTGCCCAGTCGTCAACTCGCCACGTCAAAGCTCAGGGCTTAAAAGCTCAGAAGCTCAGAGCTCAGGGCTCGTTCCGACCACCTTCCTTTCATAGCGAAGCTCTCCGCGCCAACATCACAGCTCTCCCGCACAAGACCCAAGTACCCTAGAAGCAGATGCGCCGGCACCACATCCTCATTCCTCTCGCGGCCCTCCTCGCGCTTTCGCCACTCGTGCTCTTCGGCACTTCCTGCGGGCACGACCTCGGCTTCCACATGCAGAGCTGGGTCGACGCGGCCGCGCAGCTTCGCCACGGCACACTGTACCCCCGCTGGGCGTTCACGCCCGCATGGCAAGCCGGTGAACCCCGCTTCCTCTTCTACCCGCCCCTGTCGTGGATGCTCGGCGCCCTGCTCACGTTTGTGCTGCCCATGCCGGCTACGCCTAACGCTTTCGTCTTCATCGCGCTGCTGGCCGCCGGCTTCAGCATGCACGCTGTAGTCCGGCGCTTCACGTCAGCCAACGGAGCCCTCGGCGCCGCCTGCGTCTATCTTGCCAACCCCTATATGTTCTTCAATGCCTTCGAGCGCTCGGCCTTTGCCGAGCTTCTGGCATCGGCATGGATTCCGCTGCTCTTCCTGGCTGTTCTGCGTCGAAAGCCCTCGGTCGCCGCCGCCGCGCTTGGCCTCGCGCTTGCATGGCTCACCAATGTGCCTTCCGGCATCATGGCGACCTACACCCTGGTCGTACTCGCGGCCACACGGCTCCTCTTCGACTGGTTGCACGAACGCAAACGCCTGCGCGCTGCCTTCGCTTCGCGCTCGGCACAAAACACAGGCGTGGCGATCGCGTTTCACGCGACGGGACCTGAAGATGAGATCCACCGCCTGCCTCCAAGCCTCCGATCCAAAGCGCTGACTCTTGCCGCAGGCCTTGTGCTTGGCGTTATGCTGCCCGCGTTCTATCTGCTGCCGGCCGCGTTGGAGAAGCCCTTCGTACAGTCCTCGATGGTGATGATCGAGAACCTGCGCTACCAGGACAACTACCTGTTTCATCGCACATCCTGGGAACCGCATAACGTCGTTACCCACACCGTGAGCCTTCTCGCGGTGGGGATGCTCGCCGCGACCGCCGGCGTCCTGCTGTGCCTCTTCCTCGAGCGGCAGGGTTCCTTCTACGACGTCAAGCTGCGCCGCACTCGTCTCGCGCTCGCCGCACTCTTCTGCCTCGTTCTCTTCCTGCTGCTGCCCATCTCCGGCTTCGTCTGGCGCCTCGCGCCCGAACTCCCGTTCCTGCAGTTCCCCTGGCGTCTGCTGACCATCTTGTCCGCCGTCCTGGCCATCGCGCTCGCTGTCGCGCTTCGTCGGTGGGAAGCCCGCGCCTGGCTCGCACCGGTCCTGGCTTTGCTCTACGTCGTCGTCACCGCGGGGATCACTTCGCACCTCTACCGCCAGGCCTGCGAGATCCCTCACATGGCCCAGTACACCGTCGACGTCTTCCGCGCCGGCCACGGCGTGCCCGCTACCGACGAGTACACGCCGGGCAACGCCGACAACGACATCCTGCGCACCGACAGCCCCGGCTACTGGCTCGCACCCACCGCGAACCCCGACGCCTACGCGCCCGGCACCAGGCCAAATCCCAACGAGGTCGACCAGGACTTCGACGGCCCTATCCCCTTCAAGGACACCCGCGCCGACCACGCCCCCACACACCTCGACCTCAACCTCGCGCAGCCCGCTGTCCTCGTGCTCAACCTGCGCGACTTCCCCGACTGGCGCATCACGCGCAACGGTGAGTCCGCGCCCCACCAACTCCACCGCGACGACGGCCTCACCGCCATCCCGCTGCCCGCCGGCCCTTCA
>CAXSHQ010000333.1:0-5176 GCA_964236875.1 uncultured Acidobacteriaceae bacterium | reverse complement strand
TCCAAACGCCACAAAAGCATAACCCCGCCGCGCTAGCGGCTTAGTGCAAATCGCCGAGTCGCTCATCGACGGATGATTGATATAGCAAGAGGCTGTTTGCGACGAGAGTGCAACTGCCGGACATCGTTGCCGCACCCGCGAGGACAATTCCAAGGTAACGGCGGTCGCTCCTGTCTCAATCGGGCAGCTACTGTATACAAAACTATAGCAGCCAAAGCCCTCGATAGCTGTAGCTATCAACAAACCACAACATGGCGGCTGCAACAGGTTCATCCCAAACCAGTTGTGACCCGCCGATTTCAAGAAATGTCAATAGGACTTTGCATCTGTTTCGGGAGCAGGGGGTCGTTGGTTCGAATCCAATCGCCCCGACCATTCATTTTGCCAACAAAATCGAACTTTTCACCACAGGCGAAAAGTTCGCCGGTGTCGAAATTGAGGGCGGGGTCTTCTGCGCCGTCTCGGTCCCGTCGATGCCTGGTATCTACCGCCGCCGATGACATTCGCAGCGCCAACGCTGTACACCTGACATCCGAGATTCTGAGGCTATTCTCCGACCTCGCCCTGCCTCCGGCATGGCTCGGCCTCCCCATATATCCCTACTCCCTTGGGTGGGCAGAAATGCAAGTCTGGCCGGCACTTACCCAAATATTCGGTTTCGCTGTTGAGCCATACGGCCTGACTAGCCGATGGGCTCGTATCTACCGATCGCTACTCCATATGCAAGTCCTTCTCTGTATAAGGATGTCCTGGAGTATGCGTCATATAAGGTGGCACGACAGAACATCGTACTGCTTGATCTTTCTCGCCCGGATTTTGTGATCGGCTTCAATCCGTTCCGCAACGCCGACGACGGCGACGTGTCAGTACAGGTTGACCGGCGCATCAGGGCGATCATGCACGTCTGGGGCGTGGAGAGCGCCGACCAGACACCCACTCTTGAACGTACCCTGAGCCTGATCTTCACCACTCTCCTGGAATTGAACCTCTCCTTCCAAGAGGCCCAGTACCTCATCGACTTCAACTCGCGCGAACTCCGGAGCAAACTCGTGCAACGGCTCTCCTCGCCGCTCAACCGCCGGGAGTGGGAAGAGTTCGAACAGCTCAAGCCGAAGGATTGGCGGTCGGAGGTGCTATCCGCGAAGACCGAGGCCTGCTCGGTACGTATCTAGGCGGCATCGTGACGCGCTTCGTCGCGGGGCAAGACATAAAGACAGTTGACGCCCGCCTGAAGTTTCTACAGACATTCAACAAGTACTCAGAAGTCGCGCGCGAAAGCTACAAGTGGCAGCGGTACATGCAGGGTGGCCGGGCGACGCTCGAAGAAGACCTTGAAGACATCAACGCGAGGATCAAACTCAACAAGGCGCAGGCGGAACTGGACAACATCGACGGCGATCTCGAATTGGCCGAACTTGAGAGGAAGGCACGACACCTGAAGGTCAAGATCGATATTGCCGAGAGTGAAAAGACGCTTGAGGGAATCAAGAAGGGCCCGCCGCCGCCTCCACCCGCTCCACCCCTGGTCCTCCCCCGCCGTCGGCGCGCGAGGTGCTTGAAAAGCAACGAGCCGATCTGAATGAGAGTGAGACACAGGTCCGCGAACAGATGCGCATTGTCTCTGTCGATCCGACCCTTGCGGAAGAAATGCGCCGCCGGAAAATGAATGCTTTAGAGGAACGCCTCGCCGAAATCCACGAAGCGCAGGTGCGCCTTCTGTGAAGACGATCTTGCTTGGACATGATGCAGCGGGCTTCCCGGTCGAGCTCTCGAATGCTGAGCGCGAGACGCATATGCATGTCATCGGCTCGTCTGGCTCTGGCAAAAGCAAGTTCCTTGAGCAGATGATGCGCGGTGACCTCGCGAACGGGCAAGGCTTTTGTCTGATTGATCCGCACGGCAGTCTTTATAACGATGTGCTCGCGCACTGCGCGCACAAGGTGCTGAATCGTGAGATCGTGCTTCTCAACCTGTCGGAGCCGTCCCAGATCATCGGCTTCAACCCCTTCAAGAAGTCGCCTGACGGAGACGTGTCGGTCCAGGTTGACCGCCGTATCAAAGCGACGCTGCACGCATGGGGTGTCGAGAATGCCGACCAGACACCGACGCTTGAACGGACGCTTCGACTCGTCTTCACGACGCTATTGGAACTCGGGTTGTCGTTTCATCAGGCGCAGCACCTCATCAACTTTCAGTCGGGGGACATTCGCGAGCAGCTTGTGAAGCGGCTTACCAACCCGCTCATCCGTAACGAATGGGAGGAATTGCTCGCACTCAAGCCGAAGGATTGGCGAGCGGAAATGCTCTCCGCCAAGAACAGGCTCTTTCGCCTGCTCACCTCTGAAACGCTCGGTCGCTTCCTGAGTTCTTCGGACGAATCAATCGACCTCGCCGAGATCATCGAGAAGGGCAAGGTGCTCCTCGTAAACCTAGCCCCAAGCAAGTATCTTTCGGATGAAAACGGTCGCGTATTCGGGGCCTTGCTCGTCAATGAGTTCTTCGAGGTGGCCCGCAGGCGACCGATCAGCTCGGTCAAGCTCAGGCCCTATTACCTGTACCTCGATGAGTTCCAGACCTTCGTCAGCCTTGACCTCACGGCCATGCTCGATCAGGTTCGCAAGTACAAGCTCTTTACCGTTCTCGCGCATCAGCGGTTCGGCCAACTCGATGAGGACCTGACGGATGCGGTTCTCACAAACTGCCGCATCAAGGCGGTCTTCGGCGGGCTTCCTGTCGAGATGGCGCGGATGATGGCTCAGGAACTCTTCATCCGTGAACTTGATCCAATGCGGATCAAGGTGGCGATCTACCAGACCAAGTTCTGGCCGAAGTACTCACGGGACCGAGTGTATACAAGGTCGACCAGCAGCGGGCACTCCAGCGGTACAGGTGAGAACACTACTTCGGGCGAGTCATCTTCCTCGGCAGAAGGACAGTTTTTTGAGGCAGGCCAATGGAACGCGTTCGGGCTTGTCGGCACCAGCCTTTCCGGGGTCTCGGGGATGACCTCTGCATCTGGTAGCCACCAAAACGAAACGGATTTCTCCGGTGTTGCGGAAGGAGAGGCCGATGTGCCCATGTTCATCCCCGTTCCCTTCCAGGAACTCTCAAGCGTGCAGTACTTCAGCCTGGAAGAGCAGCTAACCCAACTCACTGCTGCGCTGAAGGAACAGTTTGGCCGTCACTGCTTCATCAAGATTCACGCCCAGAAGACGCAGCCGCTGCGCGTCCCCTTCGTGAAAAGCGCGTACACCAGCCAGGACTCCCTTGGCTGGTACGAGCAAAAGAGACTGTCCGCCGAAGGAGCCAGGCCGGCAGCAGCAGTTGACCAAGCAATGGCGCAGCAGGATGAGGAACTGCGAGTGCGAATCGGTACACCAGAACGTGGGGCAGGAATCGTTGATCCCTTAGAAACGTTCATAGGGCGTGAGTGATGCAGGCGCGTCTCCCAAAATCAAGGCGCGTACCTGATCTGGTCGCTCCCCTTGCGCTGACGGAGCGAAGCATCTCGATTATCCGTTCACTCGCCGGCTATCGCTTCCTCTCAACCTCAACACTGGTCAAGCTTGCGGGTGGGAATGAGGACGTTACTCACCGTCACCTTCAAGCGCTTTACCATCGCGGGATCATTAGCAGACTGACCATTCCGCGATTTGGCAGCCGAGGGGAGTTCATCTATTTGTTGGACAACTGTGCCGGGCTTCGGGAAATCTCCTCCCGGTTGGGCATAGAGATTGATTGGGAGTGCGTTCGTACCAATCGGGAGCGATACTCCCCAGAAGCCCTTGCGAAAGCCGACGGCGTTGGCCGGTTCATGTTTCTCCGCCACGAACTTATGATCAGCGACTTCCGCGCCGCTCTCGAGGTGGCCTGTCGCCAGTCGTCGGGACGTCACGAAATCGTCCGCTTCGATCAGGGTCCAAACCTTTGGGACAGCGTTCGCATTTCGCCTCGCGTAACACTTCCCTTCCGCCCAGACGCCCTGCTCACTCTCAGGTCAATCGGAGCCGCCGAAGGACAGCAGCGTGCAAACTTTTTCTACGAGTCAGACCGAGCAACGACAAGCCTTCCTCGGTTCAAGTCAAAGCTTGAAGCGTACTTGAGTTATCTGAAACAAGGGCTGCAGGTGAAAGCATTCGAAATCCGCAGAGTTCGCGCGGTGCTCGTTGAAACGATCACCGCCGAGCGAATGGAACAGTGCAAGGCCGCTGCATCCGAGATCGCGGCCAAAGAGCCGCTCGCACGGCTGCTCTTCTGGTTTACCAACGCACGCAGGAGCACGCCGGAAAGCCCATTCCATCCTCAGTGGCAGACAGCCGAGGGCGGGGTGTGGCGGAGCCTTTTGGACTGAACTGGCGCGGAGATGGGCGCTCCGGGGGTAGTGCGCCGAGGCCCGACCGAAGCGAAGCGGAGGGAGGGCTGAGGAATAGCCTGTGGTCGAGTGGCGCGGAAGCCAGTGTCAATCGCGCTGCTGGCGCTGCGCTGCTGTAGATACGGGGTATCTACCGGGAGGTCGGCTCGTAATAATGACCCGCCCTCAATTTCGACACCGGCGAACTTTTCGCCTGTGGTGAAAAGTTCGGTTTTGTTGGCAAAATGAATGGTCGGGGCGATTGGATTCGAACCAACGACCCCCTGCTCCCGAAGCAGATTTGCAGAAAACAGGCTATGTCTCGGATCTGGCTCAATAGGTAAGTGTCTGAGACCACATGACAAAAGACTCCTCACAAGCTAAGCTGAATGCGCCACCCTGACACCCTTCCCACTATGTCAATTGAAACGGAACTATTGTCTTTTGCAGGTACTTGCGCACCTTGGTTGCGCGACTGTCTTCGTCGTATTTGCACACAGTCTGACCTGACTCAGAGCGACGTTCAAGAGGTTTTGAACAACCTGAAGTCAACTGAGGGGTTGGCTCAACCCGGAACAGTCCAGCATCTGAATGCAGCTCATCTAGCGAGTAGAACAACCAGCCCACGTCTGTCTACCATCCTCACGTCCATTAGCGATGTGAGGAACGCAAACAGGCTTGCTCCCAATCAGAACCTCATGTTTGCGGAACAAGGGATCACGTTGATCTACGGCTACAACGGCAGCGGAAAGACGGGATACGGCCGAATACTGAAGCAGGTCTGTCGGTCACGGCACGAAAAGCAAGATCCGGTGCTCGGCGACG
>CAXSHQ010000332.1:0-5223 GCA_964236875.1 uncultured Acidobacteriaceae bacterium | reverse complement strand
GGAAAGTATTCGCCCCTGTGTGCACAACGCCGGGATGAAGCGCCATGGTGCCCATATCCTCAGAAACCCCATCTGCATGCAGGTGTTGCGCGGTGTCCCCCTGTTTTTCGGTGTCTCCCGGACCGCTGCCGGCCGGCTCGGCAAAGGCTTCTGGCCGCTCGTCCGACAGCGGCGGAGTTCGAACCGGGGAATCTGCGAGGGTGGTGCTAGGTTTCGTCACAAGGGCGTGCTTTGGGTCCGCTACTAGGCTACTTGGACGCCGCAGGGCGACCCCCGGTTGGCGCGTGCCCGCGTATGGCCCTTTTGGCCCACGAGTGATATGCTAAACGGGTTGCGGAAAGAAGCGCAGCCGGAGCCACGCAACCCGCGCTCGGCACGATTCTGAGGGCGCATAACTCAGCGGTAGAGTGCCACCTTCACACGGTGGAAGTCGTAGGTTCGAATCCTGCTGTGCCCACCATTAGAATCTTGAGTTTACGGGGTATTATCCCGAAAACCTCAACCCACAATCCAGCCCACATCATGTTTGCGCCACTGTTGCCACCGGCCTCAATGCTCTGAGGTAGGCTCCCTGCGCCGCTTTCGTTTCGTCGCTATCCTGCTGCGTATAGAGGTCCAGTGTGGTCTGGATCCTCGAATGCCGCAGGATGCCCTGAACAGTCTTGGCCTGAACCTTTCCGGTGTTCACCATCCAGTTGGAAAGCGAATGCCGGAGATTGTGAAGGCCGTAGCGATGGCCGTCCGGGATGACTACGCCTGCGGCGATGGAAACCTTGCGCAGGTGATCGGCCACAAAGACAGCCGGAGAGAAGGGAACACGCCCGTCTTCCCGAAAGGACGGAAACACGAAGTCGGTGTCTCGCCAGTAGGGGGTGCGGGAGCGCCACGCCCTCAGGTGGCGGGCGAGACGAGGGTGCAGCGGAACGAACCCGTCTGATCCCGCCGTCTTGGTTGCGCCGTCCTTGCCGCGTGACCACCGTTTGGAAACCCGGATGCGCTCTTCCTCGAACCGGACGTCTGCCCACCTGAGCGCTAGCAGCTCGGACGCCCGAAGCGCCGTCGCTGCACAGGTGAATACCAGGATGCGGTGAAGAGGGCAGGAGAGGGCCTTCAGGATGGCTCTTGTCTGCTTGGGAGTGATGGTTATGGCACGGTAGTTCGTCTTGCTGCGTGACTCGACAGGGTCAACAGGATTCCTGGCAATCAGATCGTGCAGGATGCCCACTTTGTAGATCCGCAGCATGACGCCGCGTATCTTGCTGATGGTCGTCCAGGCAAGTTCCTTATCCCGGTGAAGCAACTTCAACCAACGTTGAATGTCGAGTGCTTTGATCTCCTCCGCGATCTCATTGCCCCAGCGGGCTACGAGATAGTGGCGGACGATCTGTTGAGTGTTTGCGATGGTGCCTTCGGTCTTGGGACGCATGGCGTCCTCGCCGAAGTCAGCCCGCAGGTAATGCTCGGCGAGAAAGGCAAACCGGATACGTCCAGGTGCGGGAGCCTCGTTGATGCGGATGAGGAGGCCGAGTTTATGGACTTCGCGCCATGCGGCCTTTTCGTTCGGGAAATCCCGAACCAAGCCGATGGGCACGTTGTTTTCCACTCGTCTTCCGTCCGCCGTCGTGACCCTGAACCGGAACATCCAGGTGTCTCCTTCCTTGCGCGGCACTTGTTTCAATGATCCTCGCTGATAAGCCATAGAGCCTCATTTCAGCGGGGACTGCCTGAGCGGATCATACCTCTTCGATCTACGGCTGCAGCAAGCTCCGAAAGGCGGAAAACCCAAACGTGACGGGTCTCGCCGGTGCCCAGGGCGTAGGCCCCGGCGATTCCCCTTCTAGCAAGCGAGAGTAGAAGCCGTCTGTTGATGGACAGAAACCTTGCAGCCTCCTCTGCGGAGGTGAACGGCTCCGGCATCTGGTTGGGCAGTTTGTCGCTCATATCACCCCCGCGCTCTCGTCAGCAGCATGTGTCCACCGGGGCAGCTTCCTTCCTGCCACTGCGCCATGAGCTGTCCTGTGCCGAACGGTGAGGCAGAGTAGCCGGTAAGCTGGCACGGGCCGGTCTGGGCTCCTACCGTCTTTTCCACTTGGAACACCATGTCGCCATTGATCACGGAGCCGGTCATGGTGGCAGATACCGGACTTGCATCCCTGATGAGGGAGGCAACATCCTTTTCGACTCTTCCGCCTACGAGCAGTCCAGTCGGTACACAGGATCTCGTTTCAAAGCCCGAGAAGAAGCCCGGCTTGTCCTGATCCGGACGCATCTCCAGGCGCACCTGACAGGTTTCAAGGGTGGGTGTCAGGGCGCTTCCGGTCCAAACGCCAAGGAACTGTGTTGTGACGGGTGGTGCAGGCGCGTCTACGGGGGCAGGGTGCGGCGTTGTTGGCGAACGTACGGGAAAGGCGCGAACGGGAGCGCGAGGGGAAAACTGCTGCCGAACGATGCCGAGGAAAGTGGGAGCGAAATGGATCATCAAGAGCACGGCAGCGATGATCCAACCTGCCTTCTTCTGTTTGTCAGAAAGCTTCTGCATACATCCTCCTGTGTTGAATGCGGTTTAGTGGGTGCTCGAATAGGCGCGCGCGATGGAGACAATGGCTTCGGCGCGGATCTCGGGCGCGACATCCTTCGGAAAAGCGAGGTTGATGGAGGCAAGGTCGTCATCCGAAGCGCGGTCTTCGGCGAGCTTGGCGAGGATGGGGCCAGCGTTCTTCGCGTCCAGCACGTCACGCACGTACTCCCACGCCCTGTA
Organism: uncultured Acidobacteriaceae bacterium; assembly: GCA_964236875.1. Classification (GTDB taxonomy): domain Bacteria; phylum Acidobacteriota; class Terriglobia; order Terriglobales; family Acidobacteriaceae; genus Granulicella. The sequence goes on along the minus strand of CAXSHQ010000332.1, from coordinate 2,465 downwards.
CCAAGCCACAAAGGACTTGAGCGCGAGCGCCAGAGCCGCCACACGCAGGTAAATGGCTAGGTTGGTCTGGATTAAAAACAAATCCTGCAGCACGATGGAAGCGAGCAAAACCAGAAGCGGTTCTGCCACGATGCGGGTGAAGTGAAACGAACGGCACCAAGGAATTAGCGGAAAGAAGGGCAGTGGCGGTCCTTCAAAGGTCGAATGTTCCTCACTCGACATATGGATCATGCGTTTGTAGAGCCTGTAGGCATGTATGGCGGAGAGCAGAAAGAAAAGCTCGGCAAAGGAGCCAATGCTGAACATTCCGACGGATGGCTGCGGATGGCTAAAGGGGATCATCGAGATGATGCCGTCCACCACTAGCAGCAAAGCCGGGATGAGGATCATGATCACGGTGGAGATCGCCACGACTGGCAGCGCGAAGTAGCGCGTGCCATGCCACGGCCGAAGGATGAGTTCCAAGGGCCGCGAGATCGAACCGCAGATAAGCTCGATGGCGTCTAGGCCGGTCTGGTGTATATGCGCAAGGCTCATAGCGCCGGGTTTTGATTCGGTGCTGGATGGCATAGTGGCTCCTATTCGCGCGAGAAAAAGACCTTGAGGTAAGGTTTCCCGAGCGGGCAGTTCTCGTTTTGTGTGGCTTTGAAGGTTGTGCCGGACTGAAACACAATCGCTTCCGCGAATGGCCGGTCCGGTCCGGGCTTACGAAGGTTGGTGAACGCTATGGGCTCCACGAGATAAGCGAGCTGGCGGGACGCGCCGATATTCGTGTTGGCTCTGCCTTCCTCGCCGCCGCTGGCGCTGAAGTTCTCGATGTAGCGGTACACCTTGCCGATCTGGTCGGCAGCATAGGTGCAGGTTTCGGTCTCGTTCTGCTGCAGGAAGATCTTGGTGGCGAGATTGCCGAGTAGGCTCTTGGTTTTCGAACCAGGTTGAACCTCGCCCAGTGCTTCGGCCACAGCCAGAATGTTCTGGGTGAGGCAAACGACTGCCACTCGGGAACCCCGGCATGTTTCCTGAAAGAAGTTATCCTTCTTGGTAACGAAGTACTGGAATTCGTCCTGCCAAAGAAGCACCGGGTTCGGGGAGTCGGACAGGTTGCGCCGCAACCATGCCCGCTGAAAAATCAGCTTCAGCAAGACGTTGATCAAACGTCCCGTCTCGATGCCATACTCCAGCATCGGAAAATCACAGATGACAATCTTGTCGTCCCGCATCGTCATCTCGGGTGTGAAGGTGCAGCGGCCACTGCAAAAGAGGCGATTGAAAGGGCTGAACAGGAACTTGTCGGCCATTCCGCTCCAGGTCATCTCAAGGGAGGAGCGGGGCCGTTCATCGAACGCAGGCCACTTCTTGAAGATGTACTGCGTGGCGATCTCCAAGTCGCTCCACTGGTCCTCGGTCAGTGTGTCCTGCCGTGCTCGCACCTGCAGGATGAGTTGAGCGCAGTACGATTCCTTCTGCCATGCCTCGTCCTCGTGCTCGTCCGGGCGCGTAGGCAGGGACTTGATGACGCGGTCCAGCGCAACAATCGAGATGCGGTCTCCTGCCAAATCCAGCAACTTGATGACGTTACGAATTAATTGCTCACAGCCCCTTTGCCAAAAGGGATCGTGGCCCTGTCCGGCGTCTTGACTTCCCAAAGCGACTAACGTGGAGAACACATCGATGATGCTTTCGAGGTCGCCTGCTCCGCGTCCCTCACGCGTCCACTCGTAAAACAAAGGGTCGAAGCAATGGCCGCTCGCGGCGTTGAAAACGATGAGATCCTGCTCGCGACCGCTTTCTTGCGCGTAACGAATCCAGTTCTGGGTCTCTTCAGGCTTCGCTGTCAGGATCAATGCCCCGAGCTCAGGGACATTTCGTAGCATCCCTAGGGCAGCCTGACGTCCGACGCAGGAGCTTTTTCCAGCTCCGGGCCCGCCGCTGATCAGCATCCCCTCGAAAAGCGCGCTTAAGAGGACGCGATCCTCTTCGGAGAGGGACATCACAGTACGGTTGAAAAAGTCGCGATTATGCGGAGACATGATGCCCTCCAAGAAAAGTAGGTGCGCAGCCGGGAGGGCTGCGCGCCTAGGCTACTTCTGCACGAAATATTTGTGGGTGGTTGGGTCGTACCTGACGGAACTGCAGGCGGTCTTCACCTCGGAATCGGGTGTCCACTCGTCGAATTCGGGTGTGTCAGGCTTCGCGGGCACTGCGTAGCTGTCTGGGCTCGGGAAGAAAAGCGGCAGACCCTTGCCCTCGGGGTAATAAATGTCACAGCGGATTGTCGACTTGCTACCCGGCAGTGGCTTAGGAAGCTCCAAATTGTGGACGAAAGGAGTTGGATTCGTTTGCACCTGCGTCGTTACTGGCTGAGAAGCCGGTGTTTGGTTCCCCTTCGCCGCCGAAGCCGGAGCTGCCGGACAGGGGATGGGTGCGAGCGCACCGTGGACGATATCCCCGGTGTCTACCGCGCC
>CAXSHQ010000331.1:0-5253 GCA_964236875.1 uncultured Acidobacteriaceae bacterium | reverse complement strand
CCCTCCGCTCCAGCGCCCGTCAAGGCTCTCCGCTGCGCTGCGATGAACGCGCAAAATCGCGCGGCCTTGACTGCCGCTTCCGCTCCGGGTGAGGCGCTGTCATGAGAAGAATGTCTTCTTCTCATGTGTCCAGAAACACATGAAAGAGTGACGGCGGCGGGCCGAGGATGAGGCGGTGAGGTAGACACCATCCCTAAGCCTGACGGCTTAGAGCTGCCCGGAGCGGGCCTCCAGATCGAACGCGAAACGAACAAGGCCGGACGTTGTCCGGCCCTGATCGAGCTTCGTTCGAGGCTATCTCTCTGCCATGACCTGATCGACGCGCGACCGCTTGACGAGGCTATCGAGGACGACCAGGAGGGCCTTCTGGTCTTCGTCGGAGAGCTGATCGACCTTCTTGTAAAGGCGGTTCAGTTCCGGGTTCCGAATGACGGCCTGGGGCGGTGCGTCGGAGCGTCCGGCCATCTCATCGAGGGTGACACCTAAGATGTCGGCGAGGCGGACGATAGTGTCGAAGTGGGGGACGGCATCGCCGGTCTCCCAGCGGGAGTAGACGCGCGGCTTGACGTTCAGCAGCTCGGCTAGCCGGTTCTGGGTGAGCTTGCGTATCGTCCGCAGCTCCTTCAATCGCTGTGCAAAGTTCGCCATAAAGAAAAAGGCCAAAGGCTGGTCTGGGCACATGGTAGGGCTCCCCCTGAAATGTCCTGTCTTGCAAGTACATAAGTGTCACTATACAGTAGTACCGAATAGTCACTTGACAGGGTTTTTACGAGGAGGGCCGAAAATGCCATACGTCCCACAGGAAGTGAAAGACCGGCTGAAGCGCGAAGTATCGGTGCAGCGGTTGGCCGAGACGCGGGGGATCAAGCTGCGGCGGGCGGGCAAGGAGCTGATCGGACTGTGCCCGTTCCACGACGACCGCAACCCCAGCCTGTGCATCGACCCGGCGAAAAACGAATGGCACTGCAAGGGCGCGTGCAGCGAGGGCGGCGACGTGATCCAGTGGGTGATGCGGGCCGAGGGCGTGAGCTTCAATCATGCGGTGGAGCTGCTGAAAAGGGACTACTCTCCGTCGCCTGGTCCGGTGGTGAAACAGAGCACGGTGCCGAAGCTGCCGTGCCCGGTGACGCTGGGCGCGGAGGACCGGGCGGCGCTGCGGGAGGTGGTGCGGTTCTACCACCGGACGCTGTGCGAGACGCCGGAGGCGAAGCGTTATCTGGAGAAGCGCGGCCTTCAATCTGCGGAGCTGGTGGAGCACTTCCAGCTTGGGTTCAGCGACCGGATGCTGGGGCCGGCGTTGCCGGATAGGAACCGTCTCGCCGGCGCGGAGCTGCGTGGGCAACTGGAGCGGCTGGGCATCTTCCGACCGAGCGGGCATGAGCGGATGCGCGGCTCTCTGGTGGTGCCGATCCTGAATCTTGAGGGTGCCCATCGGAGCGCGGGCGCGTCTGTGGCTGGAAAAGTACATCCGCGAAGGCCGTCCGCAGCTCGTCTCCGAGCCGGACGACTTCACCGTGTTCCTCACGGCCCAGGGTGAGCCGTTCAGCCGCGACCATCTAACCTTCGCCGTCAAGGAGCGGATCGACGCCGCCCAGCTCGGCAAGACCGGATCGTGCCATCTCTTCCGCCACACAATGGCCACGCTGATGCACGAGGGCGGGGCCGACATCCGGCACATCCAGGCGATCCTCGGCCACGAGGACATCCGCACGACCCAGATCTATACGCAGGTCGCTATCCGCGCCCTGCAGCAGATCCACGCCGCCACGCACCCGGCAGAGGCTCACGCTACGCTTACAGCAGCGCAACGCTCCGCAGCCGAGCGGGAGGGCTTGCTGGCGGCTCTGGAGGCCGACGCCAAGGCCGACGAAGAGGCGGGCGGCTAAAGGTAAAAATCAGGATCATGCTGTTTTTTAGAAACAGCAAAAATCTTGCTCAAACCTCTTGACAGCGTTCCGGGCCGACGCCCGTTCCGGCTCGAATATACGTCCGGCGTATATCGTCGGGCACACCGAGAAAAGTGCGCCCGACCGCAGAAAACGCTTGACAGGGTTTTAAGCGGAGGCCGGGAAATAACACATAGAGTAGTAATCTCCCCAGCAGAAAAAAACTCTCCAGACCCCTTGACAGCTTCCAGAGCCGACGCGCTCGAAGCCTAATGTTCTTCCCTTAGCTGCGCTCTTGCCGCCGCCAATCGAGACACGAATGCTCGGCTAAAAGCAGGGCGTATCGAGCTGGAATCCCCGGCCTAATCGCCCACCGAATGCGCTCGGCTTCCAGCCCCTTAAAACCGTACAATCGAGCCACACATGCAACTCGCTTCCGGCTCCCACATCCCGGACGGTCTTCTAGCGGCGAACGCGCTGCTAAGCGAAAAACTGCATCAGGGCTTCGCGGCTCCAAAGAGCACACTTCATCAGGGCTTCGGCGTCTCTATCTCCAGCACTCCACTAGGGATAATCAGCCCGTTGTACGACGACGGCACTGGGTCACGTTATACCGGCAAAGAAAGAGACACAGAATCAGGACTGGATTACTTCGAATCACGAATGTATGCGTCGTCGATGGGTCGCTTCATGAGCCCCGACGATTTCGGGGGGCATCTCGAGGATCCGCAAACCTTAAACAAATACAGCTATGTCGCGAACAATCCGCTCTCTCGTACTGATCCGAGTGGACATGATTTCTGGAAAAGTTGCGGCACTGCTTCTGCCACATGCGGTAGTCAGGAAATCGGCAAAGACAAAGACGGCAAAGGTATAAACCACCTTGTTGAAGGCACAACCGACAAGAATGGAAAGTTCACATCGACGGTAATTACGAGTGCTTCGCTTGGACAGGCAGGGAGTGGAAATACTGCCACAGTTAATGGTACCGGCGTCGAAATCACAAGCAAGTCTGGAACGGCTCAGGGAATCTTCATCAATGGCACTAAGGCGGCCGATATCAGAGGTGACTCCAGCCAAGCGGGATGGGGTCAATTCAACTTTCACATCGACAGCAACGATGCTTACCACGGAGTACTGAGTGCGGGTACGGCGAACTATATGGGCGGCGGTGGACACGACGGCTTCGTGAATGCCATAGAGGCGCTGAAGGTAAACGGCAATGGCCCCTTCCACTACACGGAAGAGGCGCTTGGTAATCCCTTCCATCCCGGCGCGGCCAACTACCGCTTCTCAACAGGCACTCATTACGAGGTGAAAGATTATGGACCATCGCCTCACTTCGCTGTGCCAAAGGCCGGTACGTCGAGCGACTTTCATGTAGATAGTAAGACTGGGCCAGCGCATCTCTCGTGTGCAATCGGAGGGATCGGATGCTACTGATAAGCCTGTTGAATATCGTTCCGTTGTTGCTGCTAGGACTTGCGTGGTGGTTTTACCGGAGCGAAGCGGCATCTCTGACCAGCCTGCGGCGAGGCATCTTTATGTCGGCGTTTGCCGCCAACACACTGAGCGCGGCGGTGCTCTTGAGCTTCATCGCCCAGGCATATCTGGTGTCAAAGGGAACGAAGCCGGTTGACCTGGACAGAGCTTATCCGGTGTTCTCTATGATGGGAGTCGGGCTACTAGCTGCGATCCTTGCCATCTCCGGAAGGCGTGTCTCACGGGTGGTGCTCATCGGTGACGGGCTTCTAACTGCCATCCTCTGGTATGTAGCCGCGATGGGTGCAAGCGCTTAGTCCGTTATCTAAAGCTAGCGAGACCGTCCCTTCGGGGCGGTCTTGCTGCGTCTGCGCCTCCATCTGGAGAGCCGTGCCGAACGAAGAAAGCCACGCTGCCTACGGCATCGGAAGGAAGGTGACACGTCACCCCAGAATGGGAGCTGCGCGGTAACGCGAAGTTCCCGCTCGGGAACTTGTTGAAAGCAGGCGGCTAAGGGGAAAAGTTGGTCCAAGGGTTACCCTAGAGGAGCAAGCGTTCGTTGCTGCTGGGGAACCTGTTGAGTACGCGGCCCCTTAGCCCGCTTCCGGCCCCTCCGTTGCTCCCTCAGCCTGCTGGTCTGCGACGTGGAGCGCGGCTGTGCTCTCGCTCCCAACTCCCTTCCCGGCGGTGCTCTGTGAAGCCGCCGCTCAGAACAAAATCAGTCGGCACGAAGGTCACATCCTGCATAACCCGGCGTCCGAGCTGGAGCTGCCACGGCTGGGCCGGACGCTTCCGAAGAACATCCTGTCCATCGAAGAGGTCGAGCGCGTGATGATGCAGCCCGACATCGAGGAGCCGATCGGCTTGCGCGATCGGGCGATCCTGGAGACGCTGTACTCGACCGGGATGCGACGGCTGGAAATCATCCAGCTCAAGCTCTATGACCTCTCCCTCGACCGTGGCCTCGTCCTCGTTCGCCAGGGCAAGGGCAAGAAGGACCGCTATGTGCCCATCGGGGAGCGCGGCTCGTCATGGCTTCAGAAGTACATCCGGGAAGCGCGGCCCGAACTCGCCATCGAGCCGGACGACCGCACCGTGTTCCTGACCGCCCAGGGTGAGCCGTTCAGCCGCGATCATCTGACGTGGACGGTGCGGGAGCAGATCGTCGCCGCCGAGATCGGCAAGGCCGGGGCCTGCCATCTTCTGCGCCACTGCATGGCGACCCACATGCACGAGAACGGGGCCGACATCCGGTTCATCCAGCAAATCCTCGGCCACGAGGACATCAAGACGACTCAGATATACACGCACGTCGCTCTCCGGGCCATGCAGCAGGTCTATGCCGCCACGCATCCCGGAGCCATGCTGGAACGAACAGCCGGAGCCGTTGCGCCGCTTCCAGCGTCGGAGAGTCCAGCCGCCGAGGAGATGTTCGCCGTGCTCCGTGTCGAGGCCGAAGAAGACCGGGAAGACGGCGGCTAAGAGAAGAACATAAGGCCCGTCTCCACAGCACAATCTCCCTCTCTAAAAACCTCTTCCAAGAGGAATGGGAGAGCTGCGTCTGCGTTCGGAATCCGCGCCCAGATCGGCACTGAATCCCTTCACAAAGTGCTCGGCTCCGCCCTCTCTGAAGCCTTACAATCAGCCCATCCATGCAGCTCGCTTCCGGCTCACAAATCCCGGACGGACTCCTCGCCGACATCGCGCTCGGAAACGAAAAACCGCGTCTGGGGGTTCCGAGTCGAAATCCTGCACTGCATCAGGGCATCGACGCCGCTAACTCCACTATCGTGTTGGGGTTGCAATCGACCGCCGCTCTAAATCGCATCGGGTCACGTTGTACCGGCAAAGAACGGGACACCGAATCAGGACTCGACTACTTCGG
>CAXSHQ010000330.1:0-5254 GCA_964236875.1 uncultured Acidobacteriaceae bacterium | reverse complement strand
GAGATCGTACTGTGCGAGTCGCTGATCGACGCGCTGAGCTTCTGGTGCGCGGGCATCCGCAACGTGACGGCCAGCTACGGCATCAACGGCTTCACAGCCGACCATCGCAGGGCCTTCGAGAAGCACGGCACCGAGCGCGTGTACATCGCCTATGCTCAACTTCTCCAACAAGAGTTTCGACGGATACACGGCTCCTTCTGGAACCTTCGGGGGGACATCGAACGATGGCAGATCGGCTGTCTTCGTGGGGAACCTTCAGGTTGGCAAATATGATGGTGACGCCTTAGCCTTCCGAGTCTCAGAAGTCGGCTCCCATGAACTGGGTCATAGGATGGGCTTTTACTCCCGAGGGGCGATGGGGTCCTTCATGGAGTTCTGGAATCACGATCTGATGAACGAGGGGCAGGGTGTACCAAAATCGCCGGAGCACTTCGATATGTCGATCCCGCACAATCGCGATGTCGTTAACCAGATAAACCAGACACCGGAGTACAAGCCAAACTGAGGCATACCGCTCATGGTCGGAATCGCATATCGGACTGTTTACATCGCCGTCTTGCTCATCTTTACAGGGAACGCCCTTCGAGGAATGGAGGGCATTTCCACGCAAAGGCCAATGCTGATCGGCGTTGTTGGCGCGAGTCTGGCCCTCGCGCTGGTAGTAGCGGTTACCGGCTTTTCCGGGGTCATCAAGCGCGGAGCAGTACTGGCTTCGACGTCTGTCTGGCTAGTGGCTTTCATATGGTTCGCATGGTTTTATACAGACTCCCCTTTTCTCCAACACGAGTCTCACTCACTCGATCTGGCGAATGCGGCCTTGGAGAGTCAGCGATATACGTTGGCGAGCGTCTCTGTTTTTTGCCTGCTCTTCCTCTGGTTTACGAGCTTCCCGCTGGTTGGCCGTCATAAGTTCCCCAAGGCTGGCGCGGCATTTCATTAGCTTTGGTCTTCCATGCTTCGCATGGGAATTAAGAGGACACGTCACCCCAGAATGGGTGCTGCACAGCAACCTGAAGTTCCTCTGCGGGAACTTGCTGAAAACAGGCGGCTAATAGAAAAAAGCCAGTAAAAGCGTTACCCTAGAGGCGAACGCAGGTTGCTGTTGGGGAACCACATGAGCTTCAACCCCTTAGCCCGCTTCCGGCCCCGCTGCCCGATGTTGAGCAACGCACGGCGAGCGTGTGGCCTCTCCCTGAAAATCCTCTCTGGCGGTGCAGCATGAAGCCGCCGCTTCGCACAAAATCAGTCGGCACCAAGGTCTCGGAGGCCGAGTTCGCCCTGCTCGAAGAGCGTGCGCGTGGAGCCGGGTTGCGTCTGGCCGAGTGGGTGCGGGAGGCGTTGCTGGCCGCGCCGGTGGAGTCCGGCCCGGACGCCGCAGAGGTGGCGCTGGCCGAAGTCCTGGCGTTGCGTTCGCTGTTCCTAAATCTCCAGTTCCGTTCTGACAAAGGGCCGCTGACGGAGGCGGAGCTGCGCGGCCTGATCGAGCGGGCCGACGGGGTGAAGATGCAGCGGGCGCGAGAGCGGTTGGTCGCCGTCCGCGCGGAGTCGAAAACGGACGAGGAAACCGAACCAGAGGAGGGCTGACGATGGCGGAATGGGGACGCAAGGAATACTCGAAAAAGTGGCCGAGCCGGAGGCCGGTGTGGACGTGGATGGCGAATCCCTACGCACGAGAGCTGACGTTCCTCGACAGCCAAACACGCACGCGCCGCGACCACATGAAGTATCTAACGCTCATCCGCAGCATCGCCCTGTTGCATCAGTACCAGCGGCCAGCGCAGACGGTGCAGCATCGAGGCCGCGCCGTCGAGTACATCGAAGTCACTCTGGCCGACATCGCCATCGCGAACCGGCTGGCGCACGAAGTGCTGGGCCGCTCGCTCGACGAGCTGCCGCCGCAGACGCGCCGGTTGCTGCTGGCGATCGACACGATGGTCGCTGCCGAGTGCGATCGACAGAAGATGGAGCGATCGGACTATCGCTTCTCACGGCGCGACGTGCGGGCCTATACGGGCTGGGGTGACACGCAGCTAAAAATCCATCTGCATCGGCTGGAGGAGATGGAATATCTGCTCATCCATCGCGGCGGGCGCGGCCAGAGCTTCGTCTACGAGCTGCTGTTCGCGCGGCCCAGCGATGACGGAAAGCCGGTGTTGGGCGGGCTTATCGACATGGATGTGCTCTCGAAACACGACTACGACGGAAAGAAGTCGGGGCAAAAAGAGCGGCGGGCGGGGTCAGGTCGGCCCCAAGTCGGCGGGGTGTCGGAAGCACTTAAAAAGCTTGCATCGCCAATATCCATAGGCCTTCCAGACGATGCCGAGTTCGAGGTCGAAGAAAGCACTTATAGGGGCGCCGCTCTAAACGGCCATCATGTCGTAATGATGGCGAGGGGGAAATAAATGGCTCGCGTGACGAAGATCCGCAAACCCGCAGTGATGCCAGCAACGCCGTTAGAGGCGATGATGCACGACCATCTGCAATCGCTCGCGGTCAAGAACTACTCCGAGTTCACGGTGAAAAATCGCCGCGTCCACATCAGCTTCTTCTTGCAGTGGTGCAAAGAGCGCGGCCTGAGTGAGCCGGTCGAGGTCACGCGTCCGGTGCTCGAACGGTATCAGCGCCATCTCTTCCACTACCGCAAAAAGAACGGCGAGCCGCTGAGCTTCCGTTCGCAGCACTCCTGCCTCGTCCCGTTGCGCGTGTGGTTCCGTTGGATGACCAGGCAGAATCACATCCTGCATAACCCGGCCTCAGAGCTGGAGCTTCCACGACTCGGCCGCGCCCTGCCTAAAAAGATCTTCTCGGCCGACGAGGTCGAACAAATCATGCAGCTCTGCGACGTGCGCGAACCAATCGGACTGCGCGACCGGGCGATCCTCGAAGTGCTGTACTCCTGCGGCGTGCGCCGCATGGAGATCATCCGGCTAAAGCTCTACGACCTGCATCTCGACCGCGAACTGCTCCTCGTACACGGCAAGGGCAACAAGGAGCGTTATGTTCCCATCGGCCCGCGAGCCATCGCATGGCTGCGCAAATACATCGAAGAGGGCCGTCCGCAGCTCGCCATCGAGCCGGACGATATGACCGTGTTCCTCACGGCGCAAGGTGAGCCGTTCAGCCGCGATCATCTGTCATGGGCGGTGCGGGAGCGCGTCGTCGCTGCGAAGCTGGGCAAAGTAGGCTCATGCCATCTCTTCCGCCACACGATGGCAACGCTGATGCACGAGAACGGGGCCGACATCCGGCATGTGCAAGCGATGCTCGGACACGAGGACATCAAGACCACGCAAATCTACACACAAGTCGCCGTTCGAGCCTTGCAACAAGTCCACGCTGCGACCCATCCCGGAGCTTCGCTTAATCCCGGCGACATGCCCCTCCTTCGCCGCGATACAGAAGCCATCGAAGAACTCAACAGGATGATGGCTCAAGAGGCCGAAGAAGACGACGAATAACCACGCGCGCGCGCTCTTCTTAAGTAGTTTTTTTAGCTGCTAAAGAGGGTGCCAATCGGGCCGGGAATCCGTCTGGAATCCCCCTCACAATGCGCTCGGCTTCGCGCCCTTAAACCCGTACAATCTAGCCATCCATGCACCCGGCATCTGAGCACCACATCCCGGACGGACTTCTAGCGGCAAGCGTGCTGCTAAGCGAAAAACCGCGTCATGGGGTCGCGAGTAAAAATCCTGCACTGAATCAGGGCATCAACGAAGCTAACTCCACGACTGCAATAGGCTTGCGAGCAGGCTTGCTCTTGAACCGCGTCCAGTCCCGCTATACCGGCAAAGAAAGAGACCAAGAATCAGGACTCGACTACTTCGGGGCTAGGTACTACGCCAGCTCCATGGGACGGTTTATGTCGCCCGACTGGAGTGCGAAGTACGAGCCTGTGCCCTACGCGAAGCTGGACAATCCGCAGTCGTTGAATCTGTACAGCTATGTGCTGAACAATCCGCTCTCGCAAGTCGATCCGGATGGGCATTCAACCGATCCGGATACACCGGCGCAGATAGCGGCTAAGAACGTTGACAATGCTAGGACCAGCAATGGTACGGACAGATACGACATCCACGCCACGGTGTATAGCAACAGTGAACGATTTAGAAGCGGATCGGACAAGTGCAATTTATACGTTTCCGAAACGGTCAAGAACTCCACTGGAGAGCACACCACCGTGGAAGGAACAGGCAAGATACCGAGCGCCGCCCAGTTCGCCGATCCGAATGTGAAGATCAGTGGCCTATCAGCACCCGAACCCTTAGCGAATGCCAAACCTGGCGATGTGATCGCACAAGACCATGGGCCGAACGCGAAAACCGGAAATGAAGAAGGTCACGTTGGAATAGTTGTGAGCGTTCCGCACGACGGTCAGCCCGGTCAAACTGCATCTGCCAACGCGAACCAAGGTGGAAAAGTAACCATCAACGACTGGGGCTTCAGAAGTCCGACCGCGAGTACCAACAATGGAGAAAGACATGGTGCAGCTTCGCCGCCCCCGGTAGTGAGGCACCCGGTGTCACAACAGTAGGCTAAAGACGTCAGAGGAGAAGCAGTGAAAACCTTACTTCAGGTTCTTGTCGGTTTAGCTCTGTGCGCGGCGATAGGGTATGGGCTTGCCTACTCCAGCATCGCGTTCTTCTGGGAACACGAAGACCCACTTCAACCGTATGTGGAATCGATCACTTGGCGGTCGGGAGTGGCGCTGGTGGTGCTGCTGGTCATCACTCAGGCTATCTCGTTTTTCATCTTCCGCCGAACTCGATTAGGCCGAACCTCTGCTGCTTCATAGAAAACCGTCACAGGCCGCCTCCGGGTGGCCTGTGGTGCATCTGGCCGTGTCTCTGAAGCGCGCTGCCTACGGCATCGGGTTACGGGTGATACTCCATCCCTTGTAGGGTCGTGCAGGGGAACCCTGTGGGCACCCTAGACGCGACCTCGCAGCATCAAGCAGATAGCGGGTGCGGGGTTCCGTGGGGAACCTTGCGGTTCCGGGCGGAAACACAAGCCGGGATGGAGGTGCGGGCATGGCGAAGGGCGACCCGGAAGACCTGGCGGCACAGGCCGCGAAGCGGGCCGAGTTCCGGCTGCATCACGTCGGCACCAAGCTCAACGAACGTGAAGTGCGGGAACTGGAGGGGCTGCTGGCGAAGCGCGGCCAGACGCAGGGCGAGTTCATCCGTGGGCTCATACTGGCGGAGACCGAGCGCGACCGGGGCACGGTGAGGCCGAGCGTGGAGCTGGTGGAGATCGC
>CAXSHQ010000329.1:1362-5266 GCA_964236875.1 uncultured Acidobacteriaceae bacterium | reverse complement strand
CTCAACGACATCGACGGCGTGCGGGTGCTGCTGGTCCCGGTGTGGGAGCAGCGAGCCAGCCCCGTGCAGTTTGCCGGGCCGAAGCGGTTCTTCGCGCCAACGCTGCCCCTGGAGGAGATGCCGCCTCTGGACGCGGTGCTGATTTCCCACGACCACTATGACCACTTGGGCGCGGACACGATCAAGCGGCTCGCACGGCTGAGTGCGGCGGCGAAGGCGCGGTTTGTGTGCGCGCTGGGCGTGGGCAAGCGGCTGCGGAAGTTCGGTGTGGATGAGCGGCAGATCACAGAACTGGACTGGACGCAGAGCACGACCGTTACGGGCGGCGAGCTGGGGGAGGGGCTGGGCGCGGGTCTCACGATCACGGCCTGGCCGTCGCGGCATTTCTCCGGGCGCGGCCTGGGCGACCGGTTTACCACTCTCTGGGGCTCGTACGTGCTGGAAGGCCCAAAGCATCGGGTGTATTTCGGTGGGGACTCCGGCTACTGGGAGGGGTTTGCGGCGGTGGGGCAGCGGTATGAGCGGTTTGACCTAGCCATGCTGCAGATGGGGGCATTCGACGACCTTTGGCACGACATCCACATGAACCCGGAGGATGCGGTGCAGGCGTACCGCGATCTGGGTGGGCCGGAGAAGGCGGGGCTGCTGATGCCGATCCACTGGGGATTGTTCAACCTGGCGCTGCATGGATGGCGCGACCCGATCGAGCGTGCGACCAAGGCTGCGGAAGGTGGTGGGGTGCCGCTGTTTTCTCCTACGCCTGGGGAGCCGACCGAGGTTTCAGCGGGGCGAGAAATGCGATCGAGGTGGTGGCAGGCTATACGGTAAGTGCCTTTGTACGTACGAAGTGCAGTGCAAATGCTGCGGTGTTGGTTCAGGAGCCGGTCTGCGGTTCAGCCGTCGTGGTGGCTAGTTCGTTACTGACGCGAAGGATGCCACAGGCGGCTGATTGCACTTGTTTCCTTGTGGAAAACGCAGTACAACGGGACTGCACCGGAGAAGACCGGGAAGAACCCGGGCTTTGAACCCAACTACGGAGACACAAATGGCAGGCGCAGCGCACGCACCGGCAACAATGCGGGAAGTAATGGACATCCGTCAGGCGGCGGAGTACCTCGGGATCAGTGGCGACACGCTGTACCGGTATGCGTCGGAGGGGTTTGTACCGGCGTTCAAGCTGGGGACCCGGTGGCGGTTTCGCAAGAGCCTGCTGTGGAGGGGAAGAGCGGGGTCAAGCCGGCTTCTGAGACGGAAGCTGTGGATGGAAGCCGGAAGAAGCCGGTGGCGCGGGCGCGATAGTCCGTAAGAGCAAGGTCCCGGCCTCACCCTCGGGTGAGTGTGAATTCGGTGATTTCCGGTGGGCAGTTGAGGCGGAAGGGCAGGCCGACGGTGCCGATGCCTCGGTTAACGTAGAGCTGCATGTGCTGGAGCTGGAAGTGGCCGGCGACGTACTTCTGACCGAGAGGCGGAAGCACGAGCGGGCCCAGCCAGGGGAGCCGGACCTGGCCGCCGTGGGAGTGGCCGGAAAGCATCAGGTCGACGAGCGGGAAGCGCGGGTGCCGGGCGAGGTGGTCGGCGAAGTCCGGCTCGTGGACCATGTAGATGACCGGGCCGTCGGGGCGCTCGGGGATGGCATGGTTGGGGCTGGTGCCGAGCACACCGGGATCGCGGGCGCCGCAGAGCCAGAGGCGCGCGCCCGAACGCTCGATGGGCACGAAGGAATCGATGAGGACAGGCAGGCCGCGTTCGCGGAGCGTCGCGGCAATGTAGTCGGCGTGCACGGCGGCGTCGTGGTTACCGAGAATGCAGAAGCGCTGCGGGCAGGTGAGCGCGGCGAGGATGTCGGCGCACTCGTGAATCTTGCGGAGCGCGAAGGTGTGGGGGAGCGGGCCGCGGGAGATATAGTCGCCGGTGAGGACGAGCAGGTCTGGCCGGAGCTCGTTGGTGCGGCGCACGATTTCTCGGACGAACCAGGGCTCGGTGTACTCGTCGTAATGGATGTCGGAAAGCTGGACGACGCGGAAGCCCTGGAACTGTGGCGGCAGGTTGCGGATGGGGATGGTGCGGCGGACGATCTCGACGGAGTGGCGGGTGTGGGTGCCGGCGTAGACGGCGAGGCCGATCCCGGCAGACGCGGCACCCGCGCGGAGGAAAGACCGGCGGGTGAGGAAATGATTTCGCGGCGGGCCGGGTTGGAGTTCGGACGAGATGCTCCATTTTAGCGGGCTGGTTGAGGGGGAACTGCAACAGAAGTTCTGCTATCGGTGTGGCCGCAACTACAGGGTGCGTAGGGCGCGCATTCAGCGCTCAAGAAGATTAAACGCCATATCGAGGGGCGTTGCTCCTCGCTGGTATAGAACGCGCTTTCGGCGCTTCCTACAGCGATTCTCCTTCAAGCGTAGTTCCACTCTGAGCAGAAAGCAGATCCTTCGCTTCGCTCAGGATGACAATGTAGTGGAGTGGGATGACTACACCTGAAAGAGAACAACTCTGGCGGTTTCCTGCGCGTTGAGGCAGTGGTCAGTAGAATCGGAGGAGTGAAAGAGGCTTCGAGGATCGGCAAAGCGGCGGAGGCGGCGCGTGCGGTGGGCGCGGAGGCGCTGCTGGTGACGCATCCGGCAGATGTGCGCTGGCTGACGGGGTTTACCGGATCGAACGGGGCCGTAGCCATGGTGCTGCGGGCGCGGACGCCGCGGGTGGTGCTGTTCACGGATGGGCGGTACACGACGCAGGCGCGCGAGGAAGTCGCCGGGCTTTCTGGCCTCAGGGTAAAGATTGAGAAGCGGGCGGCGGGGCTGGCTGGGGCGGAGTGGCTGGCTAAGCAGGGTGTGCGGCGATGTGGGTTCGATGCCGCGCAGACTACGGTGGCGGCGCTGGAGGGCATGCGGAAGGCGCTGCCCGCAGGGGTTCGGCGGGGGTTCTTTGTAGCGGCGAATGGGTTGGTGGCTCGGCTGCGCGAGGTGAAGGATGCCGGCGAGGCAGAGCGGATGCGGCGGGCCGCGGCGCTTGGATGTGCGCTGTTTGAGCATGTGCTGGAGCACATGAACGGCGGGGATGTGAGCGAAGGCGAGGTGGCGGCGCAGCTGGAGTTCGCGGCGCGGATGGCTGGGGCCGAGGCGATGAGCTTTGAGACGATTGTGGCTGGCGGGAAGCGCTCGGCGCTGCCGCATGGGCGGGCATCTGGCGCGAAGCTGCCGCGCCGAGGGTTTGTGACGCTGGATTTTGGAGTGCTGCTGGACGGCTATTGCTCGGACATGACGCGCACCGTGCATCTGGGTAAGGTTGGGGGCAAGGCGAGCAAGCGCGAGCGGGACGTGTATGATGCGGTGCTGACGGCGCAGGAGGCGGCCGTCGCCCATGTGCGGCCCGGCGTGACCTGCGAAGCAGTGGACGAGGCCGCGCGCGGCGTGCTGCGCAAGGCTGGGCTGGCGAAGTGGTTTACGCACTCGACCGGCCATGGAATGGGGCTCGAGATCCATGAGGGACCGCGGCTGGCGGCGAAGCAGAAGCAGGTGCTCGAAGCCGGGATGGTGGTGACGATTGAGCCGGGAGTTTATCTGCCGGGAGAGTTCGGAGTCCGCATCGAAGATATGGTGCTGGTGACGGAAAGCGGCGGCGAGGTGTTGACGGCAGCAAGCTCGAAGACGCTGCTGGAGCTGTAGGTTGTAGGTTCTACGTTGTACGTAGGTCTGGAGCAAGGGTAGATGGACGGAAAAGAGTTGAATGAGCTTCGCGAACTGGTGGAGTTCCTGAAGGCGAACGGCGTTGGCGAGTTCGCGATGGAACGCGAAGACCTAAAGGTGAACTTGAAGTTCCAGGGGCCGGGCGCGGCTGTTGCGGCAGCGCCGCCGGCGGGCTTCGACTATGGGCAGCTGGCGCAGTTGCTAGGGGCGCATGCGGCGTT
>CAXSHQ010000329.1:0-1305 GCA_964236875.1 uncultured Acidobacteriaceae bacterium | reverse complement strand
ATTCCCGCAGAGCGGCGCGGCTGCCAGCAGCGTGCCTGTGGCGCAGTCGGCGGTGGCTCCGGTTCCCGAACCGCCTGCCGCTCCTGTGGACCCGCTGGCGGGGGCGCACATTGTCAAGTCGCCCATTGTGGGGACGTTCTATACGTCGCCTTCGCCGGATGCCGAGCCCTTTGTGCATGTGGGCGACCGGGTGCAAACGGGCAAAACGCTGTGCATCGTGGAAGCCATGAAGCTGATGAACGAGATCGAGGCGGATGCGAGCGGCGAGGTCGTGAAGGTGTTTGTGACGACAGGGCAGCCGGTGGAGTATGGGCAGCCGTTGTTTGCGATTCGCGGGTAGGGTTCGGGCTCGTGCCTTCGGCACTTGCCCGGCCAAATACAGGGGTCTCTCCACTGCGCGCTTTGCGCTCCGGTCGAGATGACAAGCTCTTGAAGGACGATTTGGGGCACAGGATGTTTCGTAAGGTACTGATTGCCAATCGCGGGGAGATCGCTCTGCGCGTGATTTCAGCGTGCAAGGAGATGGGCATCCGCACGGTGGCGGTGTACTCCGAGGCGGACCGCCACAGCCTGCATGTGCGGTTTGCGGATGAAGCGGTGTGCATCGGGCCGCCGAAGTCGGCGGACAGCTACCTGAATGTACCGAGCGTGATTTCCGCTGCCGAGATTACGGGCGCGGAGGCGATCCATCCGGGGTACGGGCTGCTGAGCGAGAATGCGAACTTCGCGGAGGTGTGCCGGGCGTCGAATATCAAGTTCATCGGGCCACCGCCGGAGGTGACGCGCATGATGGGCGAGAAGTCTACGGCGCGGCAGACGATGAAGAAGGCCAAGGTGCCGATCCTGCCCGGGTCGGACGGGGTGCTGGCGAGCGCGGAAGAGGCAGTGGCGCTGGCGGAGACGATCAAGTTTCCCATCATCCTGAAGGCGGTGGCGGGCGGCGGCGGGCGCGGCATGCGCATTGTCCGGACCAAGGAAGAGCTGCCGGGTTTGTTTGCGCAGGCGTCGACTGAGGCGCTGAATGCGTTCTCCAATGGCGAGCTGTACATGGAGAAGTTCATCGAGCGGCCCCGGCACATTGAGTTTCAGGTGCTGGCCGATGAGCACGGCAGTGTGATGAGCCTGGGCGAGCGCGAGTGCTCGATCCAGCGGCGGCACCAGAAGCTGATCGAAGAAGCGCCGAGCCTGCAGGTGACGCCGGAGCTGCGGGCGCGCCTGGGCGGGGTGATCGAGAGGTCGCTGAAGGAGATCGGCTACTGGAACGCGGGGACGATCGAGTTCCTGATGGATGAGGATCGCGAGATC
>CAXSHQ010000328.1:0-5274 GCA_964236875.1 uncultured Acidobacteriaceae bacterium | reverse complement strand
CGGTCGAGGAGATGCATTGACGATGGCCGAGATCCGGCGCGGCGCGGCAGGCGGAGTCCATGTCCGGCGAGCGCGGGCACGAAAATCTCTGGGAAGCCGACGCCGCCTCTGGCGTGACGAAGCAGCTCACGCACTTCACCTCCGGCCGCGTGCTGTGGCCTACGCTTTCCTACGACGGCCACACTGTCGTGTTCGAGCGTCACTTCGAAATCTGGAAGCTGGACACCCGCTCCGGCAAGCCTGAGCAGGTGCACATCAGCCTGCGCGGCCTGCCTTCCGGGCCGCACGTGGAACACACCGCGGTCGCGGGCTGGAACGGACTTGCGCTTTCGCCAGATGGGAGGAAGATCGCGCTCGTGGGACACGGCGAAGTCTTCGCCACCGGCGCGGCGAGTGGCGGCGAAGCCCAGCGCGTGACCCGCACCGACTCCGAGGAAAGCTCGCCCAAGTGGAACGGCGATTCCACCGAGGTCGCCTATGTGTCCGAACGGGATGGTGGTGCCAGCCTCTACGCGTACAGCTTCAACAGCGATACCGAGCGGGCCCTTGTGCGCCAGCCCCATCCGGGCACCGACCTCGACCTCGGCCCAAGCTACTCGCCTGACGGCAAGCTCTTCGCCTTTATCCGCAACCGCAAGGAAGTCCATGTCCTTACCCTTGCCGGCATGCACGACAAGGTGATCGCCAGCGGCGAGATCGACAGCAACACGCTGGCGTGGTCGCCTGACTCCAAGTGGCTGGTCTACCTGCCTACCGGGACCAACAGCTTTACCAATCTTTGGGCCGTGCCCACGGATGGCTCCGCTGCGGCGCGCCAGATCACCTTCCTTGCCAACGGCCAGAACGGCGGCACGATCGCCTGGTCGCCGGACGGCAAGTACATCCTCTTCGCTACGGCGCAACGCGCTGAAACTTCGCAGCTGGCCCGCGTGGACCTTGTGCCGCACGTCCCGGTCTTTCGTGAAGACCAGTTCCGCGACCTGTTCCGGCGGCAGTCCACGCCTGGCGCGCCGGATGCTCCCACGGACAACACGCCGCGCCCGCGTACCGAGCCTACGCAGCCCGCGCCGGCGCCGGACGGCGACGTTCTCGATCCAGTCGACGATCCGGCCATCACACTTTCGCAGGAGCCCAGCCAGCAACCTGCGCCGCAGCCCGAACAGCCCGCCGCGCCGGGAGAACCACGCGGACAGGGCCGAGGTGGCCGCGCAGGCGCGGGTGCTGCCGCTCCACGCAAGCCCGCCGAGCCCACGCGCATTGTGTTCGAAGGCATTCGCCAGCGCCTCACGCTGCTCCCCCTGGAAGATCTCGGCGTTCGCTCGCCCGTGATCTCGCCTGACGGCAAGACCCTAGCCTTCCTAGCCGAAGCCGCAGGCCAGCAGAACATCTACACCTACTCGCTCGATGAGACCAGCCGCGAGCCTGCTACGCCACGCCAGCTCACCACCACGCCCGGCTTTAAGTCGGAGATCGCCTTCACGCCCGACTCCACGCAGATTTACTACATGGAAGGCGGCGGGTTTGGGCGCGGCGGTCCTGCCGCAGGCGGTGAAGGCGGCGGCTCCGGTGTGCGCGTGATTTCGCTGGCCACACGCGTCGCCCGGCCGGTCAATGTGACCGCTGCGCTCGATGTGGACTTCGACAGCGAAAAGCAGGTCGTGTTTGATGAAGCCTGGTCCACCCTGGAGCACCGCTTCTTCCGCGGAGACTTCAACGGCGCCGACTGGACCGCGCTCCGCTCCGAGTGGGAGCCCTATGTCGCCGGAGCCCGCACCGCACCCGAACTGCGCCGCGACATCAACCTGCTTATCGGGGAGCTCAACACATCGCACTCGGGCATTTCGCGCCCGTCCATGCCCTCGGTTCGCACCGGCCGCCTCGGCTTGCGCTTCGAACGCGAGCCCTTCGAGGCCAACGGCGCGCTGGTTGTCCGCGAGATCGTTCCGCTTGGCCCCGCCGCGCTCGCGGGCACGGAGAACGCGGCCAACGCCATGCACATCGGCGACCGCATCCTTGCGGTAGATGGCGTGACCATCACACCAGCGACAAACCTCGATCAGCTTCTGCAGGACCGCGCCAATCGCCGGGTTGTTCTCTCCGTCGCGCCTAGTGGAAACGCTGGGAAGAAGCATGATATCCCGGTGCGCCCGGTCACGGGTCAGGTGGAGGCCGGCCTGCTGTATCGCGCGTGGGTGGAGTCGCGCCGCGCGTATGTCGAAAAGGTGTCTGGCGGCAAGCTTGGCTATGTGCACATCGCTGCGATGGGCGACGGCGACCTTGCCCAGCTCTATGTCGATCTGGATGCGCAGAATCAGTCCAGGCAGGGTGTGGTCGTCGACGTGCGCAATAACAACGGCGGCTATGTGAACGGGCGCGTTATCGACGTGTTCGCCCGCCGCAACTACCTCATCGGAACGCCGCGCGACGGCTCGCCAGCGCCCATGCGTCAGGCTCTCGGGCAAAGGGCTTTGGGGTTGCCGACGGTCCTCGTGACCAATGAGTCCACACTCTCCGACGGTGAAGATTTCACTGAAGGCTATCGTGCGCTGCAGCTTGGCAAGGTGGTTGGCTCCCCGACGGCCGGATGGATTATCTTCACGGGTTCGCAGCGGCTCATCGATGGATCGCAGGTGCGCGTGCCCGGCGACCGCATCAAGACGCTCGAAGGCAAAGATATGGAGTTCTATCCACGGCCAGTGGATGTTGCAGTGCTCCGCACACTTGGGGAGACAGAAGCGGGCAAGGACCTTCAACTCGACCAAGCCGTCCAAACCCTCCTCGGCGAGCTTAAGTAGTAGCAGCAAACTGCTCCTTGGTGCCTACCGACGTAAGAAGGTTTCACGCCCTGCCGAGGCGGTATCCCGAAGACGCCCGCATCCGCGGGCTCCTCCCCTCGTCTAATCTGTACACACGTAGAAACGAAGGGCCCAGATGAAGCTCACCCGCTACACCAAGTTCACCGGCGATCTTTCCACGAGCTTCGATCTCGAAGATCTCCTGAACGCCCTGTCGGACTTCCTTCTCGATTCAGGATTTCAGGACCCCTTCTCGCCTTTCCAGAACGCCGGTGATGAGTCCATGGAGTCCCTGAAGGAAGCGGTTCGCCAGGCGCTCGACTCTGGCGAGCTTCTGGATGAGGATTCGCAGGAGAAGTACGAAGAGCTTCCCGAGGAAGGCAAGGACGAGCTCGTCGAGAAGATCGTCCAGCGCATGAAGGATGAAGCCTTTCTGAATGCTGAAGAGCCCGCGGAGGGGCAGGGTGAGCAGGGCGAAGGCGAATCCGAAGCACGCTTCGAAGTGACCGACAAGGCGATGGACTTTCTTGGCTACAAGGCCCTGCGCGACCTCCTTGGCCCGCTCGGCCAGTCGTCGCTGGGCCGGCACGATACGCGGCATGAAGCCGCAGGCGTGGAGACGAACGGCTCCTCCAAGCCTTATGAGTTCGGCGACTCGCTGAACCTTGACATCACCACCACGCTGAACAACGTGTTCGCGCGTGAAGGCGCGCCTGACGGCTCCGGTGTGCTCAATCTTGAGTACTCGGACCTGCATGTTCAGCAGGCTGACTACCAGAGCTCCTGCGCGACCGTTGTGCTGCTCGATTGCTCGCACTCGATGATCCTGTATGGGGAAGACCGTTTTACCCCCGCCAAGCGCGTGGCGATGGCGCTCAGCCATCTGATTCGCACGCAGTACCCCGGTGACCAGCTTTCGCTGGTGCTGTTCCACGATCATGCCGAAGAGATTCCGATCTCGCAGCTTCCACGCGTCAAGGTTGGGCCGCATTACACCAACACGCGCGAAGGCCTTCGCGTCGCGCAGCGCATCCTGCGCGGCTCCGGCAAGGACATGAAGCAGATCGTGATGATCACCGACGGCAAGCCCTCGGCGCTAACGCTGGAGGACGGCCGCATTTATAAAAATGCGTTCGGCCTGGACCCCATCGTGATCTCCGAGACGCTGGAGGAAGTCGGCCGCTGCAAGCGCTCCAACATCATGATCAACACGTTCATGCTGGCGGATGACTTTGCGCTGGTCCAATTCGTGCAGAAGATGTCCGCGATGTGCCGCGGCAAGGCTTACTTTACGACGCCGCAAACGCTCGGCAACTACCTGCTGATGGATTACATGAGCCGCCGCTCCAAGCACGTGAACTAACACTTGCTGCGTGCTGCGGTTTCACCCGGCCGCTCGTTACGAGTGCTGAGGTTTAAGGTTCTCCATCATACGGAAACTGCCGGAGCACTTATTTGCGCTTGAGAGCTTCGAGCTCGTCGAGGGTGCGGGGCCAGTCGGCGCCGAGGAGACGCGAAAGGGAGCGGTCGGCGAGGAGCTTGCCGCCGGTTTGGCAGGTAGGGCAATAGTTGGTTTCGTTGTCGGCGAAGCGGATGCGCTGCACGGGCGCGCCGCAGCGCGGGCAGGGTTGGTTGAAGCGGCCATGCACGGCCATCTCGGGGCGGAAGGCGGTGACCTTCTCCGGGAACTTTGCACGGGCTTCTGCGTCGAAGCGGTCGATCCATAGCTGCAGAGTCGCGAGGGTGGCTGTGTGGAGGCGCTGCCATTCGCCGGGCGTGAGCTTGCCGGTTTGCGCGATGGGTGAGAGCTGCGCGGCGTGGAGGATTTCGTCGGAGTAGGCGTTGCCGATGCCGGAAAGCAGGCGCGGGTCGGTGAGGGCTCGCTTGACGGTGCGGTTGCCGCTCTGGCCCGGAAGCGGCTGCGTGAGCGCGGCCTGGAAGTGCTCAGCGGTGAGGGCGAAGGGATCGACACCACCGGGGTCGAGGTCAGCGAGGGCCTGCTCGCCCTGCACGAGATGAAGAGAGGCGCGGCGCTTGGTGCCAGCCTCGGTGAGGACCAGCGAGCCTGCGGCGAAGTCAAACGCGGCCAGGTTGTTGCGGCCGTTGAGCGAAGCGTCGCGAGCACGCCAGTGGAGGCGGCCGGCGATCATGAGGTGGAGAACGAGGAAGAGGTCGTCGTCGAGCGCAGGAGAGCGGTTGGGAACGAGCTCAGAGCGCTGAGAGGCCGGGCTCGGAGCTGAATCCGGTGAGGTGTCGAATACGAAGACGATCCGCTTCCCGATGCGGCGAAGTGCCTTCACTGTGCGGCCTTCGACAGCAGTGACAGGCGGCCGCGCCGTGCGAAGGAGCAGCGGGCTGGCGATGCGGATGTGTTCCAGGGTTTGGCCGACCACACGGGGCGTGAGCGCGGTGAGGTAGGCGGTGATGTCGGGAGCTCGGGCATGGAGTGGGACGTTGTACGGTTTGCGGGAGAACGGTC
>CAXSHQ010000327.1:4279-5289 GCA_964236875.1 uncultured Acidobacteriaceae bacterium | reverse complement strand
TGGTGGGTGCGGGTGTGCCCAGCGCCGGTGTGAATGAAGCGTTTCAGTTGCCATGTTCGGATTGGCTGCCGTACGAGTGGTCGTTGACGCTACTGACGATGGGCGAGAACCTCCACATGGCGCTGGCGCTGTTTCAGGCGGGCATGGCGGAGCAGGCGCCTGGGTTGATGCGCGGCACACTGCTGGATGCGGCGTACCGCGGCCTGTGTCCGGGGAACTTCCCGATGTCGCTGCAGATGGACCCGCACCGGCAGGAGTCGCAGCGGGACTTTGCCGACCCGATCGGGTGCGCGGCGCGGGTGTTGGTGCAGGGCTTGTGGGGCGTGGAACCGGACGTGTTGGGCGGGCGCCTGCGGTTGCGGCCGCAGCTTCCGGAGGCATGGGAGCAGGCGGAGTTTGTGCATCCAGAGGTTGGTGTGCGCTACGCGCGTACGGGTGAGAAGGAAACGTGGACGGTTTCGGCGGCGTTGGGCAAGGCTGTGGCGCTGCGGCTCGAGCTGCGGGCGAGAAGCATGAAGCTGCCGACCGTGACGGTGAATGGCGCGGCTGCAGACGTGACCTTCGATCGCGAGGCTGTCGGTGCGCCGGTTGTGGTGATCGAGGCTCCGGCAGCGAAGACGTGGGCCGTGGAACTGGTATGGCGTGGGGAGGCACCGGTGCGGGTCGCTGCGGAGCCGGTGGTTTGCCGCTTGGGCGAGAAGCCTGCGTGGCCGCGTGCGATGCATAGTGCGGCCATCGATGATCCCCAAGGATGTTTGCGGGAGGGTGTGGCTGCGCGGGCGGGGCGGCATGTGGTGTTTGCAGCTATCGAGCATGGGGCTTGCCGTTACTGGCTGCCTGTGGAGCTGGATGTACACGATCCCAAGCGACGGACGATGCCAACGCGGCCCCAGGCGGGTGAGCGGTTTGAGGCTGTTCCCTTGCGCGGGCTACTGACAGCGCAGGTGCGCGAGATCTTTACGCGTCCGCATACGAAGCCGCGCTCGGGATTGTGCTCACTAAACCTGCCG
>CAXSHQ010000327.1:0-4269 GCA_964236875.1 uncultured Acidobacteriaceae bacterium | reverse complement strand
GATGGTTTGCTGGGCGGGTGGGCGAACTTCGATGTAACGGCGACGGTGAACGATGCGGGGCTGCGCGCGGCTGGGGGCACACTGCGGGTGATGGATGGGCTTACGTTCACGACGCCTGCCGATGCTCGCGAACCAAACTGCTGCTTTCTTTCGCAGTGGGAGGGAGACCGGCAGAGCCTGGTGTTGCCGCTTGCGGGTAAAGCGCGGGCGGTGTACCTGCTGCTGGCGTGCACGACGTTTCCGCAGGCTTGCCGGTCGCTGCATGGCGTGGCGCGGGTGCGCTATCGCGATGGCGGAACGCAGACCTTGGTGGAGCTGCGCAGCCCGGCCAACTGGTGGCCGGTGGAGCAGGATTACCTGCTGGATGATTATGTGTTTCGCATGGAGCCCGTTGGGGAGGCGGAAGCTCCGCTGCCGATTCGCGTGGACCTCCAGACGGGCGCGGTGCGCGTGCTGGAACGGGCGACGCTGAAGGGCAAGGGGCGGAAGGTGCGGGGTGGCTCCGCGACCGTGCTGCGCGTGGAGGTGGAACCGGGTCGCGAGCTTGCGGAGATGGAGCTTCGCTGCGAGCTGTATGGCGTGCAGATAGGTTTGCTGGCGGTCACGCTGGGACGGTAGATCGCATGGGGCCCCTTCAGCGAAGCCCTGCTTCAGGAGTTCGTTCAGCCACGAGCCGCGAGGCAAGGTACAGCGACGAGGGAACTCTCCACTTGTCAGTTGCCTCTTCTAAGGTGAGTTTGTGTTGGTAGGGGGATGGGAACGAGCTTAGAGCTTAGAGGTTATCGAGCTCAGAGCTTGCTGAAAGTAACGTTCATTACCAGCAAGAGATACATGGGGCATTGATGGTGGTCTGGCACAATCGAAGGATGGCTGGTGACAATCGACTTCCTGGTTTGAGAGTGCGGTGCCTGTGGGCGTTGCTGCTGATGGCGGCGCTGTTGCCCGGTGCGGCGGCTGGCGCGCAGGATAGCGACAAGGTCGAGGTCGGGCCCACGCCTTCGAAAGACGTGAAGCCGTTTGTCATGGATCTGCGCAGGGAGCCGCAGCTGAGCCATGACGAAAAGCTGGCGTTAGTGCGGTCGCGGATCAAGCATGTGTTCATCCTGTTCCAGGAGAACCGGAGCTTCGACTTCTACTTCGGCACGTATCCCGGCGCGGACGGCCTTTACAGCGGGAACGGCGGCAAGGTGGCCGGTTTTGTGCAGCCCATTGTGAACACCGATGGAACGGTGGGCACGATTTCTCCGTTCCGCATTCCAGCGACGATGAAGACGGCGACGGGCGCGATGGTGCCGCTGTATCCGGCCGATGTGGCCTCCGTAAACCACTCGCATGTGAGCATCGCGCACAAGCTCAATCTGGATGCGAAGCTGGTCCCGCACAACGATCGATATGCAGTGACCGAGGAAGGCGTGACGCTGGTCAACGGCAAGCCTTCACGGATTCCGACGCTGGAACGCAAGCAGTTCGCCGAGGTGGTGATGGCGCACGTGGACTGCGACACGGTTCCCTTCCTGTGGCAGTATGCGGACCGGTTCACGCTGTTCGATCACTTCTTCGATACGGTGATCGGCCCATCCGGTCCGAATGCGGTGGCGATGATCGCGGGCCAATCCGGTGAGACGCAGTGGATGCTGCATCCGGAGTTAGCCAACACCGGCGACAACACAGCGCTGCCGATGACATCGAATCCCCTGCCCTACTGGGGATCGCTGCTGGACCCGGACAAGCGTGCGCCGCAGCCGAAGGCGTCGGCGTACCCGGCTCCGAACATGACGTACGCCACGCTGCCGCTCTCGTTCATGGGCGCCGAGATCAAGGAGACGACCAGCCACGACTTGCAGCCGGAGTTCGACTTGAAGGATGTGAAGGAAGACATCGAGAAGATCGCCGGGCATGGCGCGGCGGCGGTGCCGTGGGGGTGGTACCAGCAGGGCTACGACCATGAGCCCACCGACGCCGCGGGGCAGGCGAGCCATGATGGCTATGTGATCCATCACAACGGGCCGGCGTACTTCGGGTACATCTCCGACAACAACGAGGTGCGCAAGCACCTGCACGGCTTGCAGACGTTCTTCGACGACATGGCGGCAAAGCGTTTGCCCGAGGCGGGTGTGTTTTATGTGCGCGGCGGCTACGGCAACCTGCATGGCTATAAGCCGCAGTCGCCCAACCCGCGGCTGGCGACGGTGTACTACGGCGACGACGACCACCCCGGCTACTCGGACTCACAGGTCAGCGAGGCGTTGCTGGCGGAGGAGATCAACGCGATTGCGCGCAGCCCTTACTGGCAGGATTCGGTGATCCTGATTGCCTATGACGAGTCGGATGGCGAGTATGACCATGCGCTGCCCAAGGTTCGCTCGCACGATGCGGCGGGGCTGCCGCTGGATCAGGGGCCTCGCATTCCCTCCCTGCTGATTTCGCCCTACGCGGTGGCGCACGGCGTCTCGCACGAGATGGAGGAGCACAGCTCGATCATCAAGCTTGTGGATGAGCTGTTCGGGCTGATTCCCTTGGCCGACCTGCCGGATGAGGAGAAGGGGCGCGAGATCGGCCGGACACAGTTTGGGCAGAAGGACCTGGGGCCGGCGGACGACAAGGTCGCAGGCGTGGGCGATATGCTTTCGGGCTTCGACACACTGCGGCTGCAGGGCAACAAGGAGCCATTGCCCCCTGCGTACGCGATCATCCCGGAGGCGGACATCCAGAGCTTTCCGCATCGCGGCGGACAGGGCTGCAAGGCGCTGGGTATCAAGCCGACGGATTGGGGCAAGCTAAACCCGGTGCCGGCGGACTTCAATCCGCGGCCCGATACGGAGCCGGGCATTCCGGCATCGGGCCATTGGCCTGCGCCGCCTGTCGCGGCCGGCTCTGCGACGCCATGAGGCAAACTGCGGCTGTGCTGGTGCTCCTGTGCTCCGCGCTGCATTGCGGTGCTCAGGCGCAGCGAGGTTCAGATGGATCGACGCTGCGCAAGGTGCAGAACACGCAGGAGCTTTCGTGCGGTGTGGTGCACGAAGATGCCGAGTACTCCACCGAAGAGGACCACTCTTCGCGCGGCGGCTTCGATGAAGGTCTGTGCGGCGCGATTGCCGTGGCCGCGTCCCCACAGACGCGTGTGAAGCTGACAAGCTTTCTGGATGAGGTGTCGGCGGTGCAAGCGCTGCGGGCCGGGAGGCTCGATGTGATCGCTTCGTTGAGCGCGGACCCGGAGCACCGGTACAGAGGGACACAGCTTTCGCGCACCGTGTTCTACGACGGACTGGCGCTGCTAACGTCCGTTGCGGGTGGGCTGAAGAAGCCCGGGGATTTCGCGGGCGAGAAGATCTGCGTGCTGGCGGAGACGGGCAACGAAGAGGCGCTGCGCCGATGGTATGCGCGGCAGCATGTCGACTATCTTCCCTTCCCTTTCCAGGAAGAGGGCGAGATGGAGGCCGCGTATGTTTCCAACAACTGCGCGGCGCTTGCGGCGGAGCGCACGCGGCTCTCGCTCATTCGCGTGTCGTTGGGCAGCGGGGCCGCGGAGCATGTCATCCTGCCGGAGGCGCTTTCGCGCGATCCCATGGCGATGGCTACACGGCAGGGCGACGCGCAGTGGTCGGCGGTGGCGGGTGCGGTGGTGCGGAGTCTGCTGGTGGCAGAGCAGCTTGGTTTGCGCTTAGAGAAGAGCAACCGCGACGATGCCGCGTTCGCCGAGCTACCTGCGCTGGAGGAGCACATGCGAGCCACGACGCAGACGCTTGGCTTGCGGCCCACGTGGGCCACAGATGTGTTCCGCTCCGTCGGCAGCTACAGCGATCTTTACGAGCGCACGCTGGGCAGCGGCTCCGACCGGCAGCTAGTCCGAGACGCAAACCGTTTACGGGCAGATGGTGGCGCGCTGGAGACAGCTACTCGCCGTGATGTCCGCGCGCTTCCGGCGAGGCGTAGTTCTCGGCCAACTCGGCGACCGTCAGCTCAATAGCGCTACTTTGCCGGATTAGCGCGACGATGTCCTCGTCGGTCTTGCCGCGCTGACGGAGGGATTCGACCTCATCACTGATCATGCCGACGAAAGCCTGCATGGGGAACTGTTCAGGCGGGAGCCCGGCGGCGTCGCGCAAGGCTTTCTGCGCCTTCAGGGCTTCTTCGAGGGGAAACATCTTTGATTCGCTCATACGACTTCCATTCTGCTACGCCGCATGGAAGCCGGCGCGCTGCATGGCGGGGTCGAACGTCGGGGTCGATGGCAGCCTCCCGCAAAAGATCAATAACGCTGTCGTAAGA
>CAXSHQ010000326.1:0-5295 GCA_964236875.1 uncultured Acidobacteriaceae bacterium | reverse complement strand
CGACGGCCGCACCCTCTTTCGCGATCTTCCACAGCCCATGACCTGCACGCGCTACCACTCGCTCATCGTGGCCGAAGGCTCGGTCCCGGACACGTTAGAAGTCTCTGCGCGCGTCGCTGGCGAAGGCACGATCATGGCGTTGCGGCATCGCACACTGCCGATTGAAGGCGTGCAGTTCCACCCCGAAAGCGTGCTCACCGATCACGGCAAGCAGCTTATCGCCAACTTCCTGAAGCAGTAGGGCGCGCGGCCACCCGCGCACGCTCGCGCTAGAATAGGCAGGTTGGCCGCGACGCGTTCGCCGCCCATTCATCCTCGTCACAAATCAGGAGTTCCCTATGGCGATTCCCGCCACGCAGATGCGCCCCGGCATGATCATCAAGTTTAAAGACGATCTCCACCTCGTCTTCTCCGTCGAGCACCGCACGCCCGGCAATCTTCGCGCCTTCATCCAGGCCAAGCTGCGCAACGTTCGCACCGGCTCCATGTTCGTCGAGCGCTTCCGCTCGCCCGACCCCATCGAGCGGGTGATCGTCGACGAAGTCAAGATGGAGTACCTCTACAACGATGGCGACGACTTCTACTTCATGGATCAGGAGACTTACGAGCAAACCAACCTGAAGCACGAAACGCTGGGCGATGCCGTGGAGTACCTTACGCCCAATCTGTTGATCTCGGTGAGCTTTCACGACGGCAAGCCTGTCGGCATCGAGTTGCCGACCGCGGTCATCATGACCGTGGTAGAAACCGAGCCCGGCATCAAGTCAGCAACCGCAAGCTCCGTCACCAAGCCCGCCAAGACAGAGACCGGCCTCGTCGTGCAGGTGCCTCCGTTCATCAACGAAGGCGAGAAGATCCGCGTGGACACCGCGGAAGGCGCTTACATGAGCCGCGCATAACGCAAACCTCAGCTATGCAGGAAGGGAGTGGCCAAGGCCACTCCCTTCTTTGTTGTACGTTTCGAATCAGCAGCATTGTTAGAACGCGTAGAACGCGCTGATCGAAGGCTGTGTCGTCACGCGCCAGCTGCGCGTGCTGATCGCCGGCTGGTAGAAGTTCGGCGAGCGGTAGTACAGCGACCGGCCCTCCACGCGAAACGACAGATGAGGGTTGCGCGTCCGCATGTTGAAGCCCGTCTCTAGCAGTCCCGCACCGCGCCACTGGTTCGAAGCATTGCGCGGAGTGAAGTCGATCGCGCCGCCGCCGACGCCGATGAACGGCTGGAAGGGGATGTGCTTCGGACGGATCATGTACGCCGCGGTGAACTCATGCTGGTCGGTCGGCACGGTCGCCTGCTGCGTTGCGTTGGTGATCGCATAGTTGAACGCGTACTTCTCCGAGTAGTGCGTAAAGCCATAGTTCAGCTCGAAGCCCGCTGCCTTGATGGGCTGCACACCGAACGTCGCCAGAAAGCCTGCGGACATCGTTGTGTACTGTTGCTGGTTGGAAACGGCGGTCGGGTTCACCACAGGGCCATTCCCAATCCGGAAAAGCGCCGTGCCGTTGCTGGGGTTCTGGGTCAGGATGGTGCTGAACTGCCCGGTCGCGCCCACGGACATGCTGCCGACATGCAGTCGGTCGGCCGTGGATTTCAAGAACTGCGCCTGAGCCGCTCCGGCCGCAAACGAACTCAGAACAGCAAAAGCGGGAAGGGCAAAGCGCAAAGCACGTAGGTTCACTGTGTGTCTCCTCAAGGTGAGCAAAGAATGGATTTGAGCGAGAACACAGACGCGCCGGCAGCGTCGATCGAAGTCATCGAGCCGGTCAACAGTTTCCACGTTCCCGCAGTTGAACTACCACAGCGAAGCGTGCATTGCTGTTGGCCTGGAACCCCAAAGGGGGTTCATATATACAGACGTTCCAGAGAGCCATCCAGTTGTACTTTTTTTATGTCTGTTGCGAACACAGGTCCCCTCTGCGAAACTGAAGGTTCCCATGGTTCTTCATTTTCTGGTCCGCGGCCGCGTGCAGGGTGTGGGCTTTCGCTGGTTTGTTCATCGCGAAGCCGCCGCACTTGAGCTGCATGGGTGGGTACGCAACACCGACGCCGGCGACGTGGAGATCGTCGCCAGCGGCACGCCGGAAGACCTCAACGATCTTCGTGCCGAGTTGAAGAAAGGCTCACGCGGCTCTCGTGTCGACCAGGTCGTCGAGCACGAGCTGGCGGAGTCCGAAGGCGCGGCACTTGGGCCATTTCAGATTGAAGGAGCCTGGTAGCTCCCACACACAAGGAGTTTCATCCAACCGCTATGTCCGATATTTCCTGCGAGCCCCTCAAGGCACTCATCCGCACCGTTCCCGACTTCCCCAAGCCCGGCATCCTTTTCTACGACATCACCACGCTACTGAAGGACAAGGCCGGCTTCGCGCAGCTCATTGACGCCTTTGCCGGTCACTACATCGGCAAGGAAGTGGATCTGGTGCTGGGCATTGAAGCTCGCGGCTTTATCTTCGGTCCGGCGCTCGCCTACCGCCTGAACGCCGGCTTCGTTCCCGTGCGCAAGCCGAAGAAGCTCCCCGCCGAAACCGCCAAGGTGAGCTACGACCTCGAGTATGGCCAGGACTCGCTGGAGATCCACCTCGATGCGATCCAGCCGGGCCAGCGCGTGCTCCTCGTCGACGACCTGCTCGCCACCGGCGGCACCATGGCGGCCACCGTGCAGCTCGTGGAAAAGCTCGGCGGAGATGTCGTCGGCATTGCCTTCGCCATCGAGCTCGACTTCCTGAAAGGCCGCGCCAAGCTGGAGAAACACGATGTATACAGCCTCTTGCACTATGACGACTAGCCCTCATCGGCGTGTTCCGCTGTTTGTGCTTGGGGCGGCGGCCCTTACCAGCTGCCGCGCTTCTGCACAGGCAGATATGTCTCTCCGGATCTATCGTTGACAGCGTCAGCGATGACGGCTGTGAAGACGTGGACCTATAAGCCTTATCTACGTGGGGGCACCGCGGTAGACGTTTCCACGACCATCACTGTGAACTACAACCTGGGCGGTAGATGAGCCTGTATCCGCCAATTGCGCTTTGAAGATCCTCATCCGGAGAAACCAGCATGAAGTCCCTCGGCTACGCCGCGCAAAGCAAGACCTCGCCTCTCGCCCCGTTCTCCTTCGACCGCCGCGAGCCCGGCCCCACCGATGTTGTCGTGGCCATCGACTACTGCGGCATCTGCCACTCGGACATCCATCAGGCGCGTGGCGAGTGGGGCGCCGAACTGTTCCCTATGGTGCCCGGCCACGAGATCATCGGCCACGTCACCGCGGTCGGTTCGGACGTGACGCGCTTCAAGGTCGGTGACTTCGCGGCTGTTGGCGTGATCGTGGAAAGCTGCCTGCACTGCGGCAACTGCAACGCCAACCTCGAGGTCCACTGCAGCGATGGCGGCGCCCGCGACACCTACAACGCCGTTCTCCGCAGCGGCGAGCGCACCATGGGTGGCTACTCCGACGTTATCGTCACGCCGGAGCACTTCGTCCACACGCTCAAGCCCGGCATCGATCTTGCTGCCACCGCTCCGCTGCTCTGCGCCGGGATCACCACGTATTCACCGCTGCGCCACTGGGGTGTGGGGCCTAACATGAAGGTCGGCGTCGTGGGTCTGGGCGGTCTCGGCCATCTCGGCCTCAAATTCGCGCATGCCATGGGAGCCTATGTCGTCCAGTTCACCACGTCGGAAAGCAAGGTAGAAGACGCGAAGAAGCTCGGCGCCGATGAAGCCGTGATCTCCAAGGATAAGGATGCGATGGCTAAGTACGCGGGCTCCTTCGACTTCATCCTGGACTGCGTATCCGCCCCGCACGACATGGACCAGCTTCTCGGCATGCTCAAGCTCGATGCGACGCTGTGCCTCGTAGGCCTGCCCGACCAGCCGCTCTCCATCAAACCGTTCTCGCTGCTCGCCAACCGCCGCTCGCTCTCAGGCTCTGCCATCGGCGGCATGAAGGAGACGCAGGAGATGCTCGACTTCTGTGCGGAGAAGGGCATTGCCGCCGAGATCGAGATGACCACCTACGACAAGGTGAACGAAGCCTATGAGCGCGTTGTGAAGGGCGACGTCAAGTACCGCTTCGTGCTCGACAACCGCTCGCTTAAGCAGTAGTCAAACCGTTGTCGTTTCTATCGGCTGAGAGCTCCTGCACCCGCAGGAGCTCTCCTGCTTTCAGGTAGCTCTTCCGCCGGAACCAATCCTCCATCGCGCTCTTAAGCCGTTCCAGCGGTACGCGGTTCCCAATCTCCAGCAACCCATCGCCCACCGGCAAGGTGTCATCGAAGATCGCATCGTTAGTGAAGTTGCGCATTGCAAAGCTGTCGAGCCATGCAATGGGACACAGGCTTGCCGCTCCCTCTGCATCCACGCGCTCCACCCGCACCTTCCGCGCGAACATGCCTACACCCACACGGCGCACATGGGCGTATCGGCAGCTACCGAGCGGAAGCGCGGATCGAGCTGGCCCGTAGCGGGATCGCGCGCAAACACAGTCACATTCGACGACGCCTGATTCATGCAGAGCAGCGACCGCTCCGAAGGGTCCAACGCAATCAGCCGCGGGATCTTGCCTCCGCAGGAAAGCCGCTGCTGCTGCGTAAGCAGCCCGGTCTGCGCGTCGATGCGGTAGACCTGAATCGTGTCCGCGCCGCGCGTGCACGTGGTCAGGAAGCGTCCATTGGCGCTCACCACCAGCTCGCACCCGGTGCTTGGCGCCGCGGGCTCCGGCAACGAGTTGTTAGCCGCTGGATCGCCCGCCCCCAGCGTCGACACCGTGCTGCCGGGCCGTAGCGTCAGCGTGGCCAGGCCGTTCGCGACACTCCAGTCGTAGAGGTCCACCGTGCAGTCCAGCTCATGGACGCAGTACAGCCAGCGGCCATTCGGGTGGAACGCCACATGCCGCGGCCCCGACCCGCGCCGCGCCGCAAAGCGCAGCGGCGTCTGGATGCCCGCGCCCTGCTCCGGAGTAACCGGAAATGCGAGGATCAGGTCATCCCCCAGATCGCAAACCAGCACGAAGTCGTTCCCCGGCGAGATCGTCGTGCAGTGCAGATGCGCAGCGTCCTGGCGATCGCTCACCGGCCCATGCTCCGGCTGCTTGTAGGCGAGCACGCCCACGGTCTCCGCCAACTCACCGCCGCTTTCCAGGCGATACGCCGTCACGCTGCCACCCGTGTAGTTCGCCGCATACGCTGCGTGCCCGGTGCGGTCCACCGAAACGAAGCACGGCCCATCGCCATGCGTTGGAAGACGATTCAGATAGGTCAACGCGCCTGTGGCGCCGTCCACCCGGTAGGCCGAAACCCCTG
>CAXSHQ010000325.1:341-5357 GCA_964236875.1 uncultured Acidobacteriaceae bacterium | reverse complement strand
CGGCTGGGCCGTGGCGCCACCGCCGGTGATGGACAAGATCGTCCTCGGCAAGCATTCCGGGCGCCACGCCTTCAAGCAACGCCTGCACGAGCTCGGCATCGAAATGGCGTCGGAGGCCGACACCAACGAAGCCTTCGTCCGCTTCAAGGCGCTGGCGTTTGATCCTCGCATTGACCTTGAGCTCGACGAAGAGAACAAGACCCTCACCATCGCCGACACCGGCATCGGCATGAACGAGGCCGACCTCATCTCGCACCTCGGCACCATCGCCCGTTCCGGCACCAAGAACTTCCTCTCCCAGCTCTCCGGTGACGCCAGGAAGGACTCCAACCTTATCGGCCAGTTCGGCGTCGGCTTCTACAGTGTGTTCATGGTGGCCGACAAAGTCGAAGTCACCACCCGCAAAGCCGGTGAAGACCAGGCCTGGCGCTGGACCAGCGACGGCAAATCCGGCTTCGACATCGAGCCAGCCGAGCGCAGCACCGCAGGTACCACTGTGCTCATCTTTCTCAACGAAGAAGGCCAGCAGTACGGGAGCAGCTGGCGTCTGCAGGACCTGGTCCGCAAGTACTCCAACCACATTGCCTTCCCCATCTTCCTCACCTACGACAAGAGCGAGTGGAACGCCGAAGAAAAGAAGTCCGACAAGACCCGCGTCACCGAGCAGGTCAACGCCGCCAGCGCCCTCTGGCGCCGCTCCAAGTCCGAGCTCACCGACGAAGACTACAAGGAGTTCTACAAGTCTCTCTCCGGCGACCCCGAAGATCCGCTCTTCTGGTTCCACACCCGCGCCGAAGGCAGCCTCGAATACACCACCCTCTTCTACATCCCCGCCAAGGCACCGCTCGATCTCTACCAGGCCGAGTACAAGGGCGGCATCAAGCTCTACGTCAAGCGCGTCTTCATCATGGACGACTCGAAAGAGCTGCTCCCGCAGTACCTCCGCTTCGTCCGCGGCGTCATCGACTCTGAAGACCTCCCGCTCAACGTAAGCCGCGAAATCCTCCAGCAGAACCGCGTCCTCACCACCATCCGCAGCGCCAGCGTCAAGAAGATCCTCTCCGAACTGAAAGCGATCTCAACCGACAAGCCCGAGCTCTACCTCACCTTCATCCAGCAATACAACCGCCCGCTCAAGGAAGGCCTCTACGGCGATTACGCCAACCGCGAAACGCTGCTCGATCTCATCCGCTTCAAGTCCACTGCCACGGAAGGACTCACGGCAGGCCTCACCAGCCTCGCCGACGCCAAGTCCCGCATGAAGGAAGGCCAGAAGAGCCTCTACTTCATTACCGGCGGCAATGAGTCCCTGCTCCGCACCTCGCCTTTGCTCGAAATTTACAAAAGGAAGGGCTATGAAGTCCTGCTCCTTGACGACGAGGTCGACGAGATCATCTTCTCCGGCATCGATAAGTACGGCGAGACGGACCTGAAGGCCGTCAACAAAGGCTCCGCCGACGAAGACCTCAAGGACGAGACCGAGCCCGAGAAGACCGAAAGCCTCCAGCCCCTGCTCGACAAGCTCAAGGGCATCCTCGGCTACAAGGTCAAGGACGTCCGCGCCTCCGTACGCCTCGCCGACAGCCCCTCCTGCATCGTCACCGACGAGTCCGAGCCATCGCTCCAGATGCAGCAGATGCTCCGCGCCATGGGCCAGACCAACATCCCCACGCCCAAGCCCACGCTGGAGATCAACCCCGACCACGAGATCGTAAAGAAGCTCCTCGCCCGCCCCGACGACCCTGTCGCCGAAGACGCCGCCTGGCTCCTCTTCGATCAAGCCCTTGTCATGGAAGGCGTCCCCTTGGCCGACCCAGCCGCCTTCGTCCAACGCCTAAACCGCATCCTCCAACTCTCGGTGTAAGAGGTTCTCTCTGCCGTGTAAAGCCGCAGGAACGAGCGCCAGCGGCGCGCTCTATACCAGCGAGGGGCAACATCCCTCGTCACCAGCGAGGGGCCAACATCCCTCGTCACCAGCGAGGGGCAACGTCCTCGTCACCAGCGAGGGCCAACATCCCTCGTCACGGATCGCTGCCGCTCAAAAGCGCTGAAGGCGCAACCCATCCCAGCCTAGGGCGAAGCCCTAGGTAAGCCCGTGCACCAACTCTTCAAGCACTGAAGGCGCGGCATATAGATGTCGGCGCAGTCACGAATGTAGGCGTAAACGCCACTCCAGGAGGAGCCTATGGCAACTGTCAGTGTCGAGATAGAAGATCACATCCTGCATAAGGCAGTGCACCGTCTTACGCGGGACGGCGCAGACCTCCAGATGCTACTCAGAAACCGCTTGGTCGAAATGGCTTACGCTACTCCACTCTGGCGCTTCACCGAAGAACCCTACAACGAAGACCAGATCGAACAGCTCGGCCACATCTCCGTGCGAGACATGATGTACCGCTAACATCAAAGCTCAACGCGAACAGAAGGGCGCGGCCAAAGCCGCGCCCCTCTGCTGTCACCATGACTCACTACGAGTTCATCGTATGCAGAAACTCCTGGTTATTCCGCGTCTTCCCTAGCCGATCGCTCAGCAGCTCCATAGCCTCTACCGGCGAAAGCGGGTTCAGCACCTTGCGAAGTATCCACGTCCGCTGCAGGTCATCCTTCGGAATCAGCAACTCTTCCTTACGCGTACCCGAGCGCTGAATATCGATGGCCGGGAACACACGCTTGTCGACGAGTTTCCGTTCCAGGATCACTTCCATATTGCCCGTACCCTTGAACTCTTCGAAGATCACTTCGTCCATGCGCGAGCCGGTCTCGATCAGCGCCGAAGCGATGATCGTCAAGCTGCCACCCTCTTCGATATTCCTCGCCGCGCCAAAGAACCGCTTCGGGCGCTGCAGCGCATTCGAATCCACACCGCCCGAGAGCACCTTGCCGCTCGGCGGCACGATCGTGTTGTACGCGCGCGCCAGTCGCGTGATGCTGTCCAGCAAAATCACTACATCGCGCTTGTGCTCCACCAGCCGCTTGGCTTTCTCGATCACCATCTCGGCCACTTGCACGTGTCGCGCCGCTGGCTCGTCGAACGTCGACGAAATCACTTCGCCTTTTACCGAGCGCTGCATGTCCGTCACTTCTTCCGGACGCTCATCGATCAGCAGAACGATCAGCACCACCTCTGGATGGTTCGCCGTGATCGAGTTCGCGATGGCCTGCATCAGCACCGTCTTGCCGGTGCGTGGCGGCGCCACGATCAGCCCGCGCTGGCCCTTGCCGATAGGGCAAAGCAGGTCCATTACTCGGCCTGCGATCCCCTCGCGCACGGTCTCCATCTTCACCCGCTCCTGCGGGTAAAGCGGCGTCAGGTTATCGAACAGAATCTTGTTGCGCGTTTCTTCCGGCGACTCGAAGTTGATCGCCTCGATCTTCACCAGCGCAAAATACTTCTCACCCTCATGCGGGCTGCGCACATTGCCGGAGATCGTATCGCCGGTCTTCAGGTCGAACTTGCGGATCTGGCTCGGGCTCACATAGATATCGTCCGGCCCCGGCAGGTAGTTGTAGTCCGGAGACCGTAAAAATCCGTAGCCGTCCGGCAGAATCTCCAGCACCCCTTCGGCGAAAATGTGCCCTTCTTTTTCGCTCTGGGCCTGCAGGATTTTGAATATAAGGTCCTGCTTGCGCAGGGCGCTGGTGCCTTGGATCTCAAGGCCACGGGCAAGCTTGCCGAGTTCGGCAATGCTCTTTTCTTTCAACTCGGAAATCGTCATGGTTCTATTTCACTTTTCAGGGGAGGAGGTGTTTTGCAGGAAGGGGTATTGCAGGAGCCGAGGGCACGCGCACAAACAAACCACGTCGCGACGGTGCAGACTTGCGGAGGGGTGAAGCGGGGACTTGCAGGAAGGACTTGCGTTGTAGCGTAGCAGGTTCGGAAGGAAAGCACCTGCGGAAAACGGCAAAGAGGCTAGGCTGGGCGCGAGCGCGCCCGCGGCTTAGGCCGCGCGGCGCTCCGCAATCGCGTCGGAAATGGCGTCCGCATACTCGGCACCCGGGTCCGTATTCATCGGAACCGTGTCCTTGAAGCGGTCCAGCACTTCGTTCGTGGTGTCCTGCAGCCGGGTGTTCGGCTTGTGGAGCTTGCGGGTCGCCTTGCTGGCGAGTTGGCAAAGCTTGTAGCGGTTGTGGACGTGCGTGAGGGCTCCAAAAATGAGGTCTGAGCGCATTGTGAGGCGTATCTCCCTTTGTTTTGTCTCGCTATGGGCAAGCGCCCGGCGTCTGTATCGTGCTCGCGCCGCGGAGGTTGAAGGCTGTCAGCTCCAAGCAGGGCCAACTCCTGAATAGTTAGACGCGTTCGGAGAGACTCCGGACGCAAATGTATCGCACAGCCCGCATGGAGCCGGCAGCAACTGAAAAGTATCAAAAATCCCGCTCGCCGCGCTGTGCGCTAGCGAACAGACCACATCTCCTAAAGCTCTGTAGATGAGAAATCACACCGGCAAAGAAGGAGATTGTGCGGCCGCAGCCTTCGGTCGTTCCTACCGTGCAAGCAACAAACGCCCGACCCGGTACTTTTGCACCATAAATCTTGCAAACCGCAAGGTCAATACATTTCTACGCGCGGGTCAGGTTACGTCGCACCAAGACGAAGAAAACATATGCACGCTGGGGAGCAAATCGACCGCCCGCCTGACAACTCGGTAGAAGCCGGCTTCAGCCTCGGTAAGCGTTCTACGACCAGTAGCTCCGGTCCAGCGTCCTGTACTGGATCGCCTCCGCGATATGCTTCACCGCGATCTCCCCCGCTCCATCCAGATCCGCCACCGTCCGCGCCACCTTCAGGATGCGGTCATGCGCCCGCGCGCTTAGCCCCTGCTGCTGCATGGCGCGCTCCAGCAACCGCTCAGCGTCCGAATCCAACTCGCAATAGATCCTGATCTGCTGCGTGGTCATCTGCGCGTTCGCAAACACCGCCCGGCTGCCCTGCTTCCCTGCCGCTGTCCGCGCTCCACCTTCCAGAAACCGCGCATGTTGCCGCTCGCGAGCCAGCAGCACCCGCTCCCGTATCTGCGC
>CAXSHQ010000325.1:0-331 GCA_964236875.1 uncultured Acidobacteriaceae bacterium | reverse complement strand
TTCCGCCGCCGACCCGCCGCGCAGCTCCTTGTACTGCACCGCCGGCACCTCGATGTGGATGTCGATCCGGTCCAGCAGCGGCCCGCTCATCTTGCTCACATAGCGCTGGATCATCGGCGGCGTGCACTGGCAATCGCGGCTTTTGTCGTTGAAGTACCCGCAGGGGCACGGGTTCATCGCCGCCGCCAGCATGAACCGCGCCGGAAAGCTCAGGCTCATCGCCGCTCGCGAAATGGTGACCGTTCCATCCTCCAGCGGTTGCCGCAGCACCTCCAGCACATTGCGCGGGAACTCCGGCAGCTCATCCAGAAACAGCAGCCCGTTGTGCGCC
>CAXSHQ010000324.1:3718-5378 GCA_964236875.1 uncultured Acidobacteriaceae bacterium | reverse complement strand
GAGATCCCATTCACTACGTTCAGGGCAGGCTCTTCGCTACGCTCAGGATGACGCCTCTGTCCACGAGAGGGTTACACCTGAAGGAGAACTGTTCTAGGTGGCATCCTCGCTGGTTATTGCAGCGGGCCGGCGAAGTCGAAGTCCACGTAGTGAAGCAGGAGCGACGTGGAGGTGTGGCCTTCCGGCAGCGCGTCGCGATAGTGCGGCAGATAGCGGCCACGGAAGAGGAGGCCGTCGCCGAGATGCTGCCAGAGGCGCAGCGAACCCTCGTGGGTGTCGAGCTGGATGGGCCAGGGCACCTGCGCTTCGGGCTCGGGAGAGGCGTCCACGGAAAGCGTTAAGGTGTATTCGCACTGTTCGCGGTCGGTATGGCGCTCCAGCACGGAGCCGCTCTCATATGCGGCCAGGTAGGCGTAGGAAAGCTTGAGCGCGGCACGCGCGATGTCGCCGATGGCGCTCCTCAGCTGGTAGTGGAAGAAGCGCGCGATGGGCTCCTCGTGCGCGAAGTATCGCCGGCTTACCTGGCCATCGCCCAGCGTGAACGAGCCCGTGCGAGTGTGGTAGCGGTAATAGCGGCGCAGGGAGCCGAGATGGAAGACGGGGAGAAGACCGCTGATGGGGGTGTACCCGCGCTCGAAGTTTTTGGCGGCGGTCCAGGCGGTTTCACGCCACTGGTGGCGGCGCAGCTCGGCGAAGCCCGGCGACACGAGAATGTGCGCCCGGGTCAGCACCCAGAGCGCGTGGGGCGGCAGCTCTTTGGTGAGCGGCGAGCCGGGCGTCTGGTCCGCGAGATAGCCGGCGTATTCGCCACCGAGCCAGTAGGGCCACAGAGTGCCCATGGCGGGATCGGAGACCCAGACCATCCAGTCACTCGGGTAGAAAGACCCGTTCGCTTCCAGACGCGCGGCTTTGTCGCGAGGCAGCGGTCCCTGCCAGGTGAACCAGCAGTCCGGGTTGACGACCAGCGGCCCGTGCACGTCGGGCTCGAAAAGCCGCGGCGGCGCGAGGTAATAGGGCTGTTCATCGAGCAGGCAGTGGTACTGCTCGGAGGGGTAGCCGTACGGTGTCATCGATGGAACCATCCGTTCACGGTGAAGCGGGAGTCGGCGAACTCGCGGGAAGGGCAGGAGACAGGCAGGATCTCGTGCAGCTTGCTGCTGTCGAAGAACACAACCTGGTTCTGCGCGGGATAGATATCGCGATAAGAGCCGGTGGCGTGGAAATGGCCGTTCTTCCCGGCTGGATCGCGTTCCGTGTCGTAGATGCGGAGCTGGCCGCCGCTGTAGCCCTGCGGCTCGCGGAAGAAGAAGTAGACGAAGGTCAGGGCGCGATCGTCGACCTCGTCGGCGTCATTGTCGGTGTGCATCTTGAAGTACTCACCGTCGTTGGTGCCGGTGAGCTGCACTTCCATGCTGGTCACGGGAAACTCCGGGAAATCCAGGCCGCTGAGCACATGCGGCAGGTAGGACTGCAAGCGCCGGGAGAACATCTCCTGAAAGGGACCGAGGTCGAAGAGCACGCGCGAGCGGCGATAGGCGTGATCCTGCTGTTTGGAGCCGTCTGCGGCGATGACATGCGTAGCGCCGAAGGAAAGCGTGCTCTGGAGTGTGTAGTCGAGCAGCGCGCGCCATTCTTCGGCAACCAGGAACTCGTCGCAGAC
>CAXSHQ010000324.1:0-3688 GCA_964236875.1 uncultured Acidobacteriaceae bacterium | reverse complement strand
TGGTTCCGACATCGGTGCGGTCTCTCCTTAGGCGGCGGTGGTGGGGTAATCGTAGGGAATGATGGAGGCGTAGACGAGGCGCTCGCCATGCATGCGCGGCTCCGCGATGAAGACGCCGACAGGGTCGATGGGCAGCTGCTCGAACTCGCGGATAACGATGCGGAACTGGCCCTGCTTTGGCGTTGCGGCGAAGACGATCTCGCCGGTCCACAGCGTGGCGCCGTTCTCGAATGCGTCAGGAGAGTTCTCGGTGATGGCGACGATGGCTGCAGGCGCGACCTCCCAGGCGAGGTCGCTGATGACGCCGGCCAGGCGCTGCTCCACGGTGACTTCGATGGAAGAAGCCACAGGCCACTCCGGAGCCGGTCCGCCGATGCATACCTGGGCACGGCGCATATCGGCTGGGTCGATGGCGACGATGGCGGAGCGGTCGGCGGTGAGCTGGGCGTAGTCGGCCAGCACGACGCGGGAAAGCTCTACGCCTTTGACCGAGTGCGGCTGGTAGCGGGCAAGGGCAAGCCGCACGAAGGGCATGTAGGAGGAAACGTTGGTGAACTCGATGTCGCAGTACCAGAGGCGGCGCTTCTCGTCGTAGTTGACCACGTGCCCGGCAACATCGAAGGCCTTGGGAGTTTCTTCGAGCGCGAGGCCGGTGGCGGACACCGTGGCAGCAGGGAAGCTGTAGGTGGCGGGGACGTCCGGCAGGTAGCCGGTGCGCCAGATGGGATCGTTGCCCCATTGCGTGAACAGGTGCTTGAAGGTATCCCGATTGGCGTAATCGGGCGAAAGCCCGTTCCACAGCACGACGCCCAGCAGCTCGTTGTCCCCGGAGGAGTACCACGGGCGGTTGAGGTAGACACGCACTCCATTGCCGAAGCGGACCGTGGATTTGATGTTGGTGGTTTCCTGCTTCTCCCAGCCGAACGTAGGCACAACGTAGGCGACCGAGGGCGAGCCGGGGCGGGCAGAGCTGGGAACATCGACAAGGAACGGCTCGCTGGCGCGGGTGAAGTCGAGACCTTCGGGGAAGTACTCCTGAAAGCGCGAGGTGCTTACGGCGGTGTAGCCGACCCAGCGGTGCTTTGTGTCGTCGAAGCGGTGCAGGGGCGCGGCCACCGCGGGGGGAGTGGGCACACCGTCGAGATAATCGATGGGGTCGGAGAACCAGAGAGCATCGATGCGCGGGATGTAGGTGGCGACGGCGCGGGTCAACGACGCGTCGGAGTAGAGGACGCCGGGCGCGGTGGTGGGCAGCGAAAGCGTTTCCACGTGCGAGCTGGTCCAGCTCTTGGTGGGCCCGGGCTGCGATGGATCGTCGCGGAACTCCTGCCATCGGGCGAGGAGGTCGACCCTGGATGTGGTCGCGCCGTGAACCTTGAGGGCGCCCAGCAAGGCCGCACTGTGGGAGTCGATCGCCCGCCACGCCGTGATCGGCGTAAAGGAGTTGCGCAAGGCCGAGGCATAGATGGGGCTGTCAGGGTTGTGCGAGACAGGGAGCTGGATGAACTGCGGCCGGCCGAGCGGCTGCTGGGTGGCGTGCACCAGCGTCAGCTTCTGCGCGGGGGTGACCAGGGGGTGTCCACCTTCAAGCACAAGGCGCGTGAGCAGCGCGACCAGGTCAGCCGTGGCGGTGATTTCAGAGTAAGCGCCGCCGCCGGTGAGCGCGGCGACTTCGCTGGCAACGAAGAGCTCCGTGAGCCATTGCCAGGAGCCCATGAGAGGGAGATCGGCCGGAGACAGATAGCTGCTCATGTCGATCTCCGTGTCCGTGCCCTTGGGCAGGGAAACGGTAAGCGTGCGTGTGGCCGCATCCCACTGGGGCGACGCTGTGCCTTCCACCACCTTGAACAGCAGCGGCTTGCGCTCGGGCCAGGCGGCGCCGAAGTCGAGGAACGTGACGGAGCCCTCGCGTGGCTGGACATCGGACAAGGTGGTGTAGGTCAGCTTGCCGTTCTCGACCGTGCCGTTGGTGTTGTCTGCCGCCTGGGGAAGATCGCGGAACGCGGCTCCGCGTGCAATCGGGTCGGCTAGGTAGCCGACGTCGACCAGCGGCGAGGGATCCAACGGAACGTCATCGACGGTGGGGAACTCGAAGCTGTCGCGCGCGGTCACCATCGCGAAGGTGGCGGCATCGCTCCGGAGCGAGCCATTGGGGTTGTCGAGTACACCGTGGTGCTCGGCCATGCGCTCGGCTACGCGCGGCGGCGCGATGTGACGAGCGTCGGACTCTTCTGTGGGCGACTTGTCGAGCGCTTCTTCGTGGTTCTGCGAACGGATCACCAGCACGTGCAG
Organism: uncultured Acidobacteriaceae bacterium; assembly: GCA_964236875.1. GTDB lineage: Bacteria > Acidobacteriota > Terriglobia > Terriglobales > Acidobacteriaceae > Granulicella. The sequence goes on along the minus strand of CAXSHQ010000324.1, from coordinate 1,396 downwards.
CGAAGCACTCTTCTGGGGAGCGGCCTGGAGCACGACGATGGGTGGGGCAAGGGGCTCAAAGCGGAGATACGGGAAGAGAGCGCCTTCGGCCGGGGCTACCACCGCGTCCGGCGAGGCGGCGGAGAGGGTGACGCTGTTGCCGGCGAGATCCACAGCGCGGGCGCGAAGACGGTACCTGTCGCCGAAGCGCAGCGAGGGTAGAGAGCCTGGCGTGGCAGCAAATGCCGTCGCCATCTTGAACGGCGTCATCGGCTGGTTGACGGTGGGGTCCGGGGTCAACGCCTCGGCGGGATCGACGCTGCGGTTGAGAGCGATGCCCGGGCGCGGCGCGCTAAGGCTCCACCCGTTCCAGCGTGCGACGCGCTCGTGGATGTAAAGATCGGTGCCGGGCTGGGGAATCTGGGCATCCGCGGAGGCCTGGTCGTGCGGCCGGGTGGGGTCCTCCGCGGGTTGGGCGGCGGTGGGCTCGAGGAAGCCTTCTTCATCGTGCTCGTCGATGGTGATGTGGCCGGTGGCTCCGAAGGTGTAGGTGGCATTGCGGCGATGCAGCGAGAACCACTTGTTCTTCCTGGCCGACCAGATATCGATGCGGTAGCCGCGGGTGAGATCGCGGGCATGGAACGGCCGCGGCATCTGCCCGGCGGCGGCGCCGTCGTGGAACTCCATGTTGTCGCTGAGCGCCTGGAGGATCTGTGTTGCACGGTCATCGGCGACGAGCGCGATGCCTGCGGAACGCATGGCCGGCAGCTCGTTGCTTACGGCTTCAGGCCGGGTGGTATGGGCGACGTTGTCGGCCAGCGCGAGGCTCTTGTGCAGCGTGCCGTCCACGTCCACTTGCAATAGATGGAAGTCCTCCGGAGTGAGCGCGAGGAAGCCGCCGACCACATCGCCCGCGTCCGTGATGCGAGAGCCGAGACTGGCCGCCGGGGCCGCCGCGAAGCTCGATGCGTCCTTGACGTAGGCCGTCTGGGGGAAGGTGAATGTGGGCTCCATCGACCACTTGAAGCCGGCGGTGATCTTGCTCAAGGAGATGGTGCCGACCGCGGTATCGGGGGCGTCCGGGCAGAAGCCGGCGGGCAGCTCGAGATCGAAGACCAGGCCCAGGGAGCGCATCAGCGATGGATAGGAGTTGAGCGCCGTGAGCGCGCGATGGAAGTCCAGCGTCTTCGCGAAATCGGCTTCAGTTTCGGGCAGCTTGGGGCCGTTGGGCGCAGGCGGCATGGAGTGAAACGCCGCGAAGCGAGTGGCCGCCTTGCGCGTGTTGGCGGGCGCGGAAAGCGTGGTGGGAATGCCGTCAGGCGGCGTGGGTACCTTGATGACGGGCGCAGCGGCGCCGCGCGGGGCGAACGCGGTGTTGGCAAGGCGGAGGGAATCGCGATCGAGAGCTGCCCGCTGC
>CAXSHQ010000323.1:1217-5381 GCA_964236875.1 uncultured Acidobacteriaceae bacterium | reverse complement strand
GAAATAGCTGCGCTACACTAACTCTTCCAACGGCACAAAAGATCGGGCACTCCACGGGGAAAACATCTGCCTCAAGACGATTCATCAAAATCTCTGCATGCCTTGGAGATTTGCCAATCGACCACCATTCCCACCATTTGCGAGCTATTTTCTCAAAGCTTCTATCAGCTTCACGCTGTAGCGCCTTGACTCCCTCACGCTTCGCTTCGGCTTCCGCTTTGCGTTCGCCCATCGGATTGATGCCGGAAGCCAGCAGCTTCTTCGCAGCGAAGTGAAGCTCGCGGGCGTCCTTGGGGCCGATGAGCGGATACTCCCCAAATGTCATGTTCTTCTCGGTGCCGTCGAAGCGATAGCGCCAAAGCCAGAACTTTCCACCCCAAGGCTGGATCAATAGACACAATCCACCGCCATCGGCCAATTTGTATTTTTTGTCCTTCGGCTTTGCATTCTCGATTTCCTTGATCGTCAGTGCCACGGCGAACCTCCAGAGTCGGGATTTTACTTTCCCCACACAATGGCTCATCCTACCCCACATCTTTCCCCACAGAAAAGTCTGGCTGCACTCGGACGCCTTCGCACGCTCCTGCACGCAATTCGACGGTAACTTACTGTAAATAAACAACATCCTCGCGTGCGAGGATGTTTGAGGAGGTACGAGGAAGTTCAGGATTTAGGAGAATTGGTTGCCCCCCAGGGATTCGAACCCCGATTGGACGAGTCAGAGTCGTCAGTCCTACCATTGAACGAGAGGGCAACACAGGTTTGGCTACTTCAGGAAAGTAGCGGCAGCCGCAGGCTCGGCGGGAGCCACAATCAGCCGCCTCTCTGAGTGTACGAGGGCTTCTCGTGCGGGTCAACCTGCGCGGACTGCAGACGTTGTCCTTCACTCAGTCGCTACTCTTCGCGCAATACCTCAAGTGGCTTCTGCCCCAGCACACGATGACTCGCCAACCACCCGGCCGCCACCGTAAGCGCCGCTGTGCACGCAAGCGCCGCCAGACTCAGCCCACCCGCAAAGCTGTATTCAAACTTCAACGCCTTCACCAGCACGAACCGCGCCAGCACGCTAGCGAACAGCACACCCACCAGTCCCGCGATCAGCCCCAGCACTGCGAACTCCACAGAGAAGATCGCCGCAATGCGCGGCCGTGTTGCGCCCAGCGTCTTCAGCACAACCACCTCGCGAATGCGCCGGTAGCGCGTGCCGGCTATCGCGCTCGCCAGGATGACGATGCCCGCGAAGATGCTGAACGAAGCCAGGAACTGGATCACGCGTGTGATCTGCAGAACAACCTGCCGCACCGTCTCCAGCGTCTGCGCCACGTTGATCACCGTGATCGTCGGATAGTGCTGATACAGCACCCGCTGCAGCGCTGAGGTCGCGGGCGGGTCGCAATGCACGCCGCCGTACCAGATCGCCGGAAACTGCGCCAGCGCCGCTGCCGGCAATACATACTCCGCCCGCGAGTATGCGTGCTGTGAGTCGGCCTCAACGATCGCCGCCACCTTCGCCGTGAACTCCGTATCCTGCGCGCTGAACGTAATGCTCTGCCCCACGTTGACGTGCAGTCGCCTGGCCTGGTTGCGCGAAAGCGCCACCAGCGGATGTGCCGCGGCATCCTTCGACTCCTGCGCTGTCCACCACACGCCTTCCACCACCTTGTCTCCGGGCGGCGGTTGGTCGGCCGTCGGCGGCGATGTCAGGCTGACCGAGTTCAGCATGCGTCTAGGCATGTGCTCCACCTTCAGCTCGGCCGCCGGCGTGCCATCCACCGCGACGATGCGCCCACTCACCACCGGCAGCAGCTCCGGTGTGCCACGAATGCCTGGCTGCTGCGACAGCAGCGTGCGCAACCCATCCACCTCACGCGGAGCGATGTCGATCAGGAACATGTTCGGCAGGTTGTTCGCCGCCAGCGCGCCCACCTGCCCCACCACCGCACGCTGCGTGATGTACACCGCGGTGATCTGCATGACGCCAAGCCCCAGCGCCGCCAGCAATGCCGCGGAAGGGTTCCCGGGCCTGTACAGGTTCGCCAGTCCATGCCGAAGCACCGAGGGCAACCGTAGCCGCGTTCCACGCAGAAACAGCTTCAGGAGCCAGAGCACCAGCGCGCTCATGCCCAGCAGCACCAGCAGCACCACTGCCAATCCCACGGCGAAGATGATGCCGACCAGCTTGGAGTCCGAAACCGAGAACGCCAGCAACCCAAGGCCGACCAGGATCACTGCCATCGCCAGGATCTGTACGCCGGACTCGCCCAGCTTGCGCAGCAGCCGTGTCGTGAAGGGATCGTCGCTCGCCTCCACATTGCGACGCAGCACCAGCAACGGCCGCACGCTGCGAATGTCCAGCAGCGGCGGCAGTGTAAACAGCAACGTCGTCAGCAGCCCCGTGATCAAGCCCACCATCATGGCCCGGCCATCCACGTGGAACGCCGGCGTGATGTGGAACAGCTTGGCCAGGAACAGCGGAAACGCCATCTGCACCAGCAGCCCCAGCCCCACACCTACCAAGCCGCCCAACAGCCCCAGCAGCAAGGTCTGCAAGACATAGATCTTCATGATTTGCCCGGACCGAGCCCCCAGCGCCTTCATCACTGCGATGGAATCCAGCCGCGCCGCCAGATGCGCGCGCATGGCCATCGCCACGCCCACCGCGCCCAGCACCAGCGCCACCAGAGACATCAACGACAGCAGCCCCGTCGCGCCATCCAGCCCCTTGCTCAGCGCCTGGTTCGCGTCGCGGTAGTCGCTCACCTGCGCTTCCGGCAGCGCCGTTTCCAGCTGCGTTTTCAGCGCTCCGACCTCCTCGTCCGACCGCGCCTGCCCCGGCTTCGCTCCCGCCAGCTTGAACAGGAACCGCCGCGTCGCGCGTGACCCCGGCGCCAGCAAGCCCGTCTTCGCCAGCGCCTCCTCCGTGATCAGCACACGCGGTCCTGCAGCGAAGTTGCCGTTCAGCCGGTCCGGCTCGTCCACCACCGCAGTTGCGATGCGAAACATCTGGTCGCCCAGCTTCAGCTTGTCGCCTACCGACAGGTGCAGCCGCAGCAGCAGGTCTTCGCCCACTGCCACCGAATCGCCCGTGAGCGCCTGCTTCAGCGGCATCGCCGGCTGGAGCACCACGTCGCCATAGAACGGATATCGGTCCGGATCGACAGCCTTCAACGACACCAGCAGTGGGTCCAGCGACGGCGGTGCCGACGCCATCGACAACATCTCCACCACTTCCGTCTGCTGCGTTCCGTTGCCGCCGAGCTTCTCCAGCGCGGCCTGTTCCGTCTTGGTTGGCTGCGCACTCGCACGCGCACTCAGGTCCGCGGACAGGATGGCCCGCGCCCGGAGGAGTAGCATCGACCGGAACGAAGCGGCGAAGCCGCGTACCCCCGTCAGCGCGGCAACGCCGATCGCGACCGAAAGAATCACAAAAGCAAACTTGCCGCGCGAAGAGCGCAGCTCCCGCATCGCGATGCGGCCGGCTGTGGCGTAAGAAAGGCTTGCCATCGTTCTTTCTCCGCCTATGCCTGCGCCGCTGCATTGCCGAGGAACGGCGCGGGTGTCTGCAGTTCATCCGACACCACCTGCCCATCGCGCAGCACGATCCGCCGCTTCGCATGCGCAGCCAGCGCCGGATCATGCGTCACCAGCACCAGCGTCGTGCCCTCCGCGCGATTCAGGTTCAGCAGCAGCTCCAGCACATGCTGCCCGTTCGCAGAATCGAGATTCCCAGTGGGCTCATCCGCGAGCACCAGCAGCGGCCGCAGCACGAACGCACGCGCCAGCGCCACGCGCTGCTGCTCGCCGCCGGAAAGCTGCACAGGATAGTGATCGAGCCGCGCGCCCAAGCCCACGGAAGTCAGCAGTTGCCGCGCTCGATCGAGCCCCGCTTTGCGGTCTCCGCTTGCATCGTTCAGCTCATAAGGCAGCAGCACGTTCTCCAGAGCGGTCAGTGTGGGAATCAGCTGATAGCTCTGAAACACAAACCCTATCAACCGGCCGCGCATCTGCGCCAGCTTGTCTTCCGGCATGTTGCTGATGTCCTGCCCATCCAGCAGCACTGCGCCCGACGTGGGACTGTCCAACCCCGCCAGCAGCCCCAGCAGCGTCGACTTGCCTGACCCCGATGCGCCCATGATCGCGGCAAACTCCCCGCGCTGAAAGCTC
>CAXSHQ010000323.1:0-1207 GCA_964236875.1 uncultured Acidobacteriaceae bacterium | reverse complement strand
AGACCTTTCAGGATGTCCACCTGCGTGCCGCCCGTGCGCAGCGATTTGCGCAGGGCTTGCACCGCGAGGATGTACGGTGCGCCCGGCTGCGGGCCGGACTGTGCGTCAATTGGTGAGGAGATGGAAGCGGATGCGGTCAACGCGTGCGTGCCTCGTTAGAATGGAGTTGTGACTCGGCCATTATCACGTCCTATCCTACCTACGCTTGCCGCCGCCATGTTGTTCCTTCTCGGTTGCCAGGCAGGCGCCGGCAAACAGAACGTCGAAGCCTCTGCGCACAGCGCGACTCCCGCGGCCTTGCCCACGCCTGCCGCACAAACCGACAATTCGCGGCCCCTCATCGTCTGCTTCGGAGACAGCATCACCGCTGGCTACGGGTTGGATCGCGACGATAGCTACCCAGCCGACATGCAGCGCGATCTCGACAAGGCCGGCTTCCACTACCGCGTGCTCAACATGGGCGTCAGCGGCGAAACCACCAAGGATGCCCTGCTGCGCGTCCGGCATGTGCTCGACCGCAAACCGGAGGTCGTCGTCGTGGAGCTCGGTGGCAACGACGGTCTGCGCGGCGTCCCCATCTCCGAAGCCCAGCGCAACCTTGCCGCCATCGTCTCTGCCCTTCGCAAGGGCGGCACCCGCGTTCTGCTGGCCGGCATCACCCTGCCCCCGCAGTACGGCACGGAGTATGTTGCGCAGTTCAGCGGCATGTACCCCGCCGTCGCCCAGCAAACGGGCGTCCCCCTGCTGCCTTTCATCTACAAGGACGTCTACAACGTCCCTGGCGACCTGCAGGAAGACGGCATTCATCCCACCACCGAGGGCGCCAAACAAGTGGCCCTGAACATCGAAGAGATGCTCAAGCCCATGCTCCACAAGTAACGTCTCCACCGACGCGCCACAATAGAGGTGTCATCTCGACCCGAAACGGACTGGAGAGACCCCTGTTTTTGGACGGGCGAGGATGCCTCGCGTACGGGAGCTTACCCCAGCACGATGCTCGGCTGCACCAGCGTCCCCGCCACCCGCTTAACAATTGCCAGCAGCTCTCGAGAACCGGCAAACACCTTTACTAGCGGTGCCGACGAAAACTCCGGCACATTCGCTGTCATCCCATTCCGCAGCCGCCCCGCCGTGGCCTCGTCCACCAATACCGACGGCATTCCCGGCAGCAGTGTACGCGGATGCGGCAGCCGCGCTTCGATCTCCG
>CAXSHQ010000322.1:0-5394 GCA_964236875.1 uncultured Acidobacteriaceae bacterium | reverse complement strand
CGGTGCGCGGCGCCACAATGTACGAAAACTCCGGCGCATGCAGCGGCCCTGCCGAAGCCAACTCCAGGCCGCGCCGGTACGAGCCGCTGGTCGCCACCGCACGGTTCCGCACCAGCACCCGCTCCAGCGGCAGGTCGTTCTCCGCAGCCGCGTGCGGATTCGCAATCTCCACAACCTGCGTCAGCGAGCCACGCACCGTCACGTCGCCGCCCACGTTCAGCATCACGCCGCTCGCACCTGCACGCAGTGCCGCGTCGCCCGCTCGCGCACTCACATAGCTCTTCGCAAACGAGGCCAGCGCCAGCGGCACATCCGTCAGCCGTGTCGCCGTTCTCTCCGCAGCATTCAGGTGCCAGTGTGGCTTCTGCATGGCCTGCACCGTCTGCGCGACCTCCGCGTCACTCGGCTTGCGCCCCTCGGCAGCGGCCCGGCGCCACAGGCGTGTGGCTGCCTCGGCAGAAGCGTCCAGCGCTCCACCGGTCTGCTCACGCCAGCGGTCGAACTCCGCCAGCACTGCGAACAGCTCCGGCGACACCGGCTTCGCCTCGAAGCGAGTGGCTGCCCAGCGCGAAAACTCACTGTCACTCTGCCATGCGCTCAGGATCGCGGACTGCCGGTCCATCTCCGCCAGCACCGCTGCTTCGGCGCGCTGCGCCTGGGCCAAACTCCCGGCGCGCACCTTCAGCTCCAGCGAGGTCCCCAGCACATGCTCATGGTGGAACGTCCACGTTCCGGCTTCCTGCTCACCATGCTGCGCAGGGTTCTCGGCGACCGCAGTCGATTGTGTCGCCACCATCGCCAGCGGCATACAGGCCGCGGCCCGCCGCAGCAACTTCCAGGTCTTTGCATCCATCACTGCTTCTGCTCCTTGGGTGTACCCGTTTCCCGTCCTGCATCCGGCCCCGCACCATCTGGCCGACGGCCTTCGCCGCGCTGTCCGCCGCCCGGGCCTCCGTTGCTGGCACTGAAGTACTGCGTCAGCTCGTCGCGGTCCAGAAAGCCATCGCTGTTCTTGTCGAGGCTCTCGAACTGCTGCTGCATGCGGTCCGGCGCCTCTGCCTTGCTGATCTTGCCGTCCTTGTTCGTGTCCCACTCGTCCAGCATGTGGTCCACGCGCTCCGCAGCGGTTTGTTGCCGCGGACGCATCTCGTCCGGGGTGATCTCCCCATCGCCGTTCCGGTCCAGCATCAACAGAACCTTGTCGGCAGCCGCAAGCTCCGCCGCGGAAATCGTCCCATCGTGGTCGGCATCCAGCGCGTTCAGCAGCGGGTCCGTGCGCATCTGGCCGCCGGCCCGGCCCGGCCCGGCTTGCGGCCCGGTCGGCATGCCTTGCCGGTTGGCCATCGCGCGAATCTCCGCCGCCGTGAGCTTGCCGTCGTGGTTGGCATCGCCGCGCTGGAACATGCTTTGCATGCGCGCGGGCACCTCTTCCGGTGCTAACACGCCGTCGCCGTTCTTGTCGAAGCTCATGAGCTGCTTCACCAACTCGTCCGCGCTGGCGCCCGCAACCTCCGGCCTTGGGGACAGCTCGTCGCTGGTCAGCTGTCCATCACCGTTGCGGTCCAGCGTGAGCAAGCTCTTCGAAGCAGCCTTGATCTCCGCCGCTGAAAGCTTCCCATCATGGTCTGTGTCGAGAGCCTGCAGCACCATTCGCGGCTGGTTTCCCGGGCCCTGTGCCCCTGCCCCGTCTACCCAAGCTCCGCCGGCCCCCACCAGCACCAGCGTTCCGAGCCAACGTTTCATCGATTTCTTCTCCCGCGATATATAAGACTGATTGAGTCCTATTTTTGCACGAGAGACAAAGGAGCGCATTCACTCAGGCTTTCCCGGCCGTTCGCCGCGCTCTCCCCACTCCGTTGTATTGGTGTTTCCAGCGGGGCTTCCTATAATCGTGTCTGTAGCTGCCCTGCGGGCTTCCCGCATGTTGCGTTGCAGGAGGCAAGCGTTTGGCGACCTCGTTACAACCGGTCCTGGTTCCGCGGCCAGGAAAGAATGCACCGCACGCGGAAAACAAGGGTCTTGCCTACCTGGTCGTCGACCGGCAGGACGGCAGCGTAGCGTTGGCCAGCAGCGACCTGCCTCACATTCTTCACCTTCCGCCGGAGTCTATTTCGCTCGACCTGAGTGCGCTCGAGCTTCTGGCCCGGGCTGCCGCAAGCGGGCAGGAACGAGAGTTGGCGGCGTTGCGGCAACAAGTGGTCGACGATAAGGCTGAGCACTCGTCTCTGGGTTTTCATCTACTCACAGCCGATCGCGCCCGTTCTCTGCAGATTGACCTTCACCCGTTGGATGACCGGCATTGTCTCCTTTCTATCGAGGACGCTTCCGAGCTCCCCATGACCAAACGTGACGTCTACACCCTCGCCTATCAGGACGCCCTTATCGGTCTTGACAATCGCTCCGCGTTTGAGAGCAAGCTCGATCACGAGCTCAGCAGGGTTGCAGCACGCCAGCTGGATCATCTCGCTGTCCTCTTTCTCGATCTCGACCGCTTCAAAAGCGTGAACGACACGCTCGGCCACGCCGTGGGAGATGCGCTGCTGCGCCTGGCCGGCGACCGCATGCGCAGCGCGCTTCGCGAAAGCGACCTCGCTGCCCGCCTCGGCGGCGACGAATTCGCGGTTCTGCTCACCGACCTGAGTGAATCCGCCGCCGCCGCCGACCTTTCCAAGCGGCTCATCGATCTGCTCCAGCGGCCGTTTCTCGTGGATGGCCACGTGATCAACATCGGCGGCAGCGTTGGCTTGGCCGTCGCTCCCGCCGACGGCACCACACGCCAGCAGATTCTGCGCAGCGCCGACCTCGCCCTGTACCACTCCAAGCGCTCGGGCCGAGGCGTCTTCAGCTTCTTTCAGCCTTTCATGGAGCATCGCGCCCAGCAGCGCCGCGCACTGGAGCTCGACCTTCGCAAGGCTCTTCTCCTGCGTCAATTCGAGCTGCATTACCAGCCGCAGGTCAACGTGGAAAGCCAGCGCGTCATCGGCATGGAAGGCCTGCTGCGCTGGCGTCATCCCAAGCACGGACTCATGCTGCCCGCGGAATTTCTCCCCTTGGCTGAAGAGATCGGCCTTGCCGTCTCCATCGGCGAGTGGGTCCTGCGCACCGCATGCAAAGAGGCGTCGAAGTGGCCGGAGGACGTTACCGTCGCCATCAACATCTCGCCGCTTCATTTCGAGAACAGCAACTTCGCCGATTCCGTCGAGCTCGCCCTCCAGGCCACGGGTCTGCCCGGCACGCGGCTTGAAGTGGAAGTCACCGAAGATGTTTTGCTCCGCGATGGCGCCCACATCCTGCTCACGCTCGATGCCCTGCGCGGCCTGGGAGTGCGCGTCGCCATGGACAGCTTCGGCACCGGCATAGCCTCGCTCGGGCAGCTCGTCAACTTTCCCTTCGACAAGATCAAGATCGACCGCTCCCTGGTTGGCGGCAGCGGCACCGACAAGCGCGGCCGAGCCATCGTGCGCGCCATCTCCGCCCTGGGCCAAAGCCTCGGCATCACCACGCTGGCCGCGGGGGTGGAAACGCCCGAACACCTGGCCGACGTCCGCTCCGAAGGCTGCAGCCACGTGCAGGGCTTTTACTACAGCCGCGCCGTTCCCCCCGGCGAGATTCCCAACCTGCTTGCGGGCCAGCTTCCCGTAACGACCCCCTGACTACCTGCCGAGGAGACCATGAGCCAGAACCTTTACCGAGTCGTGTATGCCAGCCGCAACCTCATCGGGGGCACGGACCCGCAACAGCACCAGGAGATCGCGCAGATCCTCAGGACTGCGCGCGCCAACAACAGCCGCAAGAACGTCACCGGTGCCTTGCTCTACAACGCCGGCTACTTCGCGCAGGTGCTGGAAGGCCCACGCCCCTCCGTGGAGGAGATCTTTGAGCACATCCAGCGCGATGGCCGCCACAGCGACATCACCGTTCTGGAAGGCGAAGGCACGGATCAGCGCGACTTCCCCGACTGGTCCATGGCTCACGTCCAGCCCGCCAGCCAGTCCCAATCCAGCGGCATCGGCGAAACGATCCACCATGCCATCAGCGACCCCGAAGCCTCCGGCCACGGCGTCCTGATGCTCATGCGCTCGCTTGTCGTCCAGGAAGACTAGGGCTGCGATAGGCAGCCAGTTCACGCAGGCGCGAAGCCGTGGAGTTCACCCCGGAGCGTGTAGTTCCCCACCCCTCTTTTCGGTAGATTTGTGCCTAAACACAGGCGGATGCGGCGAAAGCCGCGTCGTCTTGCGGCGTTTACGGCGGGGCTGATTCCGACCCTGCCGAAACGGGCCTTGTTCAGATTCCTAGCCGGGCGTTTGAACCTATCTTCTCCATCTGATTTTCATCCGTAGCCGCACTTCCAGGACCCTCGCGTTCCATGGGAGCGCACGTGAATTCTCGCGCTCACTAAAACTCGGATTTGCTCAGTCCGACTTTTCAGGTATGCTGCTGGATATAGGACTGAATTGGTCGGAGCTGGAGGGAGCTTCGGACGCGTGTGGGTACAGCCGCGCGGCAACGGGGACGGACTGGCGCGTGAGGGCGAGCCGCCCACAACACAAAAGGATTCACAACATGACGCAGAGGAACAGGCAGAAGAAGACGCGACGCGGCTTCCACGCCCAGGCAGGCTGGAAAGCCGTCGCAGGAGCGGCGGTGCTTTCCGCTGTCGGAACACTGGGCGCAGCCGCCCAGGCCATCAGCAGCAGCGCCGAACCCGGCAGCGCGCCCCAGCAGGGCCCGTCCGCAGAACCCAGCGCTCCCCAGCAGGGCTCCGGCGGGCCCGCCGTTGCCGGCCAGCGCCGCTTCGATATCGCCCCCGGCGAACTGAGCTCGACCCTTGAGGCCTTCGGCCACACCACCGGCCTGCGGGTGCACTCCACCATTCCCGCCGAGAAGCTCACGGGCTTTCAGACGAGCGGTGTGAAGGGTGTCTTTACCCCTGCTGAAGCGCTCAACGCGTTGCTCTCCGGCACAGGGCTGGACGGTCGGGTTGAAGGATCCGGCCGCGTCGAGATTTCGATCCGCAACACGGAGCGCGTGGAAGTGACGACGGGCGTCGCGTCGGTCGGGCTGCAACAGTTCCCGCAGTCGCTTCTGGACACCGCGCAGACGGTCAACACTGTCCCGCAATTCATCCTGCAGGAACAGGCAGCCACCACCCTGCGCGATGGCCTGCGCAACGTGCCAGGCATCAGCATTGCGGCAGGGGAGGCCGGCGCGCAGGGCGATAACCTGACCATCCGCGGCTTCAGCGCGCGCAACGACATCTATCTGGACGGCATCCGCGATTTCGGCAGCTACTACCGCGATTCGTTCGACTACGACTCCATCGACGTCCTGCAGGGCCCCGCCAGCGCCGAGTTCGGACGCGGCTCCACGGGCGGCGTGGTCAACCAGGAGACC
>CAXSHQ010000321.1:0-5407 GCA_964236875.1 uncultured Acidobacteriaceae bacterium | reverse complement strand
CCCAGCGGTTTCTGGGGTATCTGGTTCGCGCCCGTATTGGCGATCATCAGATTCCCGCTCGCATCCAGCGCCACTCCACGCGGCGCCTTCAACCCCGACACCAGCACGTAGGGCGTAAAGCCGCTCGTCACACCGGCGACCCCGGGGATCACCTTTACCGTGTTCGCCGTAGAGTCCGCTACGAACACATTGCCCGCGCCATCCACCACCAGTCCTGCGGGCGCTGTAAAGCCCGAGCCAAGCGTCGTCGCCGTGCTCCCCGTGTACCGGATCACGGACTTCGACACGAGATCGCTGACCAGCAGATTGCCCGACGCGTCATACGCCACGCCTGCGGGCTGCAGACCCATGCCCAGCGTTACGGCAGTCGCGGGATCGCTGTTCAGAGCAGCCCCCGTTCCATTGCCGCTCACCGCCACCGTCGCTACCAGCGTGTTATCCGGCAGCACAACGCGGACCGCGCCTGGCCGCAGACCCGGATGCGCCGGGGCGAACGCCAGCGATGCGCTGCACACCGTTGTGCTCACGCACGTCTGGGCGTTCGACACCGGAAACTCAGCCGTGCCTGTCAGCAGTGAAGTTGTGCCGGTCGTGTTGTAGGTCACCGCCACCGTCTGTGCCGCGGAGGTCGAACCCACCGCCGTCGCCGGGAACGCCGGATACGCATACTTGTGCACGATGTTGTTGCTGGAGTCGCCGAAGTACAGGTTGCCGGCGGTGTCCACTGCTGCCGGGCCGCGCGGCGCTGTGAGTTTGGACTGCACGGCCGGGCAGCCATCGCCCACGCTGTCGGTGGAAGCAGCAGAGGTCCCGCTTCCGCACGCGCTTCCCGCATTGATCGTCGTTGCGGGAGCATTCCCCACCAGCGCCGTCAGCGTGCCGCTCGAGGCATACACCTCGTAGATGACGGCGCGGCTGTAGTCCACGATGAACAGATTGCCGGAAGCGTCGCCGCCGATGCCCTGTGCCGCCGCCGCCGTAGCTGAAAGCGCAAGCTGCGCCGGCGCGATGCCGTTCGCAGTCGATGTGCCCGTGCCCGCGAACGTGTAGATATCGCCCAGCGTCAGCGTGCCGGTCAGCGTCAGCGGGTTGGCGATGCCGCCGTAGATCACCCGCACGCGCCCATTGGCGCCATCGCCGATGAACAGGTTCTGGTTGGGGTCGAGGAAGATCGACCACGGCGTATTCACGCCTGACGCGTTGCCCAGCACCGAGTCCGTCGGCGTGGTCGTCAGGCAGGAGTTCGCGCTCGTCACCGAGCCCGTTTTGCCCACGTCCGCCGACTTACAGCCCGCGCCCGCAATGGTGTACACATACCCCACCGTAGGCGTGGCGATCCCTTCCGCCGTCAGCAAGGCCAGAGCCTGCGCGCCGCCGTTGTAGAGCAGCCGCACGGCGTTGTTGCCCTGGTCCGCGATGTACACGTCGTCCGCCGGCGACACCGCCGCGAACGTGGGCGAGCGCAGCAGCGAAACCGACACCGTCGCCGCAGTCGCGGAGTTGAAGCCATACGTGGCGTCGCGATAGCCGTTCGCAAAGCCCACCACCGTGTACATCGCGCCGTTCACCGGCGCGACGCCCGGGTTCTGCAGCGTGATTATCTGCGCCGCCGCCGTGCCCGCTGCGCAGTTCACGCAGAACACGCGCAGGCGGCCGTTCGTGTAGTCGGTCAGGAACAGGTTGCCGTCCGCATCCGGGATCGCCGCGCGCGGCCCGATCGGCGCCGCAGCCGCCGGGCATCCATCCCCCAGCGAGTTCAACGCGACCGGCTGATTCGTTCCCGCATAGCTCGCGCAGTAGTACTGCCCCGAAGCGTTGGTCGCGCTCAGCGCCGAAGGCGATGTACCCACCCCGGCCAGCGTATAGATGTTGCCCGCCACCGGCGTGGGCGCGGGCGCATTGCGCGAGCTGGAGATCGCATACCCGGAGTTCGCCGCCGTGATCGCCGCCGCCAACTGCGCGCCACCCATGTACACCACGCGCACCAGCCGGTCGGTGTAGTCCGCGATATAGATGTTGCCCAGCCGGTCCACCGACACACCCTGTGGCGCCGCCAGGCCCGCCGTGGCTGCCGCGCAGCCATCCCCGAACGACGTGCCCGAAGTCGTCGCGATCCCGGTCGTGCAGGTCGTCACGCCCGCCGTACCGGTGCCCGCGGCCACCGTCGTAAGGGGGTCGGGGACGGCAGCAGGAACAGGCGCCTGCGCGGCGCATACCGATGATGCTGCCGAGAAGGCGGCCAGGCCAAACAGAAGGGCGATGCGATGGGTCAACGACATACAGGGGACCTCGATGGTGCGGTGGTACACGCGGTGCGGGTAAGGGATTTGCGGTGTGTTCGTTTCGTCAGGGCGGGGCTTCAGCCTCGCCGGAAAACGCTGCCAGTCAACGCGGCTTCAGCCGCTGAGGAAATGCTTGCAGCACTTCATCGAAGATCTCCTCAGTACTCGAGCTTCAGCGAAAACTGCAGAATGCGCGGGTTGCCGGTGGTGTTCAGGATTTGCGTATACGTGCTCGCCGTGTCCAGCCCGGTGGCCGGGTTGGCGAAGTTGGCAAAGTTCAGCACATTGAAGGCCTGCGCCCGGAACAGCACGGTCAAGCCTTCAAAGGCATGCGTCCGTTTGTTCAGCGAAACATCGATGTTGCGCTGAAACGGCCCGCGCAGGATGTTCCGTCCCGTGTTGCCGTAGAAGTTCCCCGAAGACGTGAACGCCGCGCCGTCGAAGTAGTTCGTCAGCCGGTCCTCGGTGCGCCCGTACTTGCGCGCGCTGGCCGCGGTGCGCCCCGGCACATAGCTTGCGCGCGAGGTATCTGTGCCGTACAGCGCCGCGCCGCCCGAGTTGTTGATCGTGAACGGCAGCCCCGATTGCGCCACCCCCGTTCCGGCCAGCTCCCATCCGGAGGCCGCCTTGCCGAAGTGCTTCAAGTGCGGGTTCGGGAAGTGGTACAGCGCGCGCACGGCGAGCCGGTGCGTGCGGTCAAAGTCCGAAGGTCCATACGCCTGCGCCTGGTTCAGCTGGTCGCCGGAGATGTTGTTGAAGTTCGATCCATCCGCCGTTCCCGAAGCCACATCCAGCGACTTGGAGTAGGTGTAGGTCAGCAGCGCCTGCGAGCGGCCGCTCTTCACCGTCAGCGTGGATTGCAGCGAGTTGAAGTTGGAGCTCGTCGTGGTCTGCAGGAACAGCAGCCCAGCGGGCAGAAATCCCTGATAGGGCACGCGCAGTTGCAGGTTGTCCGCGGTGGACGTTGTCGCTCCATTGATAGGCGCAGTCGTGGACGCGATACCCGCCTGGTTGATCTCCGTTTCCACCGGCAGATGGATGCCCTTCGACCCCACATACCCCACCTCCAGCATGGCGATATGCGTCAACTGCGCCTGGATATTGGCTCCATACTGCTGGTAATACGGCGAGCGGATCTGCGGGTCGACATCGTTCAACGAAAGCGGCTGCGTTGCCAGTGCCGAAGTCGCGGAGTACAGCACCGGCAGCTGCGGGAACTGCGTGCGCATCGGCAGCGTGGGGAACGGGTTCGCCAGCGACGCCTGCGCATTGATCTGCGCGGTCGCGCCGCCGGTGGAGTTCCTGCCGTCCACGCGCACGTAGTTCGGCAGCGCCAGCGATTCCAGCAAGCCCAGCTGGTTCGACAGCCGGTCATAGAACAGGCCATAGCCCGCGCGCAGCACCAGCCGCGGCGCGATCTGCGCGGAAAGCCCAAGGCGCGGCGCAAAGTTCAGGTGGTTCACGTTATCCGTCAGCGTGTTCGACACGCGCGCAATGCCCGCGATGGGGTTCCGCGCATTCCCTTCCTGCACGAAGCCCACGGACGTGCTTCCCCCGGCGATGGGAGCCTGGTAGCGGCGCGGATCGAAGCCGCCATTTCGTCCGTACAGGTCCACCGGCAGGCCCAGATACTCATAGCGCAGGCCCATGTTCACGGTCAGCTTCGGGGTCGCTTTCCACGAATCCTGCACAAAGCCGCTCACATCGCGGATGCGGTCGTAGCGCTGCACCACGCCCGACGCGATCGATGTCGTGAACAGGTCGCTGAAGCCCGTTCCGTTCTGCACGCCATTTTGACCCAGCAGGAAGTTCTGGAACGAGAGGATGTCGATAGAGCCACGCATGCGGTTGTTCGAAAAGTAGCTGTCCTGGTAGCGGCGCATCTCCACGCCGAAGTTCATGCTGTGGTGCCCGCGCAGATACGAGAAGTTGTCGAAGTACTGCCACGTATTCGAGGTATCCGCCTGGTCCGCGTTCACCGAATAGCCCAGCCGGAACTGCCCGGAAACCGTGATCTGCGGCAGGTCCGCGAACAATGTGGAGTTGAAGCGCGTCATCCCTACCGAGCTGATCGGAATCTGGTTCTCGAATCCCGTGGTGCCCAGCAGCCGCGACACTCCGAAGCGGAACTCGTTCACCATCGCCGACGAGAACACGTGCGTTTCCGCCACCGAGTACAGCCGTGACTTGAACAGTTGTGTGGTGCCGAAGCCCGCTACCGCCAGCGTTCCGTTGGGAATGGCGTTGTACTGCGGCTGCTCCGCGATCACCGTGTGGAACGCCACGTGGTCGGCTGCGCGAAGCTGGTAGTCCACCGATCCGGTGTATTCGTCCTCGTTGTAGGACGAGGGGACGGAGAACGTATAGTTCACGCCCGTCGTGTTGCTGGTCTGCGGCGAGGGGATCAGGTACTTGCCGTTGGGCAGCTTGTATTGCAGCAGCGCCAGCGCCGTCGGCGAGATGTTGGAGCCATTGGCGGCAATGGCCGGCCCGGAGTGCGAAGTCTTGCCCAGCGTGCTTCCATACGCGCCCAGTGCGGCTGCGGAGCGGTCGTCCGTGATCTGCGGCAGGTTCAGGAAGTTCGTGCCCTGCACACCGTTGATCTGCCGCGTGCCCTGATAGCTGAAGAAGCCGAACACCGGACTCTTCAACAGCTTGCCGCTCAGCGGCCCACCGATCGTCGCGCCGAACTGGTTCTGCTTCAGCTTGGGCCGTGGCTGCGCGGTCTGCTTCAGGAAGAACAGGTTCGCATTGAAGATGTCGTTGCGGAAGAACTCATACACCGAGCCATGCAGCTTGGCCGTGCCCGAGCGCGTGATCACCGACACATTCGATCCGCCTGAGCGCCCGCTCAGCGCATCGAACAGCGCCGTCTGCACCTTGAACTCCTGGATCGCTTCCGTGGGCGGGATCACCGTGCCGTTCGAAGCGAAGCTGTTGTTCGCCGCCGAGTTCACATGCACGTTGATCGCGTCGATACCGTCGATATAGATCGCATTCGAGCCCGTGCGCGCGCCGTTCGACGAGATGTTCTGCGTGCCGCGGCCCAGCGAGGTCGCATCGTTCAGCGGCGCGCTCGCCCCCGGCGAAAGCGCCAGCAGCTGCGTAAAGTTGTTGGTCGCCAG
>CAXSHQ010000320.1:0-5411 GCA_964236875.1 uncultured Acidobacteriaceae bacterium | reverse complement strand
GAGATCGTACTGTGCGAGTCGCTGATCGACGCGCTGAGCTTCTGGTGCGCGGGCACCCGGCCAGTGCTGGAGAGATACCAGCGGCATCTCTTCCACTATCGAAAGAAGAACGGCGAGCCTCTGAGCTTCCGTTCGCAGCACGCTTGCCTCGTCCCGTTGCGCGTCTGGTTCCGATGGATGACCCGGCAGAACCACATCCTCCACAACCCGGCCTCGGAGCTGGAGCTGCCCCGGCTAGGCCGTGCCCTGCCCAAGAACATCTTCTCCGCCCAGGAGGTGGAGCGGATCATGCAGGGCTGCGACCTGAGTGACCCTATCGGGCTGCGCGACCGGGCGATCCTCGAGGTGCTGTACTCGACCGGCATCCGGCGTCTGGAAACGATCCTGCTCAAGCTCTACGACCTGGCGCTCGACCGTGGCCTGATCCTGGTCCACGGCAAGGGCAAGAAGGACCGCTATGTGCCGATCGGAGAGCGGGCGATCGCATGGCTGGAGAAGTACGTCCGAGAGGCCCGCCCGCAGCTTGCCGTCGAGCCGGACGATATGACCGTCTTCGTCACGGCGCAGGGTGAACCGTTCAGCCGCGACCATCTGAGCTACACGGTGAAGGAAAGGGTGGACGCGGCGAAGCTCGGCAAGACCGGCTCCTGCCATCTCTTCCGCCACACGATGGCGACGCTGATGCACGAGGGCGGAGCCGACATCCGGTATATCCAGCAGATGCTCGGCCATGAGGACATCAAAACGACTCAAATCTATACCCAGGTGGCCATCCGAGCGTTGCAGCAAATCCATGCCGCAACTCATCCCGGAGCGTTGCTCGAACGCGGCGAAAACCCCTCCACAAAAGCCACCGATCCCAACGCGGAAACTCTCTTCCAGATGCTCGCCGCAGATGACGAAGACGACGACCAATAACGCGCGGATGTTCTTCTTTTAGTAGCTCTTTTAGCTGCTAAAGAGGGAGCCAAATCCAGCCCGGAATCTCCACCGGAACCGCGACACAAACCCTCCGCCGAACTCCCCGCAAATCGTACAATCAATCTCAAATGCAACTCAGTTCCGGCTCTCACATCCCGGACGGTCTTCTAGCGGCGAACGTGCTGCTAAGCGAAAAACCGCGTCTGGGGGTTCCGAGCAGGAATCTTGCACTGCATCCGGGCATCAGCGAAGCTAACTGCACGGCTGCAATAGGGTTACGAGCAAGCCAGTCTCTGAACCGCGTCCAGTCTCGTTATACCGGCAAAGAACGAGACACAGAATCAGGACTCGATTACTTCGGGGCAAGGTACTACGCCAGCTCGATGGGCAGGTTCATGAGTCCCGATCCTATGATGGCAAGTGCACATGCGTCTGATCCGCAGACGTGGAATCGGTACGCCTACGTTCTCAATAATCCCTTAAGGATGGTTGATCCTGATGGTCTGGAAGCTTCAGCGGGGTGCGCGAGCGACAAGAAATGCTCGATCACAGTGAAGATCAATGTGATCTACGACAGCGATGCGAACAAGGGTAAAGGGCTCACGCAGAAGCAGAAAGATGATTTCAAGGCCACGCAGCTCGATAAGGCTCAAAAGGAGGTAATTACTCATTTGACTGACCATGGCATAATAGCCTAGATTGGAGTCACCGTGACAGGGCAGCAAGAAGAATTCGTATTAGTTCCTCGGGTGCCTACACCTGAGATGCTAGAGGCGGCTTGGGCTTATGCGCTTGATGAAGATGCTGCGGGAATGTGGAGTGCCATGCTGAGACAGCATGAATCTAGATCCCTTGTAGAATTGGAAACTCATCCTCGGGAAGCACCTCTAAGTTCCGTTGCCGGAGAGCAATGAACCGTCGCATGATCTCCCAAGACATACTCGTAATGTCCGTGATGACTTCAAACGGGGTGTGCTCTTTCTTTCCGTGGCGCGGTCCCCGAGATACAGTTGTGATGATAAGTAGATAAGCCTTGCTAATATTCAGGGCATTGCGCATATTTGCCCATGCTTTGTCTCTGTCGGCCTCGTTTGGCGATAGTGCTGTTCGTATTCCCTCTACTGAGCGTGCGCAACTCACTTCGGCAGAGCCGGGTATGGTGATTGCTGTTATCAGATCGCTCATAGCCTGTCCAACAACAGGGTTATGGGTAAGAAGTTTGTACGACCAGTCCATTGAACCGTTGTCAACGCGATGGACTGTGTTGGCAGTGTATTCCGGCTCAAACGGACCGCCTCCCGGGAGACGTGGAACAAGGATCGTTTCTGTTCCGTCATCGTCTATGAACCGATCAATATTCAGCGTTAGTCCCCAGCCAAGGTTGAAGCCGAAAAAATCCACGGCGGCCTTAGCGTAATCAATGGCTCTGCCCGCCATGTCCGAAACTGCCAAGTGGTCCGGAATTATCGGCGAGTCGGTCACCACTTCAACACTCACATAAGATTCCAGAATCGCCACGAAATAGCTAGTGTTGTAGCCGTTCGATACATCCATGAGCCGATGCATCGGGAGGTTCTCAATGGTAATTTTCACGCCGCCCGGGAGCACGTGCCCAGTGAAGTGGAATGTTGGCATCCGGCAAATTTACAGAGAGGCGTACAATCTGTCCATGAAAACCGAGCGACCGCATCCCGAGATGCATGAGGGACAAGGGGCATTCGACCGCTTTCAAGAGGCGGTAAAGGCCGTCCTCAAGGTGCCGAAGTCCGCGTTACCCCCAAGCCCGTTCGCCCAAGGCGGGAAGCAGAGACCGGCTAAGGCTACGCGCAAGCCCTTATAATTTCGCGCATGGCCAACTTCGCAGATGCTATCGCTGGGCTTCAGGAAAACTTGAACGCTCTCGATCAACGCAAGACTCCAGAGGCGTTTGCCCTTTGGAACGTAAGTAACGCTCTACTAGCCGTTTGTGACGCTCTAAGGGAGCAAGAGCGTCAAATTCTCCATTTAGTGACTCTACAAACGGAAACCATTGAGAAGCTGTAGCAGGTACGGAAGATGACTTTACTGTCTCATCGTTCATTGGGGCGCACTCCTGTTATGATCTGAGTGCGGACCCAAACCCCATGAACCCTCGATTCCCGTCGAGGGTTTTCTATTTGAGCAACAGTCTACGCTTTCCGCGCCTCTGGCGTTGGCGTTCCTTTTCAGTTCGCGAGCGGTGGATTCCCTTCCTGCTTGCCAGTCAGCACATCCCACGTAAGCCTCTTGCCGACCACCTGAGAGCAGGCGAGTTGGAAGCGGTCAAAGTCCGTCATGTTCCGGCGCTGGTTATAGCGGAACGCCTGTTCGTCCAAGTAGCGGAACAGGTGGAAGGGTTCGACGCTGACGTACGTTCCGCTGATACCGCGCTTGAGCAGCGACCAGTAGTTCTCCAGCCCGTTCGTGTGAGCCTTGCCGCTAACGTACTCTACCGCGTGGTCTACAACCTCATGCGCGTAGTCTCCAGCCAAACCCTCATACGAGAGCAGCGCATCGGTGTAGAGGGCCGCACCCGCCTCTACATGCTTGCGGACCTCAGATTGCAGAGCGGACTTGCGGCGGTTAGCGACAACCGATGTGCGGACTTTGCCACCGCGCTCAAGTATGCCCATTACCGCAACCTTGTCTTTCGTCCCCGTGCCGGTGATGCGCCGTGCCTTGACATTGGTGTGCATGTTCCGCGCCTTGCCCCCAATGAACGTCTCATCCGCTTCCACTTCGCCAGAGAGCATGTTCTCGAAAGAACCCTCGTGCAGAGCGAAGCGGATGCGGTGGGCCATATGCCAAGCCGACTTTTGAGTGATGCCCAGATCGCGGGCAATCTCACAGGAACTAATGCCGTTTTTGCAGTTGACGATAAGCCACATCGCCGCCAGCCACTTATCCAAGCCAAGAGCGGAATCTTCGAAGATCGTTCCGACCTTGAGCGAGAACTTCGCTTTGGGATGCTTGGTGTAGCACTTGTACAACTTGGCAGCCGCAAGGTGCGTCACCCTGTCAGAGCCGCAGTGAGGGCAGCGCACCTTGCCATCTTCCCAGCGCAGCGACACGAGGAAATTGCGGGCATTGTCGTAGTCTGCGAAGTAGATGATTGCTTCCTGAAGTGTGCGAGGGCTGCTCATGAACTAAGTATGCCTAAACTCGCCTGGTCAGTCAAGTAAATAATTACCCAAAAGGACTTCAAGAATTCCAACATCAATCTCGATATCAAGTACACACCTGGCTCGTTCACCGCGGACGCCAATGGCAACATTCACCTGACGGGGCTTGACGCGAATTCGCTGAACTTCATTGTGTCTGATACCACTCCAGGTGGTCATGCCGGTGAATCAGGTATATATCAGGGCAATTCGGTTTCGTTCTTCAATGTGAACGATACACACGACACGAACGCCGGATTGCTTTGGAGTGTCACGACCGAGCATGAGATGGGCCATCATTTTCTTGGTGATCCCTACAATGGAAAGCCATCTTACGTAACCAACATGACTCGTGACTTCGACATCGACACTAGGAACACCGCTCAGTCCCACGGAGTGAGTCAAGGTGACTACCGGACTGGAGTTGCCCCACGTCGATTCGCAGTGGACACCAACCCTGAAGCTCATAAACCGCAGTGAGGAGGTTATGTGTACAAGCTCATCGGACTGGTGCTTGGAATCTTTGTGTTGGTAGATGTAGCAATCGTTTACCAGTATCACGACCATGGAAGGCCTGGAAACCTCATCTTTGAACAAGAGAACAGCGAAGTCAAGTTTCGCGATGTGAAGGCCCCATTTACCGCCTCCGACTGGGTGATTAGCAGCCTGTTCCTAGGTGCCCAAGTGGCGTTGAGCGTTGCTTTATATAGCGGACACGTTCGCCGTAAGCCCTGATTCTTCAGCTAATAAGACCGAATCACTCCGCCGCTGCTTCAGCGCCTATCGCCTATTCGGGCGCGCTGCCTACGGCATCGGGTTGAGGGTGACACGTCACCCCGGAATGCATGCTGCACAGGAACCTGAAGTTACTGTGCAGGAACTATGTGAAAACAAGCGGCTAAGAGAAAACGTCTAACCCAAGCGGTTACTCTTGGAGTGAGCGCAGGTTGCTGTAGGGGAACCACTTGAGTTCAAACCCCTTAGCCCGTCTCGGGCCCCGTGTTGTCCTCCCAGCGACACATGGACGGCGTGCGGCCTGTTCGCTTCCATCCCTCCGAGGCGGTGCTCTATGAAGCCGCCGCTCAGAACAAAATCCGTCGGCACGAAGGTGAGCGAGGCGGAGTTCGCCGTACTCGAGGAGCGTGCGCGTGCGGCTGGGCTGACGCTGAGCGAGTGGGTACGTGACGTGTTGCTGGCGGCACCGGCAGCGGAGCCAAGTGCGGGAGCCGGAAGCGAGGTCATCCTGGCCGAAGTCCTGGCGCTGCGTAAGCGTTTGGTGAAGGCACCTGTACACGATACGTGGATGCGGCG
>CAXSHQ010000319.1:4517-5419 GCA_964236875.1 uncultured Acidobacteriaceae bacterium | reverse complement strand
GTACAGATCTTCGCGGACGATCTGGCCTCCAGGCCGAACAACGGCAGCACAGCCGCGCCCCTGCCCGAGCTTCAGCGGTGTGCCGAGCTTGGCCTACTCACGGCGCCACTGCCCCGCGAGCAGGGCGGGCTAGGATTGGGAACGGAACCCGGCACCCACCTCACCTTGTTGCGCGTGCTGGCGCTGCTCGGTGGGGCCGACCTCGCCTTAGGTCGCCTGTACGAAGGCCATGTGAACGCACTCATTCTCGTTGCGGTGTACGGCACGCCGGAACAACTCGCCCGAGCCGCGCAGGATGCGGCACGGATTGCCCACTGCGACCACATCGGCCGGGAGGATGCGGCAGAGGGTGCCCTGTTCGGCGTCTGGAATACCGGCGGGCGCGAACCGTTGCGCCTTACCGGCGGCCCGAACGAGTTCGAGTACAGCGGTGTCAAGACCTTCGCTTCGGGCGCCGACTTTGTGCGCCGGCCTATTGTGACCGCGGAGCTTCCCGGTCAGTCTCCTGGCCAGGGCGGCTGGCAGATGACTCTGGCGCGCATGGAAGCGCCCGATGTGGCGGACAAGCTCAAGATCGACCGCAGCTTCTGGCATCCGCTGGGCATGGAGTCGTCGGAAAGCTACAAGGTCGACTTTACCGGGGCTTCCATCGCAGCGTCGGACCTGATTGGCAAGCCCGGAGACTTCTACGGCGACCCGCTGTTCCGCGGCGGCGCCATCCGCTTCGCCGCGGTGCACGCTGGGGCGATCGTCCGCCTGCATCGCATGTTCGCCGAATGGCTGGACACGAACCAGCGCGGCAGCGATCCCTACCAGATCGCCCGCCTGGGCGAGGTTGCGCTGGCCGCGCAAAGCGCCGTGCTCTGGATTGAGCGGGCCGCGGCGACCGCCGAAACATCGCT
>CAXSHQ010000319.1:3776-4507 GCA_964236875.1 uncultured Acidobacteriaceae bacterium | reverse complement strand
GACACGATGCAGCGCGTGACCGCCGGCATCGGTGCGCACGGCCTGCTGCAGCCGTCGCGCTTCGAGCGCATCCTGCGCGACCTGACCACCTACCTTCGCCAGCCCGCGCCCGACCAGACCCTGGCCGAGGTGGGACGCGCTTCCCTGCGCAATCTCTGGACCAGCGCGAGCGGGCCGGGGGAAGCATTCTGGAACGGCGAGCAGGCCGGTGGATCGCTGCCGCCCAGCTACTTCAAACGCGTGTATGAGCGTTCCATCGACCCCTGGAATTTCCAGACCAGCGAGTATGAAGCGGCCAAGTATGCCGATACCGTGGCAACGCTGCCGCAGGGTCGCTTCCGCAGCGCGCTGGAGGTCGGTTGCTCCATCGGCGTGCTTACCTGCAAGCTGGCCGAGCGCTGCGATGCCCTGCTCGGCATCGACGTCTCCGAGCAGGCGCTGGCCGCCGCCCGCGAGCGTTGTGGCGCGCTCCCCCAAGTGCAGTTCCGGCGCATGGAGTTTCCCCGTGATGTTCCGGAGGGAAGCTTCGATCTGGTCGTGGTTTCAGAAGTCGCATACTACTGGAAGCGCGAGGACCTTCAGCGCGCCGCCGATACAGTAGCCGCCCACCAGCCTGCCGGCGCGCACCTGCTGCTCGTGCACTTCACGGAAGCCGTGCCCGATTACCCGCTGACCGGCGACCAGGTACACGACGCATGGCTGGCGCGGCCAGAGTGGACGCTTGTCACAGG
>CAXSHQ010000319.1:314-3766 GCA_964236875.1 uncultured Acidobacteriaceae bacterium | reverse complement strand
CTACCGGATCGACCTTTTGCAGCGCGTGTAGCGGCAAACGCCATTTCCACCGGCTTCGTATCGCGGCTGCGCGACTCTTCCGTCCCCTGCTTTCGCCTGCGCTTCCGCTCGCGCCCAATGGCCAGCCGCAAGTCCCGGTTTACCTTGCGAACCTCTTCCTGCCGCACGGGTCCGATGTGGGTTTCTTCGATCCACGCGTTGCAATCCAGCCTCGCCAGAAACTCGCCCGTACTGCACTCCCCAGCCATCGCTTCCCGCACCCGCGCCTGCCAACCTGGATTGAAACTGCGCAGGTTCGCTTCAGCGCCCATCCCATGGAGTTCACGGAGCATCCGGAGCGATCGGAAGCGATGCTCCAGCCCAAGCGCACACGGCACTAGGTGGGGCTCGCCCGACTCACTCTGCGCCTGCCAGGTGCGCAACTGCCAGGAAAGCCCACCGGCGGCGCGGCCATTGAAGCGCGCAGACGTAAACACCCGCACCGCCGGTTCATGCCGCAGCCGCATGTCCATGCGATACAGCACGTCGACGAACGCCATGTCTTCCAGCGGGGTCACCGGCGGCAGACCACCGGCGCGCGCGTAGGCCTCCGGCGTGCACCCCAGCGATGCCCCGAAATGCTCCAGATGGCGGGGCCAGGGATCGCCCTGTTGCGGATCGAGCAGGTCCTCCAACTCGGCCCGCAGGCGCTGGAATGTGCGGTCAAGCCGGTACGCCGTCCGGGCTCCCTCGGGAAGCTGCTCCAGCTCGCCCGGTTTCAGCTCGATGACGCCGCCCACCGCATCCGCGCCGCGGGCCAGTGCCTGCAGGTTCTGCGCCACCCAGTCCGGGGCGACGACCGTATCGGAATCGGTGGACAGAATGCCGAGCCGCATGCCGTACAGCGGGTTGCCCTTTCGCAGCCTCGACCACGCCGTATCCATCAGCCAGCGACGGGCCGTGCCCACATGCGCGTGCTCCGGCGCGAGCGTTCTTTCCGCGATGTGGAAGCACACCTCAGGATGTGCCCGCTGCCAGGCGCGCGCCACCTCCGCCGAAGCGTCGGTGCAGTTGTTCAGGAGCAACAGCACTTCATACGAGGCATGGTCCAACGGCTTGCCGTCGATGTCCACCTGCGCCCCAAGCGCGTCGAGTGTGGGCGCGAGCGATGCTTCCTCGTTGCGCGCCGGCACGATCACCACGGCGCGGCATCGCTCGCTGGCTGTGCCTTCGACGAGGGATGGCTCGGGAACGAAGTTCGCCACAAGGCTCAATGTGCCGCCCTCAGCCGGCCCGCGGGGAAGACCTTCTGCCACGCAGCATTGGCCCACATCCGCTCCCGTCCACCGTAGCGCGTGGCAAAGCCGGCGATCTGCTCCACCACGTTGTCGTCGATCTGCGAGTCATAGCAAAGCGCGAAGCTGCGTTTGCGGGCCACGCTCGCGGAGGCATCGCCGGCTTCCTGTGCGGCAAACACCGGCTGGAGCGGCTCGCCCAGCAACGCCGCTGCGTCCACCACCGCACTGCCGACCTCCGCCTCGATTTCATCGGCGGTGTCAGGCCTCGCCGCATAAGGCAGGTCTTCATAGAACGCACAGGGCAGCTGCCCGGCCGCCCGCACCGCCGCTTCGGAGGCCGTGACATGGTCCACATGGCGTCCCAGGGCGAGCGGCAGAACGAACGCATGGCCGGCGCTGCGGCTCAGCCCCTTCTGGAGAACCGCGAATGCTTTATCGCTAGGCGACACCGGGCGGCCCAGCACCTCGTCTGCGGAACAGCGAAAGCGCAGCGGCGCATCCTTCAGCCGCAGGTCGGCGAGGCTGAGCGCGCCACGATAGAGTTTCGTCCAGGCCAAGTCTTCGCGGGCTCGCAGCGCCGTTACATAAGACAGCCGGTCGTTGGAATGGAGCGACTCCGCGTCCGAATAAGGCGCATACGCGCTGCGTGTGAATACATTCATCACCTCCACGCTGTGCCCACCGGCCAGCCACGCATCCAGCGCCAGACCCACCGAGAAGGCGGCATCATCGCGATGCGGCGAAACCACTACGATCTTCAAAACCTGACTCCTCACTGCCTGCTCCGCAGTGTGACACGGAAGCCCAATGCACAGATCGCCCGTTTCCGCTCCATGAACACATTTGTTCAGCGTTCCGGGCTCTCGAAGGCCAAATCCAACTTACCTGGGCGGGCCGTCATCATAGACATTATTCTTTAAGAGAACGAAAATTTCAGGAAGCACCCCGGCGTACGCGGACCGGTACCCAAAAGGGAAACCATTGGCAACGTCTGATTTGTCGTCTGCGCCGGACATTCTCGCCCCCGGTCAAGAGCACTCCCCTTCTCCAGATTTACTGTGCTTCAGTCACCTTCGCTGGCACTTCGTCACCCAGCGCCCGCAGCACCTGCTGCTCCGCGCGGCCCGC
The DNA here is from genome assembly GCA_964236875.1 of uncultured Acidobacteriaceae bacterium. Taxonomy (GTDB): domain Bacteria; phylum Acidobacteriota; class Terriglobia; order Terriglobales; family Acidobacteriaceae; genus Granulicella. The sequence goes on along the minus strand of CAXSHQ010000319.1, from coordinate 1,361 downwards.
GAGCGCCGCGTCTTCTACTGGGAAGAGCCCGTGTGGCATGGGGCCGGCGAACTGCCGCTGCGCAAGGATGGCAGCCTGGGCATGCACCTGGATGTCCTGCAGGAAGGCCCTTCGCTCTACGTTCTCCAGCCGCACATCACCTTCGGCGTCGACTTCGAGCAAGGCCAGCGCACGCTGTTGGAAGAGTTCGTTGAACGCTTCAACGTTCGCGAACCCATCCGCTGGTATTACACGCCGATGGCATTCGACTTTTCCGCCGATGTGCCGGCGGGCGCCATCGTGTACGACTGCATGGACGAGCTGAAGAACTTCCTCAACCCGCCGCCGGGTCTCGCCGAGCGCGAACAACGCCTGCTCCATGCCGCGGATGTCGTTTTCACCGGAGGCATCAGCCTTTACGAAGCCAAGCGGAATGAGCACCCCAACGTCCACCCCTTCCCCAGCTCCATTGACGTTCCTCACTTCGCGCAGGCAGCCGGCGGCTCGCTCCCCGACCCCGCGGATCAGGCCGGTATCCCCCACCCTCGCGCCGGCTTCTACGGTGTCGTGGATGAACGCTTCGACATCGAGCTTCTCCGCGAAGTGGCCGCGCTCCGGCCCGAGATTCACTTCGTCATCCTCGGCCCGGTGGTGAAGATCGACGCAGCGACGCTGCCCCAGGGCGAGAACATCCACTACCTCGGCGGCAAAGGCTACGAGCATCTGCCCGCATACCTGAGCGGATGGGATGTGGCTCTGCTGCCCTTCGCGCTCAACGACGCGACCAGGTTCATCTCCCGTCTTCGGCCCAGCAGTTCGCGGAGGCCATCGATGCCGCTCTGCAGCCCCAGTCCGCGTCGTGGCGCCGGGCTGTAGCGGCCAAGCTGGCGCGAAGCTCGTGGGATTCCACATGGGCCGCCATGTGCCGCGAGATTGTGCGAGTGATGCCGCCCAGTCAGCCCGACCTCGATGACCGTGCGCTGGCGCACCGAGTGTCGCATGGAGTCGCCACCGCCGTCGCTTCGATGCGCATCGAGCGGCTCTCCCTTACCGCTACGCCCATGCGCA
>CAXSHQ010000319.1:0-249 GCA_964236875.1 uncultured Acidobacteriaceae bacterium | reverse complement strand
TTACGTTGTCGTCGGCGCAGGGTTTGCGGGCAGCGTGCTCGCCGAGCGGCTCGCCTCCCAGGCCGGCAAGCGCGTGCTCATCATCGATAAGCGCAGCCACATCGCCGGCAATGCCTATGACTTCCACAACGAAGCCGGCATCCTGGTGCACAAGTACGGGCCGCACATCTTTCACACGAACTCGCGCGAGATTTTCGATTACCTTTCGCAGTTCACGCAGTGGCGCGGTTACCAGCATCGCGTGCTCGC
>CAXSHQ010000318.1:0-5454 GCA_964236875.1 uncultured Acidobacteriaceae bacterium | reverse complement strand
CAAGCACCCCTGCAGATGTGGGGCGGCATGGAATGCACGATCAACCGCGTCGCTCGCGGAGACACCGACCAGTACTTCGACCAGCTTGCCTTTGCCGGTCATCTTGATCGCATCGAGCCAGACATCGCGCGCTTCGCCGCGCTTGGCATTCGGACGCTGCGTATCTGCCTGCATTGGGAACGCTTCGAAGCCGAAGAGGAAGCGGACCGCGACCCGTGGCTTGTCTTCGATTGCACCATGCAGGCCATGCGCGAGCCGATTGTCGGCTTCATTCATCACGGCAGCGGCCCACCTCACACCAGCCTCCTCGATCCCGAGTTCCCAGACAAGCTCGCCCGTTATGCGCTGACTGTCGCGCAGCGCTATCCATGGGTCACCCTGTACACGCCGGTCAACGAGCCCAACACGACAGCTCGCTTTGCTTGCCTCTACAGCCACTGGTATCCGCATCACCGCAGCATCGCGAGTTACCTGCGCGCTCTCGTTCAGCAGACAAAGGCCATAGCGCTCGGCATGCGGGCGATCCGCACCGTGCAACCGGCCGCGCGCCTGGTCACAACGGAGGATGGAGGCGCGATCGCCGGCACGCAGCCGTTACGTGCAGAGCGTGAGTTCCGCGAACAGCGGCGCTGGCTTGGAACCGATCTGCTGTGCGGCCTGGTCTCGCCGGAGCATCCTCTGTACGCGTGGCTGCTGGCCAACGGCATCCCTGAGAAGGAACTCGCATGGTTCGTCAAGAACACCTGTCGGCCCGCTGTGATCGGCCTGAACTACTACCTGACCAGCGATCGCTTCCTCGATCATCGCGTGGAGAACTACCCGGCGGGATGGGTCGGCGGCGATCTCGGTCAGGACGCCTTCATCGACATCGAAGCCTTGCGCGTATGCCCTGCAGGCCTAGGTGGCGCGAAAGCCATTCTCCTCGATGCCTGGCGGCGCTACGGCATACCCGTCGCGATCACCGAGTGCCACATCGGCGCGCCGCCGGAAGAGCAGAAGCAGTGGCTTTCCTGGATATGGCAAGGTGCGTTGGACGCACGAGCCGCCGGCGCGGACGTTCTTGCAGTCACGGCCTGGGCTCTCCTTGGTTCGTATAACTGGCACTGCCTGTGCACGCAGAATACGGGCGTTTACGAGTCCGGCGTCTTCACCCTCGCACAGGGCATGGAGCCCATCCCAACTCCGCTCGCGGAGACGGTGCAGCAGTTGGCGCAAGGTCCAAGCCCGCAAACCGCAGTCTCGGAGACACCGTGGTGGCTCCACGATGATCGACTTACTTTTCCTGTCCCGTAACCAGACTGCTTGCGGCTAAGCCCGACGCCGATACCGCAGCGCGAATTCATACCCAGCATTGGCCGGAAACATCTCCGCGACCAGCTTCAGCCGCGCCGCCAGCGCTGCCGGCGCCAGCAGCGGATACTCCCGCTCGCGCAGCTCCGAGTAGTCGAAGTCCAACGCCAGCGAGAGCAGGTAGACCGCCAGCGCATCCGAGAAGGCGCTCTCCAGAAAGAGTTGCCGCTCCCGTTCATCCGCCACGATGGGAGTAGCCGAAGCAGTCGCGTTCACCTCGGCGCCCGCCGACCCAAACGCCCGGGCCGCGGCCACATACGGCCGCCGCCGCCGCGCCGGCGGGTTCTCGGCGTCGGTCTGCGGAGACCGCCCCAGCGCGAGGTTCCGCGACTCCCACGCATCCATCGAGGTCTCGCCGCGCACATTTGCCAGCGCCTGTTGCCACGCCAGCTCGCTGAAGCGCTCCGGCACGCCTGCCGCGTCAACATAGGCATGCGCCACGTTGATAAAGAACTCAAAGCTCAACGCGAAGCGGTCATTCATCAGCCGCGTGGAAATAAACACGCCACGGTGGCCATTGCCCAACTCCACATCCCTGTGGCAGATAGCCGCGTCCGAATACTCGTCCGTATACTCACCGGCGATCATCGCCGGCTCGGCATTCGCCTGCGCGCCTGCCTTCACGACACCCGGCCCGCTTTCTGCGGCCTTTGCAACTGAACTCTCCGGGCTTTCCCGCAATGCCAGCGGCACAAAAAAGTACGTGTTCCCCTTCAGTGCCGCACCGATGGTCGCAGGCACGGCTTCCAGCATGCTCGTCAGGTCAGGTCCGGCCACGCCGGTTTCGCCGTAGGTCGCAAAGCGCACCCCATTGCCTGACTGACGCACTTCCGCCTCGCGCGCCACCTGCGTCGCGCGCACCACTGGCGGAGTCACCGTACCCTGTTCTACCTGGAGACCATCGCCCATCCTTTCTATTCTAGACCTCTGCGCTCCATCTGCCCCGTTCGCCCCGGAAACGCCCCCAGCCTATATCCTTGGAAGCGATGGCAAGCTTCAACGACGTAGAACGGGCGCGGCGCGAAGGCGTGATCCTCGGCATCCCTCTGGGTGACCTCGGCTGGTTTCAGTCGCTCATCATGGGTGTCGCGACCGGCTTTGCCGCCTTCTTCGCGACAACCTTCTGCGCCATCATGGCGCTGCTTTTCTACTTCGCCTTCACCCACCGGCCGGTCGATTACGCGGTCGCCTACAAGCGCGTCGGTCTTCCCGTCGGCCTCGTTGTCGGAGCCATCGCCCTCCTGTACCTCGCCATCCAGTGGTCGCGCCGCATGGCCCGCCGCGGCCGCGCTGTCTAAACAGCATTTACGCAGGATCGATAACGCGCTGTATGTATGCGTTACGAAACTTGTCTTGCGGATCGAGTTCTTTCCTGAGCGCGCGAAAGTCGCCGATCCGTGGATACTGCGGCTCGATCTCGCGGGCGCCCATCGTGAAGATCTTGCCCCAGTGCGGGCGAGCCTCAAACGGCGCCAGTTTCGCTTCAATCTGCGGCAGCAGGCGCATCACGGCCTCCGGTTCAGGCTTCCAGGTGAAGTGGATCGCCAGCGAAGCCCGGCAGTAATTCATGCTCATCCAAAGATCGTCCGCCGCCACCGCGCGCAGCTCCGAGACATACAGGTGCGGATTGATGGCATCGCGCAAGGTCTCCACCGCACGGATCGCTTCATAGCCCCGTTCGAGCGGAATGAAGTACTCGCTCTGCAGCTCCTGCCCACTCGAGGGAGTGAACTCCATCTTGAAGTGCGGCAGCCGTTCATGCCAAGGCCCCGGAGTGTTCATCTGGTCGGTGCAGGCTTCGGCAGGATGGCCCGGTATGGGATGCAGCTTCTCGGTGGCCAGCGTCGCGCCATGGAAGCGCTCCGGCGGCATAGTGACACCTTCCCGATCCACGCGCCGCTTGATCCACACCACATCAGCGCGTTCGTTCTGCCAGCCCGTAAACAGAGACACGCTGTATCCCGCGCCCATTATCGTAGCGAGGTGCTGTTCCAACTCACGGAAGGGCAGGTTCTGGTAGACCACCTGCGTCATCTCAAAGCGCGGCTGCACGGCCAGCGTCAGGTGTGTGACCACACCCAGTGCGCCCAGCCCCACCACAGCACCGGCGAAGCGATCGCCGTCCTCCGCACGGGAAAACTCGCGAACCGCGCCGTCTGCCGTGACCACCGCAATCTCCCTCACGACCGCAGCCAGGTTGCCGTTCCCCACCCCCGAACCATGCGTCGCCGTCGCGCATGCGCCGCCCACCGAGATGTGCGGCAGGGACGCCATGTTGTGCAGGGCAAACCCGTGGGAATCGAGGAAGCTTGCCAGATCGCCGTAGCGCAAGCCGGCGCCAATCGTGACTGTGCGCGCCTCCGCATTCAGCGTGGCATCCTTCAGCTTGACCGTTGAGATCTGCGCCACCTGTGAGTCGGCGATCCCATTGAAGCAGTGCCGCGTACCCAACGCGCACACGGCTTCCACGCTCCGCACAGCATCCTGAACGTCCGCGACCGATCCAGGCTGGAACACCCGTTCAGTCGAGTAGCGGTAGTTCCCGGACCAGTTGGTCCGGGGCACGGCGGTTTCTTCAAAGGAGCTGCGTTCCGTGGAGCTTGCTGTCATTGTCCTAGCCTGTCTACACAACGTAAGCCATTGAGAGAAAGAAAGTCTCCCCAAGCAGCCAAAAGACAAGCCTCACGCTTCTGGGTGATTTACCAGCGTGTTCACAGTCGTGCCAGCTCTCGCGTGAACCTTGCTGGATGTCCCCTATCAGTAACTAGTTAACTCACTAAAGACTTGACAGCGAAATCCTTTGATTCCTGTCGGGTTTCGATAGATTTCTCCTACACTTTTGCTCGTAGCAACATTTCTGCTGTGAGCGCAATCCATGACTGTACGTCCTCCTTCGCACTATAAGTTTTCTCCTCTCTTCCGGGCTCTAAGTGTCGCTCTACTTGCCATCCTCGGTGGCTCCGTATCCGCGGTGCGGGCGCAGGAACTAGTGGTCGATGCGCCGACGGCTCTTCCCTCTGGAGGCACAGTCAACGTCGGCACCTGGACGGCGAGCAGCGTCTTCTCCTCAGGGCCGGGATTTCATTTCACGCAGGACGTTCAGATCAAGAGTGTCTCGTATGACCCCGGTCCGGGCGGCGTGCAGGAGCTCGCCGTGCGGCGGCTCTATGGACCTTCCTGCGTCTACGACCAGACGACTCCTGCGGGAGCCGGCTGCGGTGTAGACACGGTGATCAGCTCGCACTTCCCGGGGCTTCGATTCGGCACCTTGCGCATCGTGACGGCGACCAAGACCTTTCTACTGCCCGTCAGCTTCAACTCCGTGGGCGCGCAGGTGGCGTTCACGCCGGGAACGCTGGTCAGCCCGGTGGCAGGCCAATCGGCCACCATAGTGGGCTTTCCTGCACTTGACGCCGTAGGCAATCTTTATATCGCGGACACATCTGACGCCGTGGTGCGCAAAGTGGACGCGACCACAGGTGCGGTGACCATTGTCGCGGGCACCTTGAACAACCACAACTCCAGCGGAGACGGCGGGCCTGCGACGGCAGCCGCGCTATGGTTCCCCATCGCTGTTTCGGTCAGTCCGGCAGGCGATCTGTACATCGTTACCGTCAACTCGATGAGCAATGACAGCGTGCGCAAGGTGGATGCCTCCACAGGAATCATCTCCACCGTGACCGGGATTCCCAACGGTGGTCCGATTGCCATTCACCAAGGACCCCATGGGCCCAGCCTGGACGGCAACGTGGCGGTGGATGAGAACGGCAGCATCTTCACAACCGTGCCCTACTACTACGGCATCGTCAAATACGTCCCCGGCGGAAGCCTCCAGTACATCGTCGGCTACTACCAGGGTTCGGGTCTTTGCGACAACTTCGGCCAGTACACTCCGACCACCCTGGCCGTCTCGGGCGGTTTCGTCTACTTCTACAGCAACAACCAGATCTTCAAGATCAGTACCGATTCCAGCAGGTGCCAGGCGGTGCTGCCGGTTGCGGGCACGGGCGTGGCCGGCAACAGCGGAGACGGCGGCTACGCGACCTCGGCCCTGATCGGCTCCGTTAGATCCATTGCGGTCGATGCCGCTGGCGACGTGTACTT
>CAXSHQ010000317.1:2700-5482 GCA_964236875.1 uncultured Acidobacteriaceae bacterium | reverse complement strand
TGCCGGGAGCAATGGCGTTCACCAGCATGCCGTGCGGCGCCCACTCCACGGCCAGTGAGCGCGTCAGCGCACCCACCGCCGCCTTGCTTGCTCCATACGGCGCCACCTCATGAAACGCCACAAAGGTGGAAAGCGACGCAATGTTGATGATGCGCCCCTGGCCTCGCTCGAGCATGGGACGGCCAAACACCTGGCAGCCTCGCAAAGTACCGTTCAGGTTCACGTCGAAGATGCCGTTCCAAAGGTCTTCACTGCACTCCAGGGTGGGAACGCGCTGCGTTCGCCCGGCGCAGTTCACCAGGACGTCCACCGCACCGAACTCCGCCAGCACGGCATCGCACAACGACTGCAGCGAGCCGCGGTCCAGCACATCCGCCGGCTGCGCCAGCGTGCGCCGTCCCAGCGCGCGGATCTCTTCGGCAACCGCGTCCGTGCCGTCCGCGGAGCGCGCCGTGGCCACTACATCGGCGCCCGCCTCCGCCAGCCCCAGCGCCAGCGTCCGTCCGATCCCGGAGGTCCCGCCGATCACCACCGCGCACTTGCCCGCGAGCTCCACTCCCCATACCTCTTCTTAGTGTCGGCTGCATACCGGCCAGGACTCGGCACGCCCGCTCTAGTGTAAGGCTCTCCCCATCCGCCGCAGCACCCACTCCCGCACCACATCACTCAGCCAAAAGTAGAAGCAATGTGAAGCGAATTATTGCGCCGCGCGAAATAAGGCCAAACTATTGGCTGGAGATAGCAGGCTGTCAATTGCCTGACGGTCCGGATTGAGGACGTGTCCTCTACGCGCTGACCGTCGCAATGGTGTCCGGATTGTGGTGCGCGCCCATGGCATGCCGCTGCGAAGTATGTGAGCGGTAGTAGCCAGAGTGACGCTGCAGAACCACCGCAGCCGCCCCGAGTAATTGCGTGAGCTTCGCGTCGCCCGTGCACACCAGCCGGGGACACTCTTCCGCCAGCAGGCTGGCCTGGCATTCGCGGATAAGGATCGGCTCCGCAATGCTCCACGCCGACGCGATCTCCCCCGCGAAGAGAATGACTTCCGGCGCAAGGGCAGCATTCACCATCCGCAAGCCGCGGCCGATCGCCACCGCCTGTTGCTCCAGCGCGGCGCGCGCACTCGCATCGCCGCCCACGGCCTCCATGCAGAGCTCCGGGTAATCGAGCGCCGGCGCTTCCGGCGCAAGCTTGCGGTATGCCTCCAACGCCGCCCGTGAGGACGCGAAGACCTCCCAGCAGCCCCGTCGTCCGCAGCCGCATTCCGGCCCTTTGGGATCGAGGCACAAATGGCCGAATTCACCGGCCATCCCGCTCCGGCCGGCGACCAGATGACCCCCGGCAAGCAGCGAAGCGCCTACGCCCTCTGAGATGGCCAGCAGCACCGCATCGCGCACGCCTTCCAGATGTCCGAACCATAGCTCCGAAAGGAGGCAGGCGTTGGCGTCGTTCTCCAGTTCCACCTGCATGCCCAGTTCTTTCTGCAGGGCCTCGCGGATGTCGTACTCGCGCCAGCGCAGGTTGGGTGCAATCATCAGCCGGCCGCTCTTGATGTCCACGCGTCCCGGCAGGCACACACCAGCGCCTTCGAATGGCCGGTCGGTATGGCTGGCGCGCAGCTTATGGAAGGCAGCGACGAGCGCACGTACACCGCCCTGCACATCCGGCGGCATGCTGATGGCGGCACGCTCGAGTACCTGTCCGTTCAGGTCGATCACCGCAACGCTCGCGCGCCCGGGATGCACGTCCGCGACCAGCATGGAAAGCCGGTGGTTGAGTGAGATCTGCGTAGGCCGGCGGCCCCGCGCCGTCTTCAGGGCTTCGCCTTCGCGAATCCAGCCCTCCGCCAGAAGCTGCTCCACCAGCGACGAAACTGTGCTGTTCTGCAGGCCTGAAGCGCGTGCCAGGTCCACACGCGAAATCGGTTGCAGGCTCCGGATCAGCCGCAGCACCACGTCGCGGTTAATGGCGCGCGCCAACTCCGTGGAGGCCACCTCCACATACGCCGGCACCGCCAAAAGGGCGGAGTTCTCCCGGGCGCCCGGCGTCTTCGGTACGCGGCGTCGGCCGCTCGATCTGCTGCGCTTCAGCACCACGTAGAAGTTGTACATGAGCCTGCGTCTCCCATGCATCGGCGGATCGCCAGGGTCTCACTCAGACTTCGTCGTTCACGCCTTGAGTCCGCACCGCGAGCGGTTAGAAAGGGCTTGCTTTTCACAAGGTTGAACAGTACGCTTCCTTTTCATCAGCTTTTCGGCCTCGCCGTTCCAACAAGTCTCCGGCTTCTGAAGAAAGTCGAAGCAGTGGTGTGTGCGTGCTCCTGCTCGATCTTGCTGTAGCTCTACATCGGGCCTCTGCGCGAAGTTTCGCTGCTCCGTTCCGCTGCCTGGCCGTTTTCGCATCCAGCGGTTCCTTGAGCACGCGTTCTGCCGCGCTGTGTTGGTGGGGATTAAACCGGCGTCTGCAACGTGGACGCTGTGACGGGCTCCGGGGTACCGGCATGTTTGCTGCAAGGCAATTACCTTTTCGCGGAGAACGCAGGATGTCCATGAGCACCACCAACAGCAGACCAACCTTCCTCCACGCCTGCATCCTTACCGCGACACTCCTGCCCATGATGGGCTGCACACAGCTCAAGCAGCTCTTCGGCAAGCGCCCCAGCCAGAACATGCCGACCTTCAAGCCGGTCGAGGTGACCTACACGGACCAGAACTGGTCGCAGCAACAGCGCGTGTGGTTTTATCATGCCGGCCAGGGCAGCATGATCCTGCCGTACAAGTGG
>CAXSHQ010000317.1:0-2690 GCA_964236875.1 uncultured Acidobacteriaceae bacterium | reverse complement strand
TTTCTCGCGCTGGAACAGCCCAAGCCCACGCTCACCGCGGCGCCTCTCGTCGCAGACCCGGCATACCTTTCCCGCTTCGGCTTCCTGGCCGATCCCGTCGGCAAGGAGAACCCCTATGGCATGCCCGCCGGCCTTGCCATAGGCGAAGTCACTGATCCAGGAAACGGCGAGAAGTCCCAGCAGCTCGGCCTGACCTGCTCGGCCTGCCACACCGCACAGCTGGAGCATAACGGCAAAGGCGTCCGCATCGATGGCGGCTCGCCCGTCCTGGAGCTGGCTGCCTTCCAGACCGAGGTGGGCTACGCGGTCGCGTTCACGGACAAGCTTCCCTTCCGCTTCAACCGCTTCGCCAAGAAGGTCCTGGGCCCGGACGCCTCCAGCGACGACAAGAAGAAGCTGCGTGCGGAGCTTCGCGAGTACATCAAAGTCGGCCTGAAGGAAGCTGAAACCGCCGAAAGCGGCAACCTGTACTCCACCGCAGGCGGCTTCGGCCGCATCGACGCGCTCGGCCGCATCTCCAACCTCGTCTTCGGCACCGAACTCGACGACAAGAACCTCCGCCTCGCCGATGCGCCCGTAAAATATCCGCCGCTCTGGGACACAAGCTGGTTCAGCTTCGTGCAGTACAACAACTCCATCCAGCAGCCCATGATGCGCAACATCGGCGAAGCGCTCGGCGTGCGGGCGCGCGTCAACCTCAAGGATCCGGCACGTCGCTATCAGTCCAGCGTGGATGTGCCCAACTTGTGGCGCATCGAAGAACAGCTTGCCGGCCCCACTCCCTTCAGCGGCCTCAAGTCTCCCAAGTGGTCTGCTGACGTTTTCGGGCCGCTCGACCAGGCCAAGGTGCAGCAAGGTGCGCAGCTCTACCAGCAGCTCTGCCAGAAGTGCCATCTGCCTCCTATGGGCTCCCCGGAGCTGCAGAAGGCGCAGTACTGGGTGCAGGATCAGGAAGGCCGGCGCTCACTCAACCTGAAGGTGATTCCCCTCGACACCATTGGAACCGACGCCAAAGAGGCGCAGGACTGGGCCGAAAGCAAAGCTGACCTGAGTGCCCTGGGCCTGGGCACTCAGTCCGGCGCGGCCGGGCTTCGCCTCGTCGGCCAGAAGATTCGCGACTTGAAGTACGACGGCCTGGGCCTTCCCCCGGCGGCTCGTGTCGACTGGAATGGCTTCCGTGACGATGCCGTCACCGCGCCGCTCGCGTATCGCGCCCGCCCTCTCAATGGCATCTGGGCCACGCCGCCCTTTCTGCACAACGCCTCGATCCCGAACCTCTACGAACTCCTCTCGCCGCTGGACCAACGCTCCAAAACCTTCTTCACCGGCACGCGCGAGTTCGACGTGCAGCGCGTCGGCTTCATGACTGCCAACACCTTCCCGGGAGCGTTCGGCTTCAACACCACCACCGTCGGAAACTCCAACGCCGGTCACGAGTACAGCAATAAGCCAGGCAAAGGCGTTATCGGACCGGAGCTGACCGACGCGCAGCGCTGGGCGTTGATCGAGTACCTCAAATCCATCTGACGGGGCTTTGCGAAAAGCCGCTCGAACAGCTTCGTTGTGTTTTACTAGCGATATCGCACCACAACTCAAGCTTTCAGGCGGCTCACACCCGCTCATGAGGATGGACGCATGTCGCTGACAATGCGCAGCAGCGCTGATGCTGCTTGCCCCTTTGCCGTTCGCACCGCCGCTATCCGTACCCGTACGGCAAGTCGATACAACTCCGCCGCTATCCTGTTCGCCGTCATGGCCGCTGCCTTGCTCCTTGCGCCGATCCTGCACGCGCAGACGCTCGCAGGCACGTTCGACCGCGATCCTCAGCAAGCCATCGATCAGGCCTACACGGCCAAAATCCAGCAGTACACCACCGGGCCTAACTACACGTCGCCGCTGGTGAACTACCTGCCCGCCTCGCCCTCGGTGCCCACGCCGATGAAGGTCCTCGGCGACGTGGCTGGCGCGCCGGACATGCTCCCCTACGCGGAAGACGTCTACAAATACTTCCGTCTGCTCGCCGCGAGCTCCCCGCGCGTCAAGGTCTACACGGTCGGCCACAGCGAAGAAGGCCGCGAGATGATTGCCGCCGCCATCGCCGATGAAAGCCTCCTCAACGCGCAGAAGGAAAACGACGACCGCCTTGCCAAACTCGCCGACCCGCGCACCCTTGGCATGGACGACAGCAAGGCGCGCCCGCTCATCGACGCGTCCTTCCCCGTCTACTACATCACCGGCACCATCCACTCGCCCGAGACCGGCGCGCCCACCGCACTCATGGAGCTCGCCTACCGCCTCGCCGTCGACGACTCGCCCTATATCAAGTACATCCGCTCGCACATGATCGTGCTCATCACCCCGGTCGTCGAAGTCGATGGGCGCGACCGCATGGTCGACATCTACAAGTGGCACAAGGCGCACCCCAGTCAGGATTGGCCGCGCCTCGTCTACTGGGGCCACTACGTCGCGCACGACAACAACCGCGACGCCATGGGCATGACGCTGGCCCTCACCCGCAACGTGCTCGATACCTTCCTCGACTTCCACGCGCAGGTGCTGCACGACCTCCATGAGTCCGTCCCGCTGCTCTATGACAACACCGTCGGCGACGGCCCCTACAACGCATGGATCGACCCCATCCTCGCGGATGAATGGGAAGAGCTCGGCTGGAACAACACCGCGCAGATGCA
>CAXSHQ010000316.1:4980-5494 GCA_964236875.1 uncultured Acidobacteriaceae bacterium | reverse complement strand
GTTTGGCCGGGCGGTGGCGGGGTTTGCGTTGGGTGTGCCCGCGGAGCGTGGGCCGGCGGGGGCCTCCGGCGCTTCTGTGGGCGAGGCGCTGGGAGGGGGGTCCGCCTTGGATTTGGCTGCGCCTTTGCCGCCGAGCTTGTCCCACAGGGAGATGCCGGCAAGCGGCCCCTTGCGGAGCGAAACGGACTTGAGGGCCTCGAGGGCGGCGGCGGCGGACTGGAAGCGGTCAGCGCGGTTCTTTGCCAGCAGGCGGGTGATGAAGCGGTCGAGGTCTCGCGGGACGCCGGGGTTCTGCTGCCGGATCGGTTCGGGGTTTTTGCCGAGAAGCTCGACGAAGATGAGCGCGCTGGTGGCGCCCTGGAAGGGCAGCTCGCCGGTAACGGCCTCGTACAGGACCGAGCCGAGGGAGAACAGGTCGGAGCGGGGGTCGATGACCTCTCCCCTGGCCTGCTCGGGCGACATGTAGGAGACGGTGCCGACCGTGGTGCCGATGGTGGTGAGGTCGAAGCGCTGG